>NZ_JBVIWC010000070.1:0-1101 GCF_055594965.1 Kitasatospora sp. NPDC040550 | reverse complement strand
TGCCGGATGACGCCTCCACCGGGCTGACGCCGCAGAGGGCGGCGAAGGAGCCCTCGCCGCCCATCCGGTCCGGGTTGTCGCCAGCTGCTATCAGCAAGGCAGCCGCGGTGTCGGGGCCGACGCCGTAGCAGTCCAGGAGCTTCGGCGCGTAGGAGGTGATCGCCGAGGTGATCCGTGCGGTGAGGTCGTTGATCTCCTCGGTGAGATGGCGGATCCGCTCGGCCAGCCGCCGCAGGGTGTGGCGTGCGGCCATGGCCGGGGTGGTCCCGGTAGCGGCCTCCAGCTCGGAGCATCGACGGATGAGTTTGGGATTGCTGAGGCCTGCCAGCGATTCACGCAGTGCGGGGTCAGCGGAGACCAGAACAGCTTTGAGCTGGTTGATCGCCTGCGAGCGTGACTTGACTGCGGAGCTCTTGGCCATTTTGAACAGCCGAACCGCCTCCACCGGACCGTCGGCGGTCTTTGCGGTGGCGGTGGCGCGGCCCGAGAGCACTGCCTGGGCGGCCGCCCCTGCGTCGATTGCGTCGGTCTTCCCTCGGCGGCGCCGCAGGGCCTTGTCCGGCTGATTGACCTCGGTCACCGCGACGCCTTCGTTGTGAAGGTAGCGGGTCAGGGCGGCACCGTACGAGCCGGTGCACTCGACTCCAGCCCGCTGCAGGATCCCGAAGGCCCTTGCCCAGGATAGGAGTTGTCGGTATCCGTCCCGCGTGGTCGGGAAGCTTCGGGTATCCAGCGTGGCTCCGGTGGAAGTGATCACCGCAGCGACGTGAACATCCTTGTGGGTGTCCACCCCCAACACGATCTCCTCTGGGCGGCCGGTCATTTCGTGCAGCTGAGGGGCTTGCCGGGTCATGCTGGGCACGGTCGTCTGTCTCCTGAACACCGGGGGCACTGAGGGGCCGGCGCCGGGCCGGTGAGGCGGTCAGGACTGTGACGGTGCGCGTCGCGAAGGCCCCTATCGGGACACGCCCACCCGTCCGGCGGCGGCACGCCCCGCCCCGGGCAGTGGTCGGCAGATCAAGCTCAAGGCATCAACGCCAGTCGTATCTCGGGCCAGACCACCGCCCGGGGCGGCACCCGACCATCCTCACAGTCGTATCT
>NZ_JBVIWC010000069.1:0-1139 GCF_055594965.1 Kitasatospora sp. NPDC040550 | reverse complement strand
CTAGTGTCCTGAGTCTGGAATTTCATTCATAAATATAGACTGGGGCTGTGGCGCGGACGGGTCGGCCAAAGGTCGAGTTGGTGTTGTCGGAGGATGAGCGGGCTGCCCTGGAGGGGTGGGTGCGTCGCCGGTCGACGTCGCAGGCCTGGGCTTTGCGGTGCCGGATCATCCTGGAGTGCGCGAGCGGCGCGTCCAACAAGGACGTTGCGGAGCGGCTGGGATCGACGCCGCATGCGGTCGGCCGGTGGCGGGCCAGGTTCGTCGAGCACCGGATCGCCGGCCTGGGCGACATGCCCAGGCCGGGAGGTCCCCGCACGGTGACCGACGAGCAGGTGGCCGAGCTGGTCGCCAAGACCCTGGAGCGCACCCCGAAGGATGCTACGCACTGGTCGACCCGGTCGATGGCCAGGGAGACCGGCCTGTCCCAGTCCACCGTGTCACGGGTCTGGCGCGCGTTCGGACTGCAGCCGCATCGCGCTGAGACCTTCAAGCTGTCCGCCGACCCGTACTTCGTGGAGAAGGTCCATGACGTGGTCGGCCTCTACCTTGACCCGCCCGAGCGGGCCCTGGTGTTCTGCGTGGACGAGAAATCCCAGATCCAGGCGCTCGACCGGTCCCAGCCGGTGCTGCCGATGATGCCGGGCGTGCCGCAGCGGATGACCGCCGATTACGTCCGCCACGGCACCACCACCCTGTTCGCCGCACTCGAGGTCGCCACCGGCAGGGTCATCGGCTCGCTTCACCGCCGCCACCGGGCCGAGGAGTTCAAGAAGTTCCTGCTCCGGCTGGACAAGGAGGTCCCCGAGGGGCTGGATGTTCACCTGGTGCTGGACAACTACGCCACCCACAAGACGCCGGCGATCAAGACCTGGCTGGTCTCCCACCCTCGCTTCCACCTGCACTTCACCCCGACCGGCTCGTCATGGCTCAACCTGGTCGAGCGCTGGTTCGCCGAACTGACGAACAAACAGATACGGCGAGGCGTCCACAAGTCCGTCCAGGCCCTCGAAGCCGATATCCGTGACTGGATCGCCACCTGGAACACCAACCCGAAGCCCTACGTCTGGACCAAGACAGCCGACGAGATCCTCGACCGCCTAGCCGGATATCTGAAGCGAATTCCTGACTCAGGACACTAG
>NZ_JBVIWC010000068.1:0-1272 GCF_055594965.1 Kitasatospora sp. NPDC040550 | reverse complement strand
CGCCCGACGCGGCCGGGGTGGCAGGCGCGCTGGTGACGGACGAGCCGCCGCCGGTCGCGGCGGAGGGCGCAGGGGTGGGCGCAGCGGAGGGCTGGCCCTGGGCCGCGGGGGTGGCCGTGGGAGTGGGGGTGGGGGTGGAGCTCGCGGCGGTGGCCACTCCCCCCGCAGTCGCGATGACCGCGGCGGTGGCGGCGATGAGCGTGATCGGGCGGATGCGCATGAATCCGTGTCCTTTCCTGCGGGCGTCCGATTGATGCCCGCATCCCGGTACGCCTCCCGACGCCCGGCCGGTCGCACCCGGCACACGTGATCCAGGTCATAGACCGTGGGTGCAACCCCGGGGCGGAGCTCGTGCGTACAAGGCGGGAGGCTCCGCCCAGGACACACGGCTCCACCGCCGCCGAGGAGTGCTTCCTCGCGAGCCGCCCGTGCCGCGAACTGACGGAGAGCCCCGGAGGAGAGGCCCTTGATGACGCCACAGGAGTTCGACGCGTTCTACGCGGCGTCCTTCTCCCGCCTGACCGGGCAGCTCTACGCGCTGACCGGCAACTGGTCCGAAGCGCAGGACGTGGTCCAGGAGGCCTTCATCCGCGCGTGGGACCGACGGCGCACCTTCAACACGGACCACGCCCCGGAGGCATGGATCCGGACCACGGCCCGGCGGCTGGCCGTCTCCCGCTGGCGGCGGCTGGCCCGGGGCCTGCACCTGGCCGGACGCCATCACCACCGGGAACCACCCACCGTCGAACCGCCCACCGAGGAGCACCTGATGCTGGTCACCGCGCTTCGTGACCTGCCCGAGGCACAGCGGAGCGCCCTGGTCCTGCACCACATGTGCGACCTCTCCGTCGACCAGGTCGCGGCCGAGACCGGCGCCAGCGTCAGCGCCGTCAAGAGCCGCCTCGCCCGCGGCCGGACCGCGCTCGCGGCCAGACTCACCGACCGCACCCCGACCAGCGAGGAAGGAAAGCTCCGTGTCTGACCCCGTCCACGACCCCATCCACGACACCCTCCACGACACCGTCGGCGACCGGTTGCGGCTGCTCGGCACGCAGCTGCCCGCGCCGGCCCTGCCCGCTACGGAGATCCGCCGACGCGCCGACCGGCGCCGCCACCGCCGGTACGCCCTGGGCGCGACCGCGGCCTGCACCGCGGCAGCGCTGTGCCTCGTCCTCCCGTCCGCGCCGCACCCACCGGGACCACAACGACAAGCGGTCACCACCGACGCCTCCCCCGTGTCGGCCTCCCCCAGCCCCTCGGCCGCTTCGGGCA
>NZ_JBVIWC010000067.1:0-1313 GCF_055594965.1 Kitasatospora sp. NPDC040550 | reverse complement strand
ACCGGCCGTCCCGAGCTGACCGAGGCCGCCATCGTGGTCTCCGGCGGCCGCGGCGTCGGTGCCGCCGAGGGCTTCGGCGTGGTCGAGGAGCTCGCGGACGCGCTGGACGCGGCCGTCGGTGCCTCGCGCGCCGCCGTCGACGCCGGCTGGTACCCGCACAGCTCCCAGGTCGGCCAGACCGGCAAGCAGGTCTCGCCCCAGCTGTACGTGGCCAACGGCATCTCGGGTGCCATCCAGCACCGGGCCGGCATGCAGACCTCGAAGACCATCGTGGCCGTCAACAAGGACCCCGAGGCCCCGATCTTCGAGCTCGCCGACTACGGCGTGGTCGGCGACCTCTTCGAGGTGCTGCCGCAGCTGACCGCCGAGGTGAAGACCCGCAAGGGCTGATCCCCCGCGACGACCTCGCGACGACCTCGCGGCGACCCCGCGACGACCGGAGGGCGTGGCACTCGGTACCCCGGTACCGAGTGCCACGCCCTCCGTTGTTCACCGTTCCCGGCCCGTGGTCTCCCGTTCCCGCCGCCCGCGCGCCGTCCCGGTCCGAGGTCCGAGGTCCGAGGTCCGAAATCCGGGAACCGACTCCGCCGGCTATTCGGCGAAGGCCGCCAGGTGCTGGGTGAAACCGCCCTTGGTGGGCGGCAGCGGCCGCGGTTCGAGGTCCTGCACCGGCGGCGGCTCCTCCATCGGCAGCAGCCGCAGCTCGGGCTGCTCGGAGTCGGGGGAGGAGTACAGCCGCACCCGGGTGCCGACCGGGACGGTGCTGCGCATCCCGTCCACGATGCACCAGACGTCGAACCCCTCCTCCATCCGGATCAGCGACTTCTGCCGGACCAGCGGCGTCCGGGCCTGTTCGACCGCGCAGCGGCGGACCACGCCGGTGCCCTCGCTGGGCTCCAGTCGCAGCTCGGTGGAGCCGCAGGTGGGGCAGAGCAGCCGTTGGAAGGTCGGGTTGTTGCACCAGGTACAGCGCTGGAAGTACAGCGTCGTGCTCCGGGTGTCGGCATCGATGGCTGAGTGGACCACGCTGTCATCTCCCTGCGCTCGGACCGGCTCTGTCGGCTGAAGTACGTCAGTAGTTCGGCGGTAGTTCGGCAGGAAAAGGATAGGGAACTCAGTGCCATCCTGTGAAGGCACTGAGTTCCCTTTTTGCCACGCACGTGCATAATGAAGGGTACTGAGTACCGTCGTGAAACAGGAGTGGCGATCATGAGCCAGGACTTCGATCTCTTCCGTATCTCCGAGGAGCACGAGATGCTCCGTGAGGCGGTGCGTTCGCTGGCCGAGGCGAAGATCGCTCCGTTCGCGGCGGA
>NZ_JBVIWC010000066.1:0-1314 GCF_055594965.1 Kitasatospora sp. NPDC040550 | reverse complement strand
CTTAGGTTCTAGTGGTCGTTGCAACACCCCAGCTCAAGGGGTGTTATGGACTTCGAGATTCGGAAGGACCGGGGTGCCAAGGGGCCTCGTCTGACCCGTGAGCGGGAGGCATACTTCCAGCTCATGCGTCAGGGCTACAGCAGCAGAGAGGCGTGCCGAATCGTTGGCATCGATGTCCGGACGGGCAAGCGGTGGCGCAACGGCTGGCACTCGCCGCCGAACGGCCGGAAGCCGGTGCCTCCCATCCACGTGGAGGCACCGGCTTCCGGTCCGTCGCGGTTCCTGCTCGAGGGCGACCGGATACACATAGCCGACCGGCTGCGCGAGGGCGCGAGCGTCCGTACGATCGCCGCCGAGCTGGGCCGCAGCCCCTCAACGGTCAGCCGCGAGATACGCCGCAACGGTGTACCCCTGCGCGGTGACGTCTCCCGGTGGGCCTACCGGCCCCACGCCGCCCATCGCCGTGCCGAACAGCGCCGACCGCGCCCCAAGCCCGGCAAGATCGCCCAGAACCCCGAGCTGCGGGACTTCATCCAGCACCGCCTGGACCTGGAATGGAGCCCGGAGCAGATCTGCCACGCTCTGCGCAACGCCTTCCCCGACAGGCCGGAGATGCACGTGGCCCACGAGACCGTCTACCAGGCCCTCTACGTCCAAGGCCGCGGCGAGCTGCGACGCGAGCTGGCCGGCGCCCTGCGCACGGGCCGTGCCCGCCGCAAGCCGCAGCGTCAGGCCAACCGCCGCCAACCGCGGTTCGTCGACCCGATGGTCATGATCAGCGAGCGTCCCGCCGAGGCCGAGGACCGGGCGGTCCCCGGGCACTGGGAGGGCGATCTCATCGTCGGCAAGGACGGCGCCTCCGCGATCGGCACCCTGGTCGAACGCACCACCCGCTACGTGATGCTCCTGCACCTGCCCAACGGCCGCACCGCCGAACACGTCCGCGACGCCCTCGTCGACACCGTGAAGACCCTGCCCGCCCACCTGGTCCGCTCGCTGACCTGGGACCAGGGCTCCGAGATGGCCTCGCACGGCTCGTTCACAGTCGCCACCGGCATCCCGGTCTACTTCTGCGACCCCGCCAGTCCCTGGCAGCGCGGCTCGAACGAGAACACGAACGGCCTGCTGCGGCAGTACTTCCCGAAGGGCACCGACCTGTCCGTCCACAGCCCCGAACACCTCACGGCGATCGCTGCCCGACTCAACGGCCGCCCACGCAAAACGCTCGGCTGGGAAACCCCAGCCGAGCGCCTGCATAAACTCATCGCGGCCTAGACAACCGACCACGTGTTGCAACGACCCCTAGAAACCGCC
>NZ_JBVIWC010000065.1:0-1337 GCF_055594965.1 Kitasatospora sp. NPDC040550 | reverse complement strand
GGATGCTCTTATGGATGTCAAGCAGCGGTTGTGAGCTTCTCGGCGGTGATCGGTGAGGTGCTGGGTGCGGTCAGGACTTGGTAGATCTCGCGGGCGATGTACCGCTTGAGGCAGCGGATGATCTCCTTCTTCGACAGGCCGTCGGCGGTGCGGCGGGCCGTGTAGTCCTTCGTGCGCTGGTCCCAGCGCAGGCGGCAGAGCACGATCCGGTAGAGGGCTGAGTTGGCGCCTCGGTCACCGCCTCGGTTGAGGCGGTGGCGCTGGGTGCGGCCGGAGGAGGCCGGCAGCGGGGCCGCACCGCAGAGCATGGCGAAGGCCGCCTCGGAGCGCAGGCGCTCGGAGTTCTCCCCGGCCGTGACCAGCAGCTGCCCGGCGACGTCCGCGCCGACACCGTTCAGGGCGAGCAGGGTCGGGGCGATCTCGGTGACCAGGGGGATGATGAGCTCGTCGAGTTCGACGATCTCCTCACCGAGTCGCTGGTGGCGGCGGGCCAGGGTCCGCAGCGCGAGTCTGGCCGCGACGACCGGTTCGCCCGCCCGCTTGGCGTCCGGTCGCGAGGCCGCGCAGGTGGCGATCAGCTGCCGGTCGCCCAGGTCCCGCAGAACGGCCCGCAGTTCTTCCGGCGCGGTGATGACCAGTGTCTTCATCTGCCGTGCCACGTCGGTTCGTTGACGCACCGCGCTGCGGCGGGCCACTCGCAGGTTTCGTAGGGCTTCCACCCGGCCGTCGCGCTGCTTGGGTATCCCTGTGCGGCGGGCGGACAGCGCCGCCCGTGCGGCGGCCTCGGCGTCGACCGGGTCGGACTTGCCCTGCCACCGGCGGGCCTTGCGGTCCGGGCGGTCGATCTCCACCACGGTCACGTCCTGCTCGCGCAGGTGGCGGGCCAGGCCGGCCCCGTAGGCGCCGGTGCCCTCCACCCCGACCAGCACCAGGGTGCCGAACGAGCGGAGCCATGCCAGGAGCTCGCGGTAGCCGGCCGCGGTGGCCTCGAACTGCTCAGCGCCCAGCGGCCGTCCGGCAGAATCGACGGCCGCCGCCGTGTGAGTGTCCTTGTGGGTATCGACGCCGCCGGTGATCTCGCGGCTCTGCTGTGCGATGGTGGACATCGCCGTCCTCTCCAATCGACCGGTCAGGGCGGCAGCCACCGGTCCGGCGGGCGGACAGGACAGTGATGGGGCCTCTGGCCAGGCTCTTATGAAGTCACGCAAGCCGGGCCGGTGGATGCACACGAGCGACTCCCGGACGGGGCCGACAGATCCCGTTGAGGACCCGAGGTCAGTCAGAGGGTGGGTCAGGCCCCGCCGGGAGACGCTCATGAACATCCTCACTGTCAGCGG
>NZ_JBVIWC010000064.1:0-1394 GCF_055594965.1 Kitasatospora sp. NPDC040550 | reverse complement strand
CTGAGGACAAGCCCTCGGCCTATTAGTACCGGTCAACTCCACCCCTCACAGGGCTTCCATATCCGGCCTATCAACCCAGTCGTCTACTGGGAGCCTTACCCTCTCAAGGAGGTGGGAGTGCTCATCTCGAAGCAGGCTTCCCGCTTAGATGCTTTCAGCGGTTATCCCTCCCGAACGTAGCCAACCAGCCATGCCCTTGGCAGGACAACTGGCACACCAGAGGTTCGTCCGTCCCGGTCCTCTCGTACTAGGGACAGCCCTTCTCAACACTCCTACGCGCACAGCGGATAGGGACCGAACTGTCTCACGACGTTCTAAACCCAGCTCGCGTACCGCTTTAATGGGCGAACAGCCCAACCCTTGGGACCTACTCCAGCCCCAGGATGCGACGAGCCGACATCGAGGTGCCAAACCATCCCGTCGATATGGACTCTTGGGGAAGATCAGCCTGTTATCCCCGGGGTACCTTTTATCCGTTGAGCGACGGCGCTTCCACAAGCCACCGCCGGATCACTAGTCCCTACTTTCGTACCTGCTCGACCCGTCAGTCTCACAGTCAAGCTCCCTTGTGCACTTACACTCAACACCTGATTGCCAACCAGGCTGAGGGAACCTTTGGGCGCCTCCGTTACCCTTTAGGAGGCAACCGCCCCAGTTAAACTACCCACCAGACACTGTCCCTGATCCGGATCACGGACCCAGGTTAGACATCCAGCACGACCAGAGTGGTATTTCAACGGCGACTCCACAACAACTGGCGTTGCTGCTTCACAGTCTCCCACCTATCCTACACAAGCCGAACCGAACACCAATATCAAGCTATAGTAAAGGTCCCGGGGTCTTTCCGTCCTGCTGCGCGAAACGAGCATCTTTACTCGTAATGCAATTTCACCGGGCCTATGGTTGAGACAGTCGAGAAGTCGTTACGCCATTCGTGCAGGTCGGAACTTACCCGACAAGGAATTTCGCTACCTTAGGATGGTTATAGTTACCACCGCCGTTTACTGGCGCTTAAGTTCTCAGCTTCGCCCTGACGAATCAGAGCTAACCGGTCCCCTTAACGTTCCAGCACCGGGCAGGCGTCAGTCCGTATACATCGCCTTACGGCTTCGCACGGACCTGTGTTTTTAGTAAACAGTCGCTTCTCGCTGGTCTCTGCGGCCACCCCCAGCTCAGAGTGCAAGACTCGTCACCAGGAATGGCCCCCCTTCTCCCGAAGTTACGGGGGCATTTTGCCGAGTTCCTTAACCATAGTTCACCCGAACGCCTCGGTATTCTCTACCTGACCACCTGAGTCGGTTTGGGGTACGGGCCGCCATGAAACTCGCTAGAGGCTTTTCTCGACAGCATAGGATCATCCACTTCACCACAATCGGCTCGGCATCAGGTCTCAG
>NZ_JBVIWC010000062.1:0-2971 GCF_055594965.1 Kitasatospora sp. NPDC040550 | reverse complement strand
CGGAGCCGACTCCCGCTGCGCCCCCACCCCACCGAGACGGAACACCCCCCGCACCCCCCGGCCGAAACCCACACCACACACAGGAAGCCGACCGGGCCGACTCCCCCGTGCCCCCACCACCGCCCAACCACTCCCCCAACCACCCCACCCCATCGAGCAACGCGAACCCGCCCCCGGGCCGAAACCCGCACCACGCACCGGAAGCCGGCACGCCCGACTCCCGATGCGCCCCCACCGGGACGGCACGCCCCCCACACCCCCGGGCCGAAGCCCGCACCGCGCACACGAAGCCGGCACGCCCGACTCCGGGCACCCCCACCACCCACCCCACCGGGACGGCCCCCCCGCACCCCCGGGCCGAGGCCCGCACCGCGCACAGAAAGTCGGCCGGCCCGACTTCCCCTGCCCACGGGCAGGGTGCTCGGGCCGAGCGGGCGCGGCGGCGGGTTCGATGCGAGGGAACGCAGACGGTCCCGGGCACACCCGTCCGGCCCCCCGACCCGGTGCAGCGCGGCGGCGGAACACGGTGACGACCAGACCCGTCCCCACCCCGGCACCGCGCCACCTTCGCCTCGACCCCCACCCACTCCACCAGCAACAGAACGGGACACGGCCCGGCCACCACCACGACCAGCTCCCCGACCCGGTGAAAACCACCCAGGGAACGCGCTCCAGCCACCCAGGATCCAACCCCACTACCCGCCCCCGGGTTCAAGGTCACCCCGGGCACCACACCAGTGACCCGCGCCGCTCCCACCCGCCCACCGAGCAGGTAGAACAACACCGACCCGCGCTCGGCCCTACCCGCCCCGTTCACCTCGACGAAGTCCCGCGACTCGCACGCGATCGCGAACCACTCAAAGGGTTCCATGCCCCGGGCTTCCCGTCTCTCCCCCCCCCCGGGCCGGCCGAAGGCTCCAGCCCCGGAACACTCCCCCGAGCCACCACACCGCACCGCCCGACACTCACCTGGAGCGGACGGCCGCCCCGAACTCGAAGACACCCCGCCCACGCGGAGTACGTCACCACAACGGGCCCCCGGCACAGCCCATCCCTCCCCCGCAGACACTCGGCGTCGGTGACGGTCGGGTCGAAGGCCGACGGCCTGGCCCCCGTGGCCGCCCCGGCGTGAGCGGTGGGCCCGTCGGCCCGCGGGGACGGGAACCACCGTGCGGTGCCGCGCCCACGCAGACGGCCGCGGATAGCACGGGAGCAGTGGGCCCGGTCGGCCCCCGAGACGAAGGACACCGCCATGGACACGGCGGCGCCAGGTCAGGGTGCCGTGGAAGAGGACACGGCACCCGACACAAGCCCGGCGGAACTCCAACACCAAGCCGGTGCGGCCCCGGCGGCCGTCGCACAACCTCATACCCGGGTCCGCGACCGCCAACGCCACCCCGCTCGACGGCCACGCCCGCCCACCGACGACCACGGCGGCAACGATCCCCACACCCACCCCCCGCGACACCGAAACCTCGAACTCCCGCTTGACGTCCAGACCGTAGGCCACACGCACATCCCCGGCGAGCAGCGTCCCCGCCCCCTCGACCGCGCTCAGGAAGCATTCACAGGCAGCCCGGCAGCCGTCCCAGGCATCCATGGAGAGCGCGAAGCACCCCGCGGCGGTGTCCCCCCCGCGGAAGAAGACAACCCACCGGGGCACCACCATCCAAGCCACCCGGAAGCAACACACGCCCCCGCCCGGGCCATGGACGACCCGAACGCGCAAGAAGACCGGCCACACCACGGGGGTCGAGCCGGAAGACCAGGTCCACACCACGGCGACGAGCCAGGGGACGAGCCAAAAGATCGGATCCACACCACGGCGACGAGCAGCGGGCAAGCGGGGGGCGAGCCGGGAGATCGGGTCACACCACGGAGGCGAGCACCGGGCAAGCGGGGGGCGAGCAGCGGGCAAGCGGGGGGCGAGCCGGGAGATCGGGTCACACCACGGAGGCGAGCACCGGGCAAGCGGGGGGCGAGCAGCGGGCAAGCGGGGGGCGAGCCGGGAGATCGGGTCACACCACGGAGGCGAGCACCGGGCAAGCGGGGGGCGAGTCGGGAGATCGGATCCACACCACGGAGGCGAGCGGGGGTGGTCGAGCGGGGGGGTGCGTCAGATCTTCCCGGAGAAGGTGTCGCACTGGGTCATGTCCCCGCCACGGTAACCGGTGGTGAACCAGGCCTTGCGCTGAGCGGAGGAACCATGCGTCCACGCCTCCGGGTTGATCCTGCCGGTAGCCTGCTTCTGGATCCGGTCATCGCCGACGGCCGCCGCCGCGTCCAGGCCCTGGGCGATGTCCTGGTCGGTCAGAACCGAGATCAACGCACGCCCCGTCGAGGCCTGCGCGGTCGTGGTGGCATGATGCGCCCACACCCCCGCATAGCAGTCGGCCTGCAACTCCAGACGCACCGAGGCACTGTCCGCGCCCTGACGATCACCGCCCACCTTCTGCATCGTGCCCAGCAGGTTCTGCAGATGGTGGCCGTACTCATGGGCGACGACATAGGACTCAGCGAACGGCCCACCCTTGGCACCGAAACGGGTGGACAACTCATCGAAGAAACCAAGATCGAAGTAGGCCATCCGGTCACCCGGACAGTAGAACGGACCAACCGCGGAAGTCGCCGCACCACACGCCGTGGAGACCCGACCGGTGAACAACACCGTCTGAGCCGGCCTGTAGACGACCCCGCCACGACGCGGCAACTCCACACTCCAGAACTCCTGGAGACTGTTGGTCACCGCGGTGATCCGGCAGTCCTGACGCCTATTCGCGTCCACACCCTTCTTGCACGACTGACGCACCTCACTCTCGCCACGCACCCCGGTCACAGAGGAACCACCACCACCACCGGACAGGCCCAGCAACTGGGGATCGACACCGAGAACAACCGCGAACAACACCACGACCAACCCCACCACCCCACCACCGACAACGACCTTCCCACCCGGAATGCCACGCCGATC
>NZ_JBVIWC010000061.1:0-4191 GCF_055594965.1 Kitasatospora sp. NPDC040550 | reverse complement strand
GATGGTACTGCAGGGGGGACCCTGTGGGAGAGTAGGACGCCGCCGAACAATCATTCAGAAAAGCCCCTGATCCCTTCGGATCAGGGGCTTTTCGCTTTTCCGCTCAGTTGTCGTCTTCCTCGTCCGGTAGCTGGGTGTCGTCGGTCTTCGGCTGCCCCTGGGCCTGGGCCGGCTTGGGGTCAGCGGCCGGAGCGTCCGAAGGTGCCGCCGACGCTGCGGCCGAAGCGGGTGCCGAAGCGGGTGCCGACGGGTCAGCGGGCGCTGCCGGTGCTGCGGGTACTGCCGCGGTGCCCCAGGCCGGCCGGTCCAGCCACTTGTCGGCGGTGTTGGTGAGGCGGGCGACGCCCGTGCCGTCGGGGCGCATGCTGTAGAGATCGGCGCCGCCGCCCGAGGGGGACTGGGCGAAGACGATGGACTTGCCGTCGGGTGCGTAGGCCGCCGCGCCGTAGAAGGCGGTGGACGGGGCCGGGGTGAGGGCGCCGATGGCGGTGCCGTCGGGGTGGACGGTGTAGATGCCGCCGCCGGGGGTGTTGTCGGGGCCGGCCGGGTAGGTGGTGAAGAGGATCTGGCTGCCGTCGGGGGACCAGCTCGCGCGGTCGCCGGCGCGTAGTTCCCAGGGGGTGAGCTGGCGCAGCCCGGTGCCGTCCGTGCCGACGACGTAGACGGCGCGGCTGTTGGCGGGTTGTCCGGTGGCGCTGGTGCGGTACTCGAAGGTGAGCTGCTTGCCGTCGGGGGACCAACTGGGGTTGCTGACGGAGCCCGAGTAGGGCTTGTCGTTGGTCAGGAAGGTGAGCCGCTGGACGTTGGTGCCGTCGGGGCTCATCAGGTAGAGGTCCGAGTACTGGACCTGGTTGTTGTGGGCCTGGTCGAGGGCGCCCCAGGAGCGGCTGAACGCGAGCTGCTTGCCGTCGGGGGAGAAGGCGGGGGCGCGTTCGTCCTCGTTGGCGCAGTCGGCGGTGCCGCTGCCGGCGTCGCAGAGCTGGCTGATCTGGTGGGCGTTGTCGCCGCCGGTGGTGACGGTCCAGAGCCGGGCGGTGCCGGACTGCGGGTCGGTGCGGTCGAAGGCGACGGCGCTGCCGTCGGGGTTCCAGTCGGGGTGGTCGTCGCGGGCGCGCGCGGGCGGCTGGGTGATCTGGTGCTGGTCGGCGCCGTCCGGGCCGAGGGTGACGATGGCGCTGGTGGTGCGGGCGGCGTCGGTGTAGGCCCGGCTGACGATCAGTCCGTTGCGGGCCTCTGCGTGCGCGGCGCCGACGACGCCGGGGGTCGCGGACGGGGTCGGGTCGGGGGTGGCGGTGGGGGACTCCGGGCGGATCTCGGAGAGCGGGATGTCGCCGGGTTCGGCCCCGCACCCGGTGAGCAGGGTGCCCAGAAGCAGGAGGCCCGCACCGGCGGTTGCGCGGGTGCGGGCCTTGCTGCTGCTGGGGGACTGCCGTGTGCCGGTGATCCGTGTCATCTCCGTCTTCGACCTTTCCGACCGCTTCGACGTGTGCCCCGGTCCGCGGTGGGCGGGACACAGGGCGCAGGACGCATCCAGGAGGAGGACCCCTGGAAGGAGCTGTCACTGTGTCAGACGGGGTGTGTCGGCGGCCGGGCGACACGCGACGGATCGCATCGGCTCGGTCACACGGAGTAGACGGCCTGGCGGGAGGGTCAGCCCCGGGCGGCGCGGCGCTCGGCCTTGGCGAGGGCTTCCGCCTCGTCCTCGGCCTCGGCGACCTCCAGGGTCGGCGCGGTGCCGCCGAGCTGGGCGGGCAGCCACCAGGTGTCGTCGGGGCCGGCGGGCTTGCCGGGGTACTCGCGCTGGGCCCGGTCGAGCATCTCGCTCATGGCGGCGCGCAGCTTTCTGGTGACCATGACGGGCTTGTCGTTCGGGCCGAGGTGAATCGGTTCGCCGATCATGATCGTCACCGGGACGTGGCGCTTGGTGAGGGTCTTCGGGCGACCCTTGGTCCAGAGCTGCTGGGTGCCCCACAGGACGACCGGCAGCAGCGGGGCGCCGGAGTCGGCGGCCATCCGGGCGGCGCCGGTCTTGAACTTCTTCAACATGAACGAGCGGCTGATGGTGGCCTCGGGGAAGACCCCGACGACCTCGCCGGCCTTGAGGGCGCGGACGGCGGCCTCGTAGGCGGGCTGGCCGTCGGTGCGGTCGACCGGGATGTGCTTCATGCCGCGCATCAGCGGGCCGGAGATGCTGTGCCGGAAGACGTCGTCCTTGGCCATGAAGCGGGTCTTGCGCTTGCCGCCGCGGTAGGCGCCGAGGCCGGCGAAGAGGAAGTCCAGGTAGCTGATGTGGTTGCTGACCAGTACCGCTCCGCCCCTGGCGGGGATGTGCTCGGCACCGATGATCTTGATCCGCACGTCGAGCGCGCGGAAGGCGGTGAGTGCGGCGCCGATCACCGGCGGGTAGACGAACTCTGCCACGGTCAGTCCTGACTTCCACGGGCCGGGGCCCGGTACGGCGGGGACCCGCGCCGTGCGCGGGAGCCGACCGGAGCACGGCACGCCGCGGCGGTCACGGGTGATACACGGAGATGATCCCCCGAACGAGTGCCTGCTGTCACCTGAGGCGTGCGGCCAAGCGAATATTCGCGGTGTGATCTCCGTGATGAATCCGACCGGGAACTTTTCCGGCCCGTCACCCGGCCCGTCACCCGGCCTGCCACCCGGCCCGGCGGGGTCCGCCACCCGGCCCGGCCCGGCCCGGCCGGTCAGGCCCCGGCACCCAGCCGGCCCTGGGCGCGGCGGACGATCGGGTAGATCTCGCAGCCCGGGCAGTAGCCGAAGGCGGCGTTCAGGAAGGCCGCGGCGAGGGCGAAGCCGGCGGTCAGCAGGCCGAGCCAGTCGACGCCGGTGAGGAAGCCGAGGGTGCCGATGACGGCGAAGACGGCGCCGCCGCCCTGGGCGAAGCGCAGCGGGCGTTCGTCCTCGGTCGTGGTGGGCGGCGCCAGACGCGGGGCGATGAGGAGCTGGAACAGGCCGACGTACGGGGAGCGGCGGGGGCCGCCCACCGCGCCGACCAGGAAGACCAGCGCCTGGAGGGAGAGCAGCAGGCCGCTGCCGGTGATCAGGACGGCGGCCAGTAGCACGCTGGTGAGCGCGGCGGCGAAGCGGTGACCTCGGGGGTCGGTCTGCAAGGGGTCTCCGGAGTGGTCGCGACGGGCGGCTGCGGCGGGCGGGCTGCGGCGGGGCGCGTCAGCGACAGCGGACGGTGGTGACGGGCCTCGGGTCGACGACGCGACGGACGGTCAGCAGCGGCGGGGAGAGGCGGTCGGAGTCCACCCGCCGATCGTACGGGCCCGGTGTCGGCAGGTCGACCTCCCTTTCGGAGCCCGTACGCGCTGACGCAGACTGGGGGGATGACCGGACTCGTGGTGTGCCTCGTCGTACTGGCGGTGGCGAGCGGGTTCGGGCTGGTGAGGGCAGGGCGCG
Source organism: Kitasatospora sp. NPDC040550 (assembly GCF_055594965.1). Lineage (NCBI taxonomy): Bacteria > Bacillati > Actinomycetota > Actinomycetes > Kitasatosporales > Streptomycetaceae > Kitasatospora > Kitasatospora sp. NPDC040550. The sequence continues at coordinate 762 of NZ_JBVIWC010000061.1, read as the reverse complement.
ACGGGAGGCTGCGGGTGCGCACCAAGGACGGGACGGTACGGCTGTCGGCGGAGGATCTGGGCGGGCCGCTCGGTGAGCGGGCGACCCTGGTGCAGTTCTCCACCGCCTTCTGCCAGCCGTGCCGGGCGACCCGGCGGGTGCTCGCCGAGGTGGCCGGGATGGTCGACGGGGTCGCGCACGTGGAGCTGGACGCCGAGGCGCAGCTGGAGCTGGTGCGCCGGCTGGAGGTGCTGCGGACGCCGACCGTGCTGGTGCTGGACGCGGCCGGGCGGGTGGTGCGCCGGGCGGCGGGGCTGCCGCGCAAGGCGGACGTGATCGCGGCGCTCGGCCAGGCGGTGTGACGGACGGGGCGACCGGCGGCGGGGCGGTGGCCGCGGGGGTCGGCGAGCGGATTCGCCGATTCGTCGACGGTTGGTACCCCCCGTGAGGTGGGGTCGGCCTCCGGCTGGGGCAGGATGGGCGCAAGCGGCGGTGCCGGCCGTCCAGCCTGAGCTACTGGTCAGTAGTGACCACTGCGCTACCGCCGAGTATGCTGCCAGGAAGTTCCGGACCGGCACGGGAAACTCGCTGCCCGGAGCGGGTGCGTGCCGTGTTCGCACCCGCTTGCACGCCGCAGCCGCCGGACGAGACCAGTACAGGAGACAAGGCCGTGAGCTTGAGGATCGTTGTCTGTGTGAAGTACGTGCCGGATGCGACGGGTGACCGTCGTTTCGCGGACGACCACACCACGGACCGGGAGGGTGTGGACGGCCTCCTGTCGGA
>NZ_JBVIWC010000060.1:0-5265 GCF_055594965.1 Kitasatospora sp. NPDC040550 | reverse complement strand
CCCCCGTCATCACCCTCGACGCCCGCCGACGCGACAGCGCCAAGAGCGCCCTCATCACCCTCGTCGAACACGCCCTCCTCGCCCGACTCCGCTGAGCCTGAAGAGGGCGCACGGGCACCGGTGGGCGCGCGAGCACCCGCGGGAACCGAGCGGCCCCGGCGAACCGTCACACTGACGGGGCGCCGGGGCGGCGGTGCTTTACCGGCCGGTGTCCTCCCGGGGCCGCGCGCAAGACCCGTGTATAAGCAGCGGATAACAGTTCGGTAGGCATTTTGTGATCAACAATGACGCAGCGTGGCGAATCAGCGTCACTCAGCGCCAGATCACCACGGTTTTGCTCCGTCATGTCGTTGATTGTCCGTATTGTTCCGACGCGGGTGCCTTGCGACGGCTGTTTGTCCCCCATCCCTGCACGTGCTGAAATTCCAGCTACCCCTGAACATCCCGCGCCGGCCTTCCGGCGGCGGGCCAGGGCCCCGGGGGTAGCGCTGGATTGATCCATGGCCGGCAAGTCGGCCGAGAGGTAGTAGTCGAGTGAGGCGTAAGCAGCAACCCGCCCCGCAGCGGCGCTCCGAGCCCCGCCAGAGCGCGCCGAACGGCGGCGCCGCGGAACCGGCCGGATTCTCCGCGTTCACTCCCACCGAGGAGCGTCCCCAGACCACCCCGGCCCCCAAGCCCCCGACGGCCTCCACGGAGCCGCGCACGGGTGCGGCGGGTCAGTCAGGCGAGGGCGGGCCGTCCAGCCGGTACGACTTCCTCCGTCCGCGCAACTGGCGCGTGCCGACCCGACTGATCGCGATCCTGCTGATCCCCGTGATCATCAGTCTCGTCTTCGGCGGTCTGCGAGTGAACACCTCGGTCGACGGCTACATCAAGGCCTCCAAGGCCGAGAAGACCGCCGAGCTCGCCAAGGCGGCGACCGAACTCGCCGAAGCGCTCGAGAACGAGCGCGACAAGACCCTGATACCCCTGATCACCGGGCAGGACCCGAACAACGAGGTCGCCAAGCGCCGCGCCGACACCGACGCCGCGCTCAAGGCCTACAACGCCGCGTACGACGCCTCCGACAAGTCCGGCGAGCTCCCGCGCCGCCACGAGGCCTTCCAGACCCTGGTGGTCGACCTCCCGCACCTGCGGCAGGTCGCCTACGGCAAGGAGCTGTTCGCCAGCGCCACCGCGAGCGCCTACTCGGCGATGTTCGCGCCGCTGCTGGCCTACGACAACTCGGTCGGCAACGGCTCCGCCAACGCCACCAGCAAGGGCCGCGCGATCTACGCGATGTCGCTGGCCAAGGCCTCCGCCTCGACCCAGCGCTCGCTGATGCTGAGCCTGCTGGTCGGTGCCTCGCAGGGCGTGACCACGCGCTACGAGAACCAGGACATGACCCAGCAGATCCTGGTCGCGGAGAAGCTGGAGCAGGTCTCGCTCTCCGAGTTCAACACCGGTGCCGCGCCCGAGGACGCCCGCAAGTACGCGGACGCCCAGGTCGCCCTGGCCACCGCCCAGGACCGCTCGGCCTACAAGATGCCGAACGGCGCCGCGCCCACCATGCAGGGCCTGCTGGCGCTCGCCGCCAACTACGCCGAGGCCGCCGCCATCGGGCAGCAGAAGGGCAAGGCCGCCGCCGACGCCGCGTACGCCGAGGCCAAGAACTCCGGTCTGACCCCGGACAACTGGAACCAGGCCGCCGGATCCCACATCCAGGCCCTGCGGAACACCGAAGTCGCGCTGCTGGACGCCGTCCTCACCGACTCCCGCAACCTCAAGGACAACGCGCTCTACGACGCCATCCTCAACACGGTCATCGTCGTCGCCGCACTGATCCTGGCCGGCCTGCTCACCGGCTACGTCGCCCGCTCGATGATCCTCGGCATGCGCACCCTGCGCAGCGCCGCGCTGGAGATCGCCGACCACCGCCTGCCGGACCTGGTCGAGAAGCTCTCCAAGACCGACCCGGACCGGGTCGACACCTCGGTGACCGCGATCCCGCTGCACGGCAAGGACGAGATCGGCGAAGTCGCCCGGGCCTTCGACCAGGTCCACCAGCAGGCCGTGGCGCTCGCCGCCGAGCAGGCCCTGCTGCGAGGGAACGTCAACGCGATCTTCACCAACCTGTCGCGCCGCAGCCAGGGCCTCATCCAGCGCCAGCTGGCGCTGATCACCGACCTGGAGAACAACGAGGCCGACCCGGACCAGCTGGAGAACCTCTTCAAGCTGGACCACCTCGCGACCCGTATGCGCCGCAACGGTGAGAACCTCCTCGTCCTCGCCGGCGAGGAGGCCGGCCGCCGCTGGAACACCCCGGTCCCGCTGGTCGACGTGCTGCGCGCCGCCGCCTCCGAGGTGGAGCAGTACGAGCGCGTCGAGCTGTCCGGCATCCCCGAGGTCGAGGTCGTCGGCGCCGCCGTGACCGACCTCGTCCACCTGCTCGCCGAGCTGCTGGAGAACGCCACCTCGTTCTCCAGCCCGCAGACCCGGGTGCTGGTCAACGCGACCCGCCTGCCGGACGGCCGGGTGCTGGTCGAGATCCACGACAAGGGCATCGGCCTCACCGCCGACGACTTCGCGGAGATCAACGAGAAGCTGGCCGAGCCGCCCACGGTCGACGCCACCATCTCCCGCCGCATGGGCCTCTTCGTGGTCGGCCGGCTCTCCCAGCGGCACGACATCCGCGTCCAGCTCCGCCCGTCCGGCGAGTCCGCCGGCACCACCTCGCTGGTCATGCTCCCGCCGTTCGTCACCAAGTCCGCGGTGGCGCCGGAGCCGGAGGAGCAGTTCACCGTCTCCCGGATCTTCGCCGACCAGGAGCCGACCGCCGATTGGGCCCCGGACAACCGCAACCGCAGCGCCGCCGAGCTCGGCTTCGACGACCACCTCACCGGCATCGGCAACGCCGGCTCCTCCGGGTTCAGCCCGGCCCTGGAGGCCGTCCAGCGCTCGCAGCGCCTCGACCAGGTCCGCCGCGCGGCCCTGGAGGGCGGCCCGCAGGAGCAGGTGCTGGACGCCGAGGTCGAGGAGGACTACCAGCAGGGCTACGACCAGTACGCCCCGCAGCAGGGCTACCAGCAGGGCTCCTACTCGGACGACCGGTACAGCGCCGACGACCAGTACGGCTACGACCAGGGCGGCTACCAGCAGGACGAGTACGCCCAGGACGGCTACGGCCAGTACCCGCAGCAGGGTTACGACCAGGGCTACGCCGACGACCGCTACGGCTACGACCAGGGCGGCTACCAGCAGGACGAGTACGCCCAGGACGGCTACGGCCACCAGGCCCAGGAGGCCCCCGCGGGCCACCCGTACGCCCCGGAGCCGCCCGCCCTGCCCGCCGCCGAGCCCGCGCCGGCCCCCGCCACCACCCTGCCGTCCGGGCTGCCCCAGCGCCGCCCCGGCCAGCAGCTGGCGAACGGCGGCCCGGGCAGCGCCCCGGCCGGCCTGAACCCGTCCGGGGACACCCCGAACTGGTTCGCCGGCGCCAAGGACACCTCGGCGGCGCCCGTCGAGTCCCGCGGCCACGACGTGTCCGCACTGGGCGGCTACGGCCCGACCGGCCCGACCGCCTCCCCCTGGCAGTCGCCGAACGACGGTGACTGGCAGCGGGCCGAGCAGCTGCGCGAGCCCTCGTCCGCCGGCACCACCGGGGCCGGACTGCCCCGGCGCGTGCCCAAGCAGAACCTGGTGCCCGGCAACGCCAAGCCGACCCCGCAGGAAGGGCCGCAGGTCTCCCGCAGCCCCGAGGAGGTCCGTGGCCGCCTCACCAACCTGCGCCGCGGTGTCGAGCAGGGCCGCAGCGCCGGCAACACCGGAAGCTTCCGGATCGACCCCGATCAGGTAGACCAGTCCGGCAACGGACAGAACCGGAGCACCGATCTCTTCGGCGGCTCGAACCACCAGGAGCGTTGAGTTGACTCAGATGAGCCAGGCCGCACAGAACCTGAACTGGCTGATCACCAATTTCGTGGACAACACCCCCGGGGTGTCCCACACGGTGGTGGTCTCCGCGGACGGCCTCCTGCTGTGCATGTCGGAAGGCTTCCCGCGCGACCGCGCCGACCAGCTCGCCGCCGTCGCCTCCGGCCTCACCTCCCTCACCTCCGGCGCCAGCCGGATCTTCGAAGGCGGCGAGGTCAACCAGACCGTCGTCGAGATGGAGCGCGGCTTCCTGTTCCTGATGGCCATCAGCGACGGCTCCGCCCTCGCGGTCCTCGCCTCCCCCGACTCCGACATCGGTCTGGTCGGGTACGAGATGGCCCTGCTCGTCGACCGGGCCGGCGCCGTCCTCACCCCCGCGCTCCGCGCAGAACTCCAGGGCAGTCTCCTGCACTGACGGTTCGTCGGATACCGTCCAGGTATTCGAAGTACCTCCGCGTCCTTCCCGGGCCCGCTTCGGCGGGCTCGGGTTCGGACGTTGTACGGCCTTCGCACCACCGGCTCCGGACTCGTACCGAAGCCCGCACCGCACCGCCGCACCTTGTGAGGAGAGGAACCGTGACACCGCCCGACGACCGCAGCGGCCAGTACGGCGTTCCGTACCCTGGCACGGGCCACGACGCCTTCGGAGCACCCGGCGCCGGCCACGGTCAGCAGTACGGTCGGCACCAGTACGGCCAGCCCCAGCAGCACCCGTACGCCCGGCCCGAGGAGCAGTACGGCCAGTACGACCCGTACGCCCGGCCGCAGCCCGCCTTCGACACCCCGCCGCCCGGCTACCCGACGCCGCCCGGCCAGGTGCCCACCCCGGCCCCCGGCCGCCGGCCGGCCCAGGAACCCGGGCACATCGAGGAGTTCGAGGACGAGCAGGACTCCGGCCCGCTGATCCGGCCCTTCGCCATGACCGGCGGTCGCACCCGGCCCCGCTACGAACTCGCGCTGGAGGCCCTGGTCTCCGCCGACGTCGATCCGCAGCGCCTGGCCACCCTCCTCCCCGAGCACCAGCGGATCTGCACGCTGTGCACGGAGGTCAAGTCCGTCGCCGAGGTCTCGGCACTGCTCTCACTTCCCCTGGGAGTCGCCCGGATCCTCGTGGCCGACCTGGCCGAGGCCGGCCTCGTCGCCATCCACCAGCCCGCTTCCGGGGGCGAATCCGGAAACCAGCCCGACGTCACGCTGCTCGAAAGGGTCCTCAGTGGACTTCGCAAGCTCTAACGCGGCCGCCCCCACCCGCGCCACCACCTCCGCGAAGATCGTCATCGCGGGCGGCTTCGGTGTCGGCAAGACCACGCTCGTCGGCGCCGTCTCCGAGATCAACCCCCTGCGCACCGAAGC
>NZ_JBVIWC010000059.1:0-8322 GCF_055594965.1 Kitasatospora sp. NPDC040550 | reverse complement strand
GATGGTACTGCAGGGGGGACCCTGTGGGAGAGTAGGACGCCGCCGAACAATCATTCAGAAAAGCCCCCGCCGGGTGAACCGGGCGGGGGCTTTTCGCGTTTCCGGCCGGTCGGGGTGCGGCGGCGACTGGAGTAGGCTGCCCCGGCGGGAAGTTGACTGGACAACAGTTGGCCGAAAGCTCATGCGGCGTTCGCCGGCGCACTGTGTACGGCCGGTGTGTGCTGCCCTATGTTCGAGCCTTCTCGGAACACCCATGCATGGCACGACTGGGAAGGACATCAATCACGTGGCCTCCATCGACAGGCGCCGTTTCCTCCAGCTGGGCGGCGCGTCCGCCGCTGCCGCGGGCCTCGGGGCGCTGCCGCCCGTGGTCGGCAAGGCGCTGGCCCTGCCCGCGATCAGCCGGACCCGCTCGATCAAGGACGTCGAACACGTCGTCATCCTGATGCAGGAGAACCGTTCCTTCGACCACTACTTCGGCACCCTCCGCGGGGTGCGCGGGTTCGACGACCCGCGGCCCACGGCCCTGCCCGACGGCCGGCCGAACTGGCACCAGCCCGCCGCCGCGGTGAAGACCGGCCGCTACCACGACCGCGGTCTGCCGGCCTCCGAGAAGGAGGTGCTGCCCTGGTACATCGACCCGAGGAACACCACCGAGCACCAGGCCGGGACGGACCACGGGTGGAGCAGCGGCCACCTCGCCTGGAACGAAGGACGCCACGACCAGTGGGTGAACCAGAAGCAGGACGTCATGACGATGGGGCACCTCAAGCGTCAGGACCTCCAGTACCACTTCGCCCTCGCCGACGCGTTCACCGTCTGCGACTCGTACTTCTGCTCCGTCCACGCCGACACCGCGCCCAACCGCATCTACCTGTGGACCGGCACCAGCGACCCGCGCAACGCGTACGGCCGCAAGCCCAACGGGCCCGGCCTGGAGGAGCGCAACGGCAAGAACGGCTACACCTGGACGACGTACCCCGAGCGGCTGGAGCAGGCCGGGGTCAGTTGGAAGCTGTACCAGGGCGGGTCCGGTGAGCCGGGCACCCCGACGGACAACTACACCGACAACTCGCTGATGTTCTTCGAGCGCTACCAGGTCGCCGAGGGCGCCTCCGGTCCGCTCGTGGAGAAGGGCGCGACCGACCACACGCTCAAGGAGTTCCGGGCCGACGTCCAGAACGGCCGGCTGCCGCAGGTCTCCTGGATCGTCCCGCCGTACCTGTACAGCGAGCACCCGTCCGCGACCCCCACCGACGGCGCGTACTACATCAACCTGGTGCTGGACGCGCTCACCTCCAACCCCGAGGTGTGGGGCCGGACCGTCTTCCTCATCAACTACGACGAGAACGACGGCCTGTTCGACCACGTCGTGCCGCCGATGCCGCCGGTCGTCAGCCGGCCGGGCGGTCAGGGCATGGTCTCCACCGACCTGGAGGCGAGCCTCGGCGACGAACTGCTCGACCTGGCCAAGTACCCGGGCGAGATGAGCCCGCTGGTGCCCGGCGCCGACCGTGGCGGTCTGCAGCCGATCGGGCTGGGCCCGCGCGTGCCGCTGCTGGTCATCTCGCCCTGGTCGCGCGGTGGTTGGGTCTGCTCGGAGACCTTCGACCACACCTCGGTACTGCGGTTCCTGGAGGCCCGCTTCGGCATCGAGGAGCCCAACATCAGCGGCTGGCGCCGGGCCGTCTGCGGTGACCTCACCTCGGCGCTCGACTTCTCCGGTGCCGACCGGGGGAAGATCTCCATACCCGTGCCCGCCCCGATCGCCTCCCAGGGCAAGCCGTACCAGGTGCCGCTGCCCCAGCGGATGCCTACCCAGGAGCCCGGCACCCGCCCGGCCCGCGCCCTCCCGTACGACCTGCGGGTCAACGAGGACGAGACCGACGACGCCACGGTGTTCCAGCTCAACCTGGACAACAAGGGCACGGTCGGCGCCTGGCTCTATGTCTACGACCGGACGGCGCCGACCGCCGCCCCGCGCCGTTACACCATCTCGGCCGGCGACAGCTTCGAGGACCACTGGCCGCTGACCGACGGCGGCTACCACCTCGTCGCCCACGGGCCGAACGGCGCGGTGCAGGAGTTCGAGGGCAGGACGGTGGGCGGCCTGGTCGCCCGCTTCGAGCCCACCAGGAACAAGGTGCGGGTGACGGTCTCCAACCACGGCGACACCACCCGCACCGTCACCGCCGAGAACGCGTACGCCAAGGGCGCCAAGCAGGGCCGCACCCTGCGGCCCGGCGACGACGCCCGGTTCACCTTCGAGCTGCGCGACGAGAACCGCTGGTACGACGTCACCGTCGCCGCCGTGGACGGCCCGGCCTACCGGCGCCGCTGGGCCGGGCACCTGGAGAACGGCCGCCCCGGCATCAGCGACCCCGGCCCGCGCTGACCGCTGCCCCTACGGGCTCCGCCGGCGGAGCCCGACCCCGTTCCCGCGATGCTCCCCGCACGCCGGGCCGGTCCCCGTCCACCGCGGACGGAGACCGGCCTGGAGCGAGCCGACCGCACTGGGGGATGATCCCCTGCGTGACGGAAGCGGCAGGTGGGACAGGTGCGGACGACGCCGGTGCGTGGGACGAGCGGCTGGGCTGGGCGTTCGGGCTGATCGCGGATGATCCGGCTGTGAGAAGTGCAGCGCTTGTCCGTCTGGCTGAGGCGCGGAGGCAGGTCGCGGACGCGCTCGATCGGTCCAACGAGCTGTGGCGGCTGACGATGCCCCTGGGGGCGGAGGAGCAGTACCAGGAGCAGGCCTTCCTCGAGGCGCGTCGGAGGCATGACCGAGCGCAGAGACGTTCGCTGCCCGACGGGCTGTGGGGCCGCCCCGTGAGCGGGGATCTGGCGGCGTGGCCAGGGCTTCCCTACGCGCTGCTCTTCCTGGAGTGGGAAGCGAGATACCCGCAGGACTGGACGCACCATGCGAAGGCGTGGGGTACGAAGCAGAGTCTTGTCCGGGACATGGCCCTGGTCCACCAGTCGGAGGAGATCAGGGCGAAGCTCACTGACCTGGTCGAGATCGTCGTCCACCGCGCGTATCGCTGCAAGGACCGAGAGTACGTGCGGGTGGCAAGGGCCGTCGACAGTGCCGACCTGCGGGGCAGGCTCGCTCGTGCGGTCGGTTCCGACAGTCCGTGGGCCCGCTGCCAGGCAGGGTATGTGCTCTGGCTCCTGGACCGCCCCGACCTGCCCAACACACCTCATGTCTGGCGGGCCTGGCTGGCAGGCAAGGCCACGGCGTCGAGGTGACCCACGGACTGCGGCGGGAGAACCGTTGCCGCCGACGCGTCATCCGCGATCCCACTCGCCCTTGACCAACTCCTGCCGCCGAGTGCCCGAACCCTTGGGCAGGAGGCGAGGCGGCTGCCGTGCCTCGCCGGGGGCCGGGTCGGCCGTCAGGGACGGCCCGGCACCCAGAGGGGGACGGGGGCGGCGAGGGGCATCGCGCGGGCGGCGTCCTGCTCCAGCCAGCCGTCGACCCGGGCCGGGTCGCCCTCGCTGAGTTCCACCAGTGCGGCCGCGGCGATCCGGGCGCAGCACAGCACCAGCGCCAGGGTGTCCTGACGGCAGTGCCGCTCCCGGACGTAGGCCTCGGCCCGCTCCTCCGCGCGGAGGCGGTGGGCCGGTCCGTCCTCGGCGGTCAGCGCCTGGACGCCGTGCCACACCAGGGTCAGCGCGCAGGGCTCGGCGGGGTGGGCCTGCTGCTCCCGCTCGGCCTCCTCGCGGGCCTCGGCGGACCGCTGGCCCAGCCAGCCGAGCGCCGTCGCCGCGTCGTCCCCGCAGGAGCGCAGCAGCAGCTCGGCGGCCTGCCCGACGACGGCGGGCACCACCGCCGAGGCCGGCACCCGCAGTCCGGGGGCGGGAGTGCCGCCGAAGGACAGCCAGGCGTCCGCGAACGAGGCCGCGCGCAGCCCGCCCACCCAGGCGGGCGCCCCGCCCGTCGCCCCCAGCCACTCCTCGGCCCCCAGCCGGACCAGCCCCACGGCGACCAGATTCGCCGCGTCCCCGTCCAGCCCCAGCAGTCGTCCGCTCCGCACCACGCACCCCCACCTGCGTTCGTCACCCTTCGAGCACATCCCACCACACCGGGGCGCGAACGAACTAGGCAGGGGCACGTCACGAATCGGTGCCGGTGCGGCGCGGACCGGGGGGAGCGGGTGGGGGAGGGGGCGGGGGAGGGGTGGGGGAGGCACCACGGAGAACCACCCGGAGCCTGGTGGCAGCGGGAACCGGAGCAGACGACCGCGGACCCCCGCGTGCTGGCCACCCACCCCGGCTCCTGAGCGGCCACGTGCGGGCCCGGCGCCCGGGCACCCGGGGCCGTCACCCGGTGGCGGGAGCCAAGTCGTGCACCAGGAAGTGGAGTTGCACATCGTCCGTGGACTCCGCCCACAGCCCTTCGGCGTCCAGCACGGACGCAGCGACCATCCGGGCCTCGGCGACGAGCTCAGGACGGTAGTCGAAGCCCGGCCACGGCAGGACGGGGAAGTCGTTCTCCTCGCCGAACCGCCGGACCCGCTCGATGTCGCCGAGGACCGCGGGCGGCAGCGAGTCGTTCGCCCAGGACCACAGCCAGGACTGCTGGGCGAGGCTGACGCTGCCGATCATCGTGAGACGGCCGGCGAGGAACACCTTCCCGGCGCGCGACCAGGTGATCCGCGCATCGTCCAGCGACCAGTGGTACTGCACATCACCCGACAGTCCGAAGCGTTCGACCATGCGGGCCTGCCGGGCGCGGGCACGTTCGCGGGCCGCGAGCACGACGTCCTCCCAGCCGGAGTGGTCATGCTTCGAGTGGTCGTCCACGGTGTCTCCTCGCACAGAACTTTCGGCGAGATCCTCTCATCCGGACGGTGGGCCGGAGCCGCGGGCCCGGGCACGTTCGCGGGGTACCTCGACATCCTCCTGCCCGGTCCCCAGTCCGGCTCCGACGATCCCTCCTGCCTGGTGCGGAACGCCCGGACCCTCGCCGACCTCGCCGCCGCCCACCCCGACATCGCCGCCGTCTACCACCCCTACCGGCTCCACCCCGCCCCCGGCGGGCTCCTGCAGTGGGCCGGCTCCGTCCAGGCCGACCAGTTCTACTGGCTGACGGACGGCCCGGACCCGGACCGGTGGCCGGTCATCGCCCGCAACGAGGACGGTGACCACGAGGCCCGCTTCGACGGCTCCACCGCCGAGTTCGTCCACCGCCTCCTCACCGACCACCGGCACCCCTTCTCCATCTCGGAACTCCTCGACCACCGGGACTTCGCGCCGTACGAGCCCCAGACCTCCTGCGAGGACCGGTGACAGCCGCAGGGCCTCCGCCCCGGCCCGGTCGCACCGTCAGAGCGGGAGGGCGTCGAGCCATTCGGTCAGCAGGTGGTTGACCTCCGTGGGCCGCTCCTGCTGGATCCAGTGCCCGCAGCCGTCGAGGAGGTGGGCGGCGGTCAGGCCGGGCAGCGTGGTGGGGAAGGCGGCGATCGCGTCGGCCAGCCAGGTCGTGGAGGCGTCCAGCGCTCCGCCGATGAACAGGGACGGCTGCTCGATCGGCGCGCCTCGGTACGGGGCGAGGTCCGCCCAGTCGCGGTCCATGGCGCGGTAGCGGTTGAGCGCCCCGGTCATGCCGGTGCGCTCGAACTCGCCCGCGTACACGTCGAGGTCCTCCTCGGTCAGCCAGCCGGGGAGCCTGCCCCGGGGGAAGCGGTCGCGCAGCCGGCCGCCGGCGCGGGCCACGAAGTGCGGGTCCGGCTCGTCCCGGCCCGGCATGGTGTCGGCGGACAGGGCCGCGTAGAAGCCCGCGAGCCAGCCCCTGAGGTCGGACTCCATCTCCGCCTCGGCCCGGCCGGGCTCCTGGAAGTACGAGACGTAGAACTCCTCCTCCTCGCCGCCCAGTTGCGCGAGGACCTCGCCGGGGCGGGGGCCGCCGGGCGGCGCGTAGGGGACGCTCAGCAGCGCGACGGCGCGGAAGACCCCGGGGTGCAGCAGGGCGGAGGTCGCCGCGATCCCGGCGCCCCAGTCGTGCCCGACGAGCACCGCCCGCTCCTCGCCGAGGGCACGGACCACGGCGACGTTGTCCGCCACCAGGTCGAGCATCCGGTAGGCGTCCGTCCCGGCCGGTTTGCCGGACCGGCCGTAGCCGCGCACGTCGAGCGCCGCCGCCCGGTACCCCGCCGCGGCGAGGGCCGGGAGCTGGTGGCGCCAGGAGTACCAGGACTCGGGGAAGCCGTGCAGGAGCAGCACCAGCGGTCCGCTGCCCTGCTCGACCAGGTGCAGGCGCCCGGCGGGCCCCTCGACGGTGCGGTGGCGCGGATCGGTGGACGGCAGGGGACGGTGCATCGCAGCTCCTCGGTCGGTGGGCGGGTGCGGTCGCCCACCGATCATGCGGCGCCGCGCCCGCCCGGCGCGAAGATCCTTGACATCCTGGCAAACTGGCAGGGCAGGGCAGGGCAGGGCAGGGCAGGGCGCCGAGAGCGGTACGAGCGAAGGGGGCGGGCAGCGGTGACGGACGACCGTACGGCCGACGCACTGGCGGCCATCGGCCCCCGGCTACGGGCCGCGCGCGAGCAGCGCGGGGCCACCCTCACCGGCGTCAGCCGCGCGACCGGGATCGCGCTGAGCACGCTGTCGCGGATCGAGACCGGCCGCCGCCGACCGACCCTGGAGGTGCTGCTGCGGCTCGCGCAGGAGTACGGCGCCTCGCTCGACCAGCTGGCCGGCACCGCCCCTGCCGTCGCCGCTGCCTCCCCCGCCGGCACGAGCGGACCGGGCGCCGCGCTCCGGCGGCGGCGCCCCGGCCCCGACAAGGCGGTGCTGCCGCTGACCCGCTACGTGGGAGGCCTGCACGCCCACAAGCACGTCCTGCCCGCCGCCGACGCGCCACCGGCCCGGCCCCGGCAGTCCTCCCACGACGGGTACGAGTGGCTCTGCGTCCTGTACGGGCGGCTCTGGCTGGCCCTCGGCGAGCAGGACCTCGTCCTGGGCGCCGGTGACGTCGCCGAGTTCGACACCCGCACCGCCCACGGCGTCGCGAACGCCGGGGCCGACGAGCCGGTCGAGTACCTGGTCATGTTCGGCCCGCAGGGCGAGAGCCTCCGCCCCCGCACCCCGCCCCTCGGCCGCGCCGCCCGATAGCGGAGCGGCACCCTGCGCCGGGGCGCCCCAGGGGCAACGGCTCCCGGCTCGGTACCGCGGTACCTCGCCGAACGGGACGGTGCCGAAGGCCCGTGCGCTGACCGGCCGAGTGGGCCCGTGCGTGACCGGCCGAGTGCGGGCCCGCGTGGTGACCGACCGCGTGGCGGTCCCCGGTGCGTGCCGGATCCCGGCTGCGTGCGGTGGAGGACGTGCGGGACGGCTTCCCGGGATGCGCGCCGGGACGCGAGCGATCCCCCGGTGGCCGAGGCCCGCGGCGGACGCCGCTCTTCCGTCCGTCGGCCCAGCTCAACGGCCGCACCCGGAGGGCTCCGCACCCGGGCGGCGGCCCGTCCCATCGCCCGGGCGGGTGCCGTGAGACGCGGCCGTCCGACGGATGGGACGGCACACCCCTCCCGTACGGGTGGCCGGGTGAGGCAGAGTTCTGACGAATCATCATGGATTTGGAGAGCCCCTGTGAACACCCTCCTTCCCACCCGGCGCCGCTTGTCGCTGGGCCTGGCCCTGGCGTCCGTGCTGACGGGCGTCGGCGCCTTCACCGCCTCGGCGGCGTCCGCCGCGACCGCGCCGGCCCCGATACCGATCACCTCCCCGTCCTGCCCGGCCAACCTGCGCCTGGGGGAGGCCGACGGCTGCGTCACCCAGCTCCAGCTGGAGCTCAACCAGACCGGCGCCCACCTCACCGTGGACGGTCAGTTCGGGTCGGGCACGGACACGGCGGTGCGCGACTTCCAGGCCGCGCACTCCCTGGACGTGGACGGCATCGTCGGCCGGGCCACCAAGGCGGCCATAGACACGGCCGCGGCGGCCGCCTCCGGCACGGTGGACCTGCGCACCCAGTGCGGGGACCTGCAGAAGGGCGCCACCGGCGCGTGCGCCAAGACCCTGCAGTCCATGCTGAACACCTTCAACGCGGGCCGCCTCACCGTGGACGGGCAGTTCGGCCCCGCCACCGACACGGCGGTGCGCAACTTCCAGGCCGCGCACGCCCTGGCCATCGACGGCATCGTCGGCACGGCCGTCAAGAACGCCCTCTACGGCAGCAAGCCCACCCCGCTGCCCAGCGGCCCGATCGACTCCACCAAGGTTCTGAACGCGGCCAAGTCCTACCTGGGCGTCCCGTACGTGTGGGGCGGCGGCCACTCGCTGCGCGGCGAGGGCCCCGGCCCGTCGCTCGGCACCTGCGAC
>NZ_JBVIWC010000058.1:0-11587 GCF_055594965.1 Kitasatospora sp. NPDC040550 | reverse complement strand
CGGTTACATTCCGAACCCGGAAGCTAAGCCTCACAGCGCCGATGGTACTGCAGGGGGGACCCTGTGGGAGAGTAGGACGCCGCCGAACAATCATTAAGAGAAGGCCCACCCGGGTTACCGGGTGGGCCTTTTCGCATTTCCGGGCCATTCCCCAACTGACCAACTGACCGACTGGCCGACTGACCAGCGGACGAGCTGACCAAAGGACCATCGGCCTGGTCTGGTGTTGTTCCTACCACCACCAGGTGGTCCTAGGTCTACCCCGGAATTGGGGTGCCATGGCCAGTGTCCGGAGCGGGTCGTTCGTGAACACTGATGAAGAACGATCGGTACCGGCATCAGGAGTTTGCGTGACCACAGACACTCGTACGAGCGGCACGTCCGTCCGTGCGCAGACCCAGGTGGCCTTCCAGGCCGGTGGCCAGGGGCTGGGCCGGCTGGCTCAGGTGGTGCTGGGTGCCGTGCCGGGGTTCGTGCTGCCGGTGGGGGCGGCCGTCGTCGCGGGGGTGGTGACGGCGCAGGTCCTGGAGTACTACTACCCGGCGGCCCTGGTGGCCCTCGCGGCTGCGGCGGTCGCGGGCGTGTCGGTGGCGGCCGCCTGCGTCCGCCCGACGGCCGACCGGACCCGGCGGATGCTGGAGCGCTGGTACGGCATCCGGCTGCCGGCGGTCTACCAGCCGTTGCCGAAGCTGGAGCTGGACGACCGGGGGCACTGGTGGACGGGTTACTCGTACCACCGCTCGCAGACGGTTGCGAAGTACGCGCAGCTGGTGCACTGGGGCCTGCGGGACCGCACCACCCGGGCCGAGATGCTCTGGCTGGTCGTGAACCCCGCTCTGGCCGCGGTGCTGGGCGGCGCAGTGGTCCTGATGCTGGCGCTGGGGACGGCGTTCGCGCTGGGCGGCGCGGTGCCGGCGGACGGCTTCGGCCCGTTGAGCCCGCGGATGACGCGGGTCACGCTGAGCCTGCTGATCGGGGCCGGCATGGTCCTGCTCGGCATACTCCTCGCCCCGTACGCGGTGCGCGGGTACGGGGAGGCGGCCCGCCGGGTGCTGGACCAGGACGGCCGGGCGACGCACGCCCAGCTGACCAAGCGGGTGGCCGAGTTGACCGAGACCCGGGCCGACGCGGCGGGCAGCCAGGCGGCCGAGCTGCGGCGGATCGAGCGGGACCTCCACGACGGCGCGCAGGCGCGGCTGGTCGCGATCGGGATGACGCTGGGCACCATCGAGCACCTGATGGAGACCGACCAGGCGGCCGCGCGGGAGCTCCTCTCCGAAGCGCGGCAGTCCTCGGCCCGGGCGTTGCAGGAGCTGCGCGACCTGGTCCGCGGCATCCATCCGCCGGTGCTCGCCGAGCGCGGACTCGGCGATGCCGTCCGGGCCCTGGCGCTGGACAGCGCGCTGCCGACCGAGGTGTTCGTGAGCCTGCCGGACCGGCTGCCGGCTCCGGTCGAGGCGGCGGTCTATTTCAGCATCAGCGAGTTGCTGGCCAACGCGGCCAAGCACTCGGGTGCCGAGCAGGTGTGGGTGGACATCCTCTACCGGGCCGGAATCCTCCGGGTCACGGTGACGGACGACGGTGTGGGCGTGGCGGATCCGTCGCGGGGAACGGGCCTGCGCGGGATCGAGCGTCGATTGGGTACCTTCGACGGTGTCCTCGCCATCGACAGCACGTCCGGCGGTCCCACCACCATCACCTTGGAGTTGCTGTGCGAGTTGTCCTCGCCGAGGACCTCTACCTCCTCCGCGAAGGTCTGATCCGTCTGCTGGAAGCGCACGGCTTCACCATCGCGGCTGCCGTGGAGACCGGCCCCGAGCTGCTGGAGGCGCTGCTGACCCACCGCCCGGACGTGGCGGTGGTGGACGTGCGGCTGCCCCCGACGCTCACCGACGAGGGGCTCCAGGCCGCGCTCAAGGCGCGCCAGGAGATCCGGGGCCTGCCGGTGCTGGTGCTCTCCCAGCACGTCCAGCAGCTGTACGCGCGGGAGTTGCTCGCCGACGGCACGGGCGGGGTGGGCTACCTGTTGAAGGACCGGGTGTTCAACGCGGGGCAGTTCATCGACGCCGTCCGCCGGGTGGCGGCGGGCGGCACGGCGATGGACCCGGACGTGATCGCCAAGCTGATGCAGACCACCTCGCGCCGCCCGGGCCCGCTGCTCGGGCTGTCCCCGCGCGAGCGCGAGGTGCTGGAGCTGATGGCCGAGGGCTGCTCCAACTCGGCGATCGCCGCCCGCCTCTCGGTGAGCGACGGAGCGGTGGCCAAGCACATCGCCAACATCTTCAGCAAGCTCGGGCTCGCCCCCGACGAGGATGCCAACCGCCGGGTGATGGCCGTCCTGGCGTACCTCAACGGCACGGCGGGGCAGAGTCGCTGACGGCCCGACCGGTGCCGCCGCCCCGGGCGCGGTGGGTACTGTGACACCCCAGGCTGCGGAAACGCTGAAACACCCGTACGAGTAAACTCCGGTGGGCCGAGCCCGGACGCCGTTCAGCCGTCCGGCGGCCCGACTGGCGGGAACCGGCAGCCGATGCGCGTACGGCAGCAGCCGACATCCAGGGGTTGATAGACGTAATGGCACGCCCAACGCTCACCAAGGCTCATCGCGGCCTGCTCGGCCTGGTCGCGGCCGGGGCCTGCATCATCTCGGGCATCGGGTTCGCGGGCTCGTACAACGCGGTGCGCGAGCTGGCCGTGGAGAAGGGCTTCGGTGCCTTCTCCTACGCCTTCCCGATCGGTGTGGACGCGGGCATCGTGGTGCTCCTCGCCCTCGACCTGGTGCTGACCTGGCTGCGGATCCCCTTCCCGATGCTGCGGCAGACCGCGTGGCTGCTGACCGTCGCCACCATCGCCTTCAACGCGGCGGCCTCCTGGGGCGACCCGCTCGGCATGGGGATGCACGCCGTCATCCCGGTGCTGTTCGTCGTCGTGGTCGAGGCCTCCCGGCACGCGGTCGGCCGGATCGCGGCGATCACCGCGGACCGGCACATGGAGTCGGTCCGGGTGATGCGCTGGATCCTCTCCCCGGTGCCGACCTTCCGGCTCTGGCGGCGGATGAAGCTCTGGGAGCTCCGCTCGTACGAGGAGGTCATCCGGCTGGAGCAGAACCGGCTGGTCTACCGGGCGCAGCTGCGCTTCCGCTACGGCCGCGGCTGGCGCCGCTCGGCGCCGATCCAGGCGCTGCTGCCGCTCAAGCTCGCTAAGTTCGGCGTCCCGCTGGACCCGGCGCTGCTCGACCGGCTGGACGAGGAGGGCCGCGAGCGCGAGGCCAGGGAGGCCCCGGCGGAGCAGCCGTCCCAGGAGCTCGGGGCCCAGCCCCAGCAGGCCCGGGCCGCCGCGGCCATCGCCGCCCCGGCCCCGGCCCCCGCCGGTGCCCAGCAGCACCAGGCCGCACCGGCGGCAGCGGTCGCAGCGGCACCGGTCGCACCGGCGGCACCGGCCAGTGAGCCCCAGCCCCAGCCCCAGTCCCAGCCCCAGCCCGAGGCCCCCGCAGCCGCGGCCCCGATCGCACCGGAGGTCGCCGCACCGATGCTGGCCAGGCTGCACGCCGTCCGGCTGCGTGCCGCCCAGGAGCCGGAGACGGAGGAGGCCGTCGCCCCGCAGCCGCGCGGCGAGGAGCTGAACGTCTGGACCGAGCGCCCGGTCCGCACCACCGGCCACTCGGTCGACGCCGCCCCGGGCGGGCGGGTGCCCGGCCAGGCGTCGCCGTGGTTCAAGCCCCCGCGCCCGGCCGCCGAGGAGCCCGCCGCCGGGCCCGGTCCGCAGGTCCAGCACCCGGCCGCCGCCCAGCCCCAGGCCGAGCCGGCCGTCGAGCCGCAGCACCGTCAGCCGGCCGCCCAGGCCGAGCACCACGCCCGGCCCGAACAGGCCGCGCCGGCCGAGGAGCCCGCTCAAGGCGGCTCCACCGACACCGGCCCGGCACCCGTGCAACTGGACGAGGACATCGCCTACGACGGCCTGGTCTCCTACATCGACAGCTACGGTCACCAGCCCGACCCGCCACGCCTCGCCGCCTGGTTGACCGCCGAGTACGGGGTCACCGGCAAGGGGCCGGACGGTGCGGTCCACCCCAAGGAGGTCGCCGACCTCTTCCCGCTGCTGCGCGACCGCTACCTGGCCGCCGGGAGGGACTGAGTCCGGGCCGCCCCCGCACCGACACCTCGCGTCCACCGCTCGGTCGGCCATTGACGCCCGTCCCGGCCGGAGCTACCTTCGCCTCAACAAACTGTTGAAGCGCTGGTTCGGCACGGAGGAGTGCGGATGTCGCAGGTCGAGGTCGAGGTCGACGGAACCGGACCGACGGGCGGGGCCTCCTTCTCCGCCGCCGCCCGCACCGCCGTGGAGGCGCTGCTCGCCCCCGTGGACGCCGACCTGGCGCGCCGCTACCCGGGCGAGACCGGCACCCGGCAGCCGGTGCACACCGTCTACGTCCCGGCCGACGCCTTCCGCGCCGACACCGTCCGGGAGTGGGGCCGCCAGGCCCTGGAGGCCTTCGACACCCACGCCGGCACCCCCGCCGAGCTCGCCCGCGCCCTCGGCGTCGCCGACGGCGAACTGCTCGCCGACGTGCACGCCCGGGTCCGCGCCAAGCTGGAGCGCGAGCCGGTCGAGGACCTGCGGATCGACTTCGAGGACGGCTACGGGGCCCGCCCCGACGCCGAGGAGGACGCCGCCGCCGTCCGGGCCGCCGAACTGGTCGCCGCCGCCGTGGCCGAGGACGGCGCGCCGCCCTACGTCGGCATCCGGATCAAGTGCATGGAGGCGCCCGTCCGGGCCCGCGGCATCCGCACCCTGGAGCTCTTCCTCGCCACTCTGCTGGCGAACGGCGGCCTGCCCGACGGTCTCGTCCTCACCCTGCCCAAGGTGACCTACGCCGAGCAGGTCACCGCGCTGGTCCGGCTGCTGGAGGACTTCGAGCGCCGGGCCGGGCTGCCCGCCGGCCGGATCGGCTTCGAGATCCAGATCGAGACCACCCAGGCGATCCTCGGCCCGGACGGCCGGGCCACCGTCGCCCGGATGATCGAGGCCGCCGAGGGCCGTGCCACCGGACTGCACTACGGCACCTTCGACTACAGCGCCTCCTGCGGCGTCAGTGCGGCCTACCAGAGCATGGACCACCCGGTCGCCGACCACGCCAAGGCGGTCATGCAGGTGGCCGCGGCCGGTACCGGCGTCCGGCTCTCCGACGGCTCGACCAACGTGATCCCCACCGGCTCCACCGAGCAGGTGCACGCCGCCTGGAAGCTCCACCACGACCTGGTCCGCCGCTCGCTCGCCCGCGCCTACTACCAGGGCTGGGACATGCACTCGGCGCACCTGCCGACCCGCTACGTCGCGGTGTACTCCTTCTACCGGGAGGGCCTGGCGGCCGCCGCCGCCCGGCTCGCCGCGTACGTCGCCAAGGCGGGCGGCGACGTGATGGACGAGCCGGCCACCGCCCGGGCGCTCAGCGGCTACCTGCTGCGCGGCCTGGACTGCGGCGCCGTCGACCCGGCCGAGGTCACCGCGCTGACCGGTCTGGACCGCGCGCAGCTGGACGCCCTGGCCGGTCGCTGACCCCCAGGCCCCGGCCCCCGGCGCCGGGCCGGGCTTCCCGGCCCCGGCCCCGGCCGTGCGCCAACTAGGCTGGCGGTGCCGCCCCGGACCCCCGGTGCGCGCACCGCCAGCCGTCGCCGTTCCCGGGAGAACCACCGCGCCATGTCCGCCACGCCGGAACCGACCGCCAGGCCGTACCTCACCATCCGGCGGGCCGGCAGCCACGAGACCGAGATCAAGAAGTCCCGCTTCATCTGCCACCTCGCCCGGGTCTCCGACGAGGAGGAGGCGCAGGCCTTCATCGCCGGCGTCCGCAAGCAGTACTGGGACGCCCGGCACAACTGCACCGCCTTCGTGGTCGGCGACGAGCAGCGCCGCGAGCGCTCCAGCGACGACGGCGAGCCCGGCGGCACGGCCGGGGTGCCGATGCTGGAGGTGCTGCGCCGGCGCGGCCTGACCGACACCGTCGCCGTGGTGACCAGGTACTTCGGCGGGATCAAGCTCGGCGCGGGCGGCCTGGTGCGGGCGTACGGGAACGCGGTGTCGGCGGCGGTCGACGAGGTCGGCCTGCTGGAGCGGCGCCCGGTCGCCCTGCTCGCGGTGACGGCGGACCACGTGCGCGCCGGGCGGGTGGAGAACGACCTGCGGGCCGCCGGGTACGCGGTGAGCGACCTCGCCTACGAGGCGGCCGGGGTGCGGATCGAGGTGGGCGTGCCGGAGCCGGAGGTGGCCGGGTTCCACACCTGGCTGGCCGAGGCGACCGGCGGCACCGCGGTCGCGGTGCCCGCCGGTCGCACCTACGTCGAGGTGCCGGTCTGAGCCGCGCGCTCCGCCCGCCCCACGGCGTGCCTCGCCGGAGGATCGTCTCCGGACACGCCTCCGGCCGGGGCCGCGGGGTCGAAGCCGTGGTAGTGATCGCCCACCACCGCGCGTCGCCGCGCCGACCAGTGGACGGACCGGTGCCCGGGCCCGCCGGGAGGCGTCGCTCCCCGTAGCCGAGCGCTTGCGCCACGCGGAAGACGGCTTGAACAGATTCACTCGAACGTAGTCTCGTGGCCCGGAGTTGGAACTTCCGCTCCGGGCCGTGGCGTTTCCTGGGCAAGGTTCCGGCCGAACCGGATGAAAACCGTCGATGGAGGACAACAGACCCCACCCCGCACCACGGAGGTATGCGCATGACCTCAGACCGCTCGCCGTCGCCCGCCGGTGCCGACCTACCCGGCCCGCGCGGTCCCGCGACGCCCTACCGGATGACCGTCACCACCGCCCTCCCGCACGCCGAGGCCGTCGCGCTGGCCGACGCCCAGCTCGCCTCCTGGTTGAAGCAGGAGGGCTGCGAGGAGCCCCCGCCCGCCCCCGGCAGCGCGCTCGGCGCACCTCCCGCCGCCGAACGCCTGCGCCTGGGCGAGCGCGTCCTGCTGGACCGCGACCAGGGACCGCTGCGCGGTGGCCCCGGCGCCGGCCGCTACGACCGCCGCCGCCTGCGCACCCCGGCCCCGCACGGCACCGGGCAGCTCACCCTCACCGTGGCCACCGACACCGGCGGCCCCACCTGGGTCCGGCTGGAGGCCGAGACCCACAGCACCGGCAGCGGTGTGCGCACCCCCTGCCGGGTGCCGGTACCCGAACTCGCCCGGACCCTCCTACCGCTGCTCGACGCCGCCGACGGCCCGGCCGCCGTCCACTCCGCCCCCCGGGTGATCACGGCCGACGAGGTCGACGACCTGATCGACGAGCTGTGCGACCCGGAGCGCCGGCTGCCCACGGTGGTCGCCAGCGTGCCGGTGAACCTCCCGGTCGAGCACTGGGTCGAGGAGGTGGTCCGCCCGCTCTGCCGCCAGCTGCCCGGCCTCGCCACCGCCTACGTGCTGGACCCGGGCGCCCGCACCGGGTTCAACATCGCGCTGGAGTACCACACCGTGTACGGCGGCGCCGTGCGCACCTACCTGCCCGAGGTGGACCCGGCCTCCCGGCAGGACGGCGCCCGACATCCGGTGCTCGCCCGGGGCCGAATAGAACAGGACCTCCGCCGCGCCGCCGGGCTGCTCGCCCGCGAGCCCCGCCGCCTGGCCGCCGACCAGCCGCTCCCGCCGCCGCTGGCCGCCGTCCCGGTACTGCGTGTCCCGCCCCCGCAGCCGCGCCCGGCCGCCGGACCCCCCGCCGAACCGGCCGCGCTCGCCCACGAGGAGCAGCAGGACCGCGCCGAGCAGCAGGCCAGGGCCGACGAGCTGGAGCGGGTCCGGCACACCCTCCGCCTGGAGCGCCGCGACCGGGCCCAGTCCAGGGACGGCCACGAGGGCCGCTTGCGCACGGGCGCCCGGGGCGCCCTGAGCGGGCGTCACTGCACCGGGCCCACCGCCGCCCCGTCCGGCGCCGCGCCCACCACCTCGGGCACCGGTCCGACCACCGTCGGCCGGCTCGCCGCCCACCCCGGCGGGTGGCCGGGCAAGCCCGAGACCTTCACCGAACTCCTCGCCAGGCTGGGCGAGTTCTCCCTGCTCACCTTCACCGGGGACCAGAAGAACGCGCTCGCCCTGGACGGCCTCCAGTGCGCCGGCGCCGGCTGGGCCCGGCTCGCCTGGGACGGCCTGACGGCCCTGCAGGAGTACGCCGAGGCGGCCGTGCGCGGCGCGGCCGGCGGGGACTTCAAGCAGTGGTGCGAGCACACCCCGGACGGCTGCCACCGCTTCCCGCCCCGCAAGGCCGTGCGCGGGGAGTCCCGGACGGTGTTCAGCCACACCAAGTGGAAGCGCGAACGGATGCTGCCGGTGCCGGAATGCGTCGACGCCTCCCGGCGCGCGTTCATGGGCGCGCACCTGCGGATCGGCGGCGGTCGCACCGCACCCCGGCTGCACTACCTGGACGACTGCTCCGGCAGTGGCCGGATCTACGTGGGTTACATCGGTCTGCACCTCACCAACACCCGGACCAACTGACGGGCTCGGCTGACCGCTGCGCCCGTTCGGTGGACAATGTCCGGCAGGGGTGGGGGCTGCGGTTGGTCCGCCGCCCGGGGCAGGCGCCGGACGAGCATGGGGGAACGACGACCGATGCAGTACTCAGCAGACGGCCAGTCCGACGGCACCGCCACCGTCCCGTTCCCCCAACCGGGTTTCCTCGCCTCGGTGTTCCGCGACCTCGGCGCCGACGAGGGCCCGGAGACGGACGGTGCCGCCGGCCCCCCGGCCCCCGGCCGCCCCGAACCGGGGGCGGCCGGGGAAGGCCCGTCTGCCCCGGAACCCGGCGGCCCCGACACCACCGGTCCGGCCTCCGCCGGCCCCGGCCCGTCCGGTTCCGCCGGCCCGGGCCCCGGCCCCGGCCCCGGTTCCGTCGGCCGGGCCTCCGCCGACCCCGACGAGGCCGTCGCGGCGCACGCCCGGGCCGCCGCCCTCACCCACCACCGCACGCTCACCGTCCGGGCCGAGCACGACCGGCTGGCCGACCTGCTGCGGCGGGCCGCCCTGCCCGTCTCGGCGATGGACTTCGAGAGCCAGCTGCGCCACTACGAGCCCCGCCCCTACCCGACCGACGGCCCGGCCGTCGTCGAAGGCGCCGAGCCCCGCTGGGAGGACTTCGCCCCCGCCGAACCGGCCGCCGCCGACCCCGAGAGCGGTCCGTCCCGGCGCCTGCTGGACTCCGGCTACCAGCGCGAACTCGCCCAGGCCCGGCTGACCCACCAGCGCGCCCTGCGGGAGTGGCGCACCCGCCGGGCCGAGGCGGGCAGCCCGGCCGCCGACGAGTCCCGGCGCGCCCACGAGGCGGCCGAGGAGGCCCGGGCCCGCGCCGTGCGCGAGTACAACGACAGCCTGGAGGAGTGCCGGCGCGCCTACCGGCTGGCCGAGCCCGCCGCCGTGGAGTCGCTGCTGGAACGGGCCCTGGCCGCCGCGGAGACCGCCACCCAGGACCTCCCCGCCCCCTGCCGGGCGGTCTTCCGCCCGCTCACCCGCACCGCCGTGCTGGACCTCGACCTGCCGCCGCTCGACCTGGTGCCCTCGCTCACCGGCTACCGGCTCGCCCCCGAGGGCGACATCCTCCCGGTGCCGCGCCCGCCCATGGACCGGGCCACCGACTACCTGCGGCTGGTCGCCCGGCTCGCGCTGCGCTCGCTGCAGGCCGCCGACGCCGTGGACACCGACGAGATACTCGCCGGCGTGGTCCTCAACGGCTGGCTGCGCGAGCCCGGCGCCGAGCCGCTCTGCCTGGTCAGCGTGGACGCCGACCGCGACGCCCTGGCCCGCACCCGGCTGCTGCCGCCGGAGACCCCGTACGAGGAACGCGACGACGAGGGCGTCTACGCCGACGCCGAACAGGACGAGGCGCTGGTCCGGCTGCGCCAGCTCGGTGCCGCCGTCACCCCGGACCCGTACGCCCGGGCGGCCGTCCAGCCCGCCGCCCGGGCCGGTGCCGCCGTCCCGGCCGCACCCGACCTGTCCGCCAACGAGTTCGCCCAGCTGGTGCGCGACCTGCTCACCCGGGGCGGACTCGCCGAGTGGAGCGTGCGGCTGCGCGGACCGGCCGGGCTGGTCGCCACCGGCGAGGGCGCCCCCGACAGCGCGCTGCCCGGCCGCTGGGTGGTCTGGGCGTCCCGGGACCCGGCCGCCGTCACCGCGGAGCAGATCGAGACCCTGACCGAGGCGGTGCGCGAGGAGTCCGCCGAACGCGGCCTGCGGCTGACCACCGGCCACTTCGCCGAGGCGGCCCTGGACCTCTCGGCCGAGGAGGGCCACCGGCACATCCACCTGATCGACGGCGACGGCGTCCGCGAACTCGCCCGCACCCACCTCGGCCTGCCGCTCGCCGCCGGCCGCTGACGGCCCGAACCGGCTCCGACCAGGGATCTCACCCCGACGGCCCACCCGGCGGGCGTCCCTCCGCGCCCGGACCAAGGCTGAGGGGAACCGGGCCGACGCGACCGCGGTCGAGGGTCGGCCGGGTCGGCGGCACCCCGGGCGATCACCGCCGAACGCGCGTCCGGTACGGTCGGCGGTCGGCCCGGCCACGGGCGGACCCCAGGGGGAGAGGAATGGGCAGAGCGCTCGTCAGACCACACGGCGGCACCGGTCATCCGGCGGGGGAGGCCCACCCGACCGGACCCGCGGACCGGCCGGCCCCGACCGTCCCGACCGTCCCGACCGTCCCGACCGACCCGACCGACCCGTTCGGGCCGACCGACCCGTTCGGGCCGGAGGCGGTCCGGTGACCGCCGTCCTGGTCGCCGCCGGGGCGTTCCTGATGACCCTGATCGGCGGCTTCGTCGCGCAGCGCACCGGCGACCGCCGCCACCTGGTGCTCGGCTTCGCCGCCGGCCTGATGCTCGGCGTGGTCGCCTTCGACCTGCTGCCCGAGGCCATCCACCAGGCGCCGGGCGAGGTGCACGGCGTGCCCCAGGCACTGCTGATGTTCGCCGTCGGCTTCCTCACCATCCACGTGGTCGAGCGCGCCGTCGCCATCCACCGCGGCCACGAGGGCGAGTACGCCGAGCACACCCACGGCCACCAGCACGGCCACGCCCACCGCAGCGGGCACCAGGGCGTCGGCCTGACCGCCGCACTGGCCCTGGTCGGGCACAGCGTGATGGACGGCTTCGCGATCGGCGCCGCCTTCCAGGCCGGCACCACGGTCGGCACGGTGGTGGCCATCGCGGTGGTCGCGCACGACTTCGCCGACGGGTTCAACACGTACACGATCACCCGCTTGTACGGGAACAACCGCCGCCGGGCGCTGACCCTGCTCGCGGCCGACGCGCTGGCCCCGGTCTCCGGCGCCGCGATCACCCTGGCCTTCACCATCCCGGAGCACCTGCTCGGCCTCTACCTGGGCTTCTTCTCCGGCTTCCTGCTCTACCTCGCGACCTCGGACATCCTCCCCGAGGCGCACAGCCCGCACCCCTCCCGCAGCACCCTGCTGTGCACGGTGGCCGGGGTCGGCTTCATGTGGCTGGTCATCGGCTTCGCCACCTAGATGAATGAGTCCGATGTCCTCAGTGGTCATAGGCGATGAGTGAGCGCTTGATCGTGGCGCCGGTGTTCCAGTTGTGCCAGATCGCAGCGGC
>NZ_JBVIWC010000057.1:0-15585 GCF_055594965.1 Kitasatospora sp. NPDC040550 | reverse complement strand
CCGAAGGCTGGGGGCCATCGGCGACTGACGACAACGCGGCGAGGTGCGCTTGTGCCCTGGGGGTACCTCCCGGCCGAAGGCTGGGGGAGCGTCGCGCGCCCGGCGGGAATTGTCAGACACGCCCTAGCCCTCCACGGGGCCTTCGGCGGCCGCGTGGGCGCGCCGGGAACCCTCGCTGGCCCCGACGGCGGCCGCGGCCTCCGCCTCGGCCTCGGCGAGCTCCTCCGCGGTCGGCACCGGCAGGGCGGCCAGGTAGGTGGAGGCGATCAGCTGGCCGACCGTCGGGTAGGCGCCCAGCGGCGCGGCCGACGGGCAGCCGGTCTCCTCGGCGGCCGCGGCGAGCAGCTCCGAGTCCGCCTCCGGGCCGATGACGAGCGGGGCCAGGGCGGGGCGCTCGGAGCCGGTCTCCTTGAGGTGGTCGACGGCGGCGGCGACCGAGCCGGGCACGTCGAGCGCGGCGGCGACCACCGGGACGGCCAGCCGGGCGGCCAGCAGCACACCGGTGATCCCGGCCGCGGCGGCCGCGTCCTCGCCGCCGACGGTGGTCAGGACCACGCCGTCCGCGGCGGTCGCGATGGCGAACAGCCGGGCCCGGTCGGCCCGCGCCAGCCCGGCCTCGGACAGTCGGACGTGGACGGCCTCGGCCAGCAGCGGGTGCGGGCCCAGCGCGTCGGTGACGGTCGCGCCGTACTCGGCGGCGAGGGCGTGAAGCCCGGTCAGGAAGTCGTGCGGGCCCGGGACCAGCGGCACCACGACGGGCGTCGGCAGTCCGGCCTCGGCGGCCCCCGCCAGCAGCTCCGCGACGGTGCGCTCCTGCGGGTCCGCGGCCCCGGCGTCGGCGGCCGGGAGGTAGCCGACCGCGGCCTGGACGCCGGTGTGCTCGCTCCGGACGATCGAGAGCAGCTCCTCGACGACCGAACGGGACTCGGGCCCCGCGGTCGCGGGTACGGCGAGCACCAGGGCCGGCGAGCCGGTGCGGATCTCGGGGCGCTCGGGGCGGCGGTGGCGCCCCCGCGCACGGGAACCTGGAGTGCGGACGGGCAGTGGCGCGCCCGGGATGGCTGCGGTGCTCATGCCGGAGATCGTAGGACATCTGCCCGTCAGGCCTGCAGTCGGCTGCCGTACGGGTTTCGGGTGGTCGCGGTGCGGGGGTCGTGTCCCTGCCGTTCCGGTCCGGGGCGATTGCCCGCAATCCGGACATTCCTCGCCCAAGCCCCGTACGGAACCCCTCGGTTGCCCTGACGTGTCCCGCGGGGTGGCGCGTTGCACCGGAGCCGCGTGAGATGTCTCACAGCCGCCGGGCGACCTGACGGAGGGTCACGGCGGCGCGACTCCCGGCATTCGAAGATCAACATTCAGCGGGGAACCGCTCACGGCCGGTTATGGACGAACCGTCGATTCAGTGGTCTATGTCCGTTTACGTACCGTCAGGAGAAGGGTCCGTGAAGAGTTCGCGGCGACCGCCGAAAAGCCTCGTGCACCTGCACTGTCCCGTGCTGATGCACGTGCACTGCGGCTATCATCACGTCAAGTGAGGCGTTGTGCCGGGCCGGTACGGGGCCGGTCCGTTCGTTCGGCGGGTGCCGGGGCGCCGCGCTGGACGACAACTCCGGAGCTCTTCGGGAGACTTCTATGCACGACTCGCAGGACACGCACGGTTCCGACCACGCCTACAACGGGATGGCCGCCGCCGACCTCACGGGGGTGGTCTGGCAGAAGAGCCGGCACAGCAACTCCCAGGGCAACTGCGTCGAGTTCGCGGCCCTGCCGGGCGGCGACGTGGCGATGCGCAACTCGCGCTTCCCGGACGGCCCGGCGCTCATCTACACCCGGGCCGAGATCGCGGCCCTGCTGCTGGGTGCCAAGGACGGGGAGTTCGACCACCTCGCGGTCTGACCGGCCGCTGCTCCGCCATCGGGGGGCCGTCGTGGGTGCTGACACCACGACGGCCTTTGTCTTTGCCCGGGGCCGCCGGGAGAGGCGGCGGCCCGGTGCGCCCGTGAGCGGTCCGGTGGCGGACCGTCGGGCGGGGCCTGCCGGGGTGGCACGGGTGCTGCCGTGGATGCTCCCGCCGGCGCTTCCGCCGGTGCCGCAGGTCCGGAGCGGGCAGCCGTCGTCGGTGCCGGTGCCGGTGCCGGTACCGGGGTCGGTACCGGGGGCGCGGGCCGGCCCGGCGTGGGGGCCGCGGGGGCGGGCCGGCGGGCCCGGGGCGTGGTCCTCCCGGGTCGTTCCTCGGCCGGCCGTGCGCCGTGCGGCGCTAGGCCGAGCGCCGGTGCCGTCCACCGATTTCGACCCGGCCGGCCGGCGCGGTGCCGTCGAGCAGGGTGCCGTCCAGTCCGTTGCCGCAGCCGGGCTCCGCCTCGAACACGGCCCAGACCACCTTGCCGCTGCCCAGCGGGTGCCAGCCCCAGGAGCGGCTGAACGACTCCACCAGGTGCAGTCCGCGGCCCGATTCGGCGACGAAGTCCGCCTCCCGGGCCACCGGGCCGGTACTGCTCGGGTCGCTCACCGCGCAGACCACCTGGGGGGCGCGGTGCACCAGGCTTATTCGGATCGGCAGCCGCCCTTCCGGGGTGGGCTGTGTGGGAAAGTCGTACTCGCCCAGGGCGCCGCCCGACGGGTCGGGCCGTGCGCCGATCGCATGCCGGAGCGCGTTGGTCACGAGTTCCGAGGCCACCAGGGCGACGTCGTCGAACAGCTCCATCAGGCCCCAGCGCTGGAGAGAGGTCCGGGCGAAGTCGCGTGCGGTTCTCACGGCTTCGAAGCGAGGAGCGAGCGTACAGGTGACCACATGGGGGTCAACTGCCAAAGCCGTACCGGTGCTCATGAAGAGCTCCTCCCATAAGGGGGCGGACACGGCTGGACCCGCCGGGGTCATGCCGGTCACCTCCGACTCGCTCGGCCGCTCGGCCGCCCCCTCGACCAGGCGCGCGCGCACTCGAACGCCCGATGGCGCGGGGGACGCCGTCGGGCCGGTGCACGGAGTCGCGCGTGGGGTCGACGCGGAGCCCGCGGGATTGCCAGGGATGTGCAGGTGCACGTGCACCATGGTGGTGTGCGCTCACTGCAGATGCAAGAGTCGATTCACGTGCAGTCGCACTATTGGCATATGCAAGCGCCGGATGCACGTGCATCCTGGTGTGCGGAGTGCGGAACTGATAGGAACATCCGTCAGTATCGGCACCGTGAGCGCTCAACTGATGGCAGACTGTGCGCTGTTTGCCCTAGGTGGAGGTTTCGACCGCATGACCACAGTTCAGCCGGGCGGCGGCTCGATGGTCCGCCGGATCCTCCTCGGCTCGCAGCTGCGTCGCCTGCGAGAGGCGCGCGGCATCACCCGAGAGGACGCGGGCTACGCGATCCGCGCGTCCGAATCCAAGATCAGTCGCATGGAGCTCGGCCGGGTCAGTTTCAAGGAGCGCGACGTCGCCGACCTGCTGAGTCTCTACGGCGTCGACGACGGCCTGGAGCGGGAGGCCCTGCTCGGGCTGGTCCGCGAGGCCAACAAGTCCGGTTGGTGGCACAGCTTCAACGACGTGCTGCCGGGCTGGTTCCAGACCTACGTCGGCCTGGAGGAGGCCGCCCAGCTGATCCGCACCTACGAGGTGCAGTTCATCCCCGGACTGCTGCAGTCCGAGGAGTACGCACGGGCGGTTTTCGGCCAGAGTCGGCCGGTCATCAGCGAGGAGGAGGTCGAGCGCCGGGTCAGTCTCCGGCTGCGCCGCCAGAAGCTGCTGACCGAGGGCGCCAGCCCGCGCCTGTGGGCGGTCATCGACGAGGCGGCGCTGCGCCGGCCGGTCGGCGGCCCCAAGGTGATGCGCGGCCAGGTCCAGTACCTGATCGACGTCGCCGAGCAGGCCAACGTGGTCATCCAGGTCATGCCGTTCCGCTTCGGTGCGCACGCGGGCGAGTCCGGGGCGTTCACGATCCTGCGCTTCCCGGAGCAGGACCTCGCGGACGTGGTCTACCTGGAGCAGCTCACCAGCGCGCTGTACCTGGACAAGCGGGACGACGTCGACGCGTACGTCCAGGTCATGGAGCGGCTCTGCGTGGACAGCCTCACGCCGGAGCGCACGATAGACCTGCTCTCCTCGATCCTCAAGGAACGCTGAGCAACTCCCGGGCGGGGGCCGGGGGATCCCCCCCGCTCCCGCCCGGGAGTCGGCTCGTCCGCACGGCAGCCCGAGTCGGCCGCCGGCCCCCGTCAACCGCGGGCCGGCGGCCGCTCGCGTTCCGGCGGCAGCGGCTGCGGCGGGCGGCCCAGTTCCCAGGGCAGGTCGTAGCGGCGGAACAGATCGGCCCGGATCGGCGCCAGCGGGATCTCCGCGCCCGGTAGCAGCACTCCGATGCAGCCGCCCATCAGCGCGCTGCGCAGCACCGCGTGTTCGGCGACCGGGTCCGGCGCGCCCCAGTCGTCGAGCAGGCCCTGGAGGATCGCGCCGAGCTGCTGCTGCTCCGGTTCCTGGACGAAGGCGCCGGTGTCCGGGTCGAGGATGAGCGCCAGGTGCGAGCGCATCACCCGGGGGTGGTCCAGGGCCAGGGCGAGGACGGCGTCTATCGCGCGGGCCAGCCGGGCCTCGGGGGTGGCGTCCGGCGGCAGCTCGGCCAGGGCGCCGGAGAGCGACTGGTGCATCAGCCGGTGCGTCGCGGCCTGCATCAGCAGTCGTTTGCCGTCGAAGTAGTACGAGAGCAGACCGCGGGCGAGGCCGGCCCGTTCGGCGATGTCGGTCAGCGTGGTGCCGGCATAACCGTGCTGGTCAACCAGTTCGACGGTGGCCCGCATGATGCGTCGGCGGGAGCGTTGCCGCATCTCCTCGTTGACCGAATCCCCGCGAGGTGCCATCGTGTCTGCTCCGAACGTTCGTTGACTCCGGGCCAATATACTTGCGCAGCCGGCAGTCGCGCCGTGGAACCGTGCGCCCTCACGCGGGTGCCGCCCCGGGCGGCCGGTACACATACGGCCGGCTCCACCAACACGGGGGTTTGGTGGAGCCGGCACCAGTGCCCCGACGGCCGGGGGCCGTACGGGGCGGGGCCAGTGGGTCAGCGCTCGGTCAGGACTTCGGTCCGGGCCACGGACGGCGCGGCGGACGGGTAATCATAATCCGGCACCGGTACGGGAGTTGCCCTGCGACGCCGGTCCACCAGGGCACCCGTCGCGGCGACCGCCAGCCCGATCAGCGCGACCGCGGTGACCAGGACCAGCGCCGGCCGGTAGCCGTCCAGCTGGGCCTGCGGGCTGTCGCCGCCCGCGCTCCCGGCCGTGAGCATCGCCGTCACCCCGGCCAGCACCACTGCGGTGCCGACCTGGATCGCGGTGTTCACCAGCCCCGAGGCCAGCCCCTGCTCCTCGTCGGCCACCCCGTCGGTGGCGGCGATGTTCACCGAGGGGAAGGCCAGTGCGAAGCCCACGCCGAGCAGCAGCATCGAGGGCAGCACCAGGACCGGGTACGAGCTGTGCTCGTCCAGGCGCAGGAACAGGGCGAAGGCGCCGGCCAGGGCCAGCAGGCCGATCGGCAGCAGCCGGCCGGTGCCGAAGCGGTCCACGATCGGGCCCATGAACGGGGCCGAGAGCGCGATGAAGGCGCCGGCCGGCAGCAGGCCCAGGGCCATCTCCAGGGCCGACCAGCCGAGCAGGTGCTGGAGGTAGAGCGTGACGACGAACTGGAAGCCGCCGTACGCGCCGGCCATCGCGAAGGCGACGATGTTGGCCCGGGCCACCGAGCCGTTGCGGAAGATGCCGAGCCGGACCAGCGGGTGGGCGGCGCGGCTCTCGGCGAGCAGGAAGGCGGCGGCCAGCGCGGCCACCACGACCAGCGAGCCGAGGGTGCGCAGGCTCAGCCAGCCGGCGCCCTGGGCCTCGGTCACGGTGAAGACCAGCAGCAGGACGGTGGCGGTTCCGGTGATCGCGCCCAGCACGTCGTAGCCGCCCTTGGCGGGCTCCTCGACCGGGCGGGGGAGCAGGCGGACGGCGAACAGCAGGGCGAGCAGCGCGACCGGGACGGGCATCAGGAAGGTCCAGCGCCAGCCGACCGAGGTGAGCAGTCCGCTCAGCACCAGGCCGAGCGAGAAGCCGCTGGCGCCGCAGGTGGTGTAGATGGACAGCGCCCGGTTGCGGGCCGGGCCCTCCGCGAAGGTCGTGGTGATGATCGACAGCCCGGCGGGGGCGGTGAAGGCGGCGCTGACACCCTTGAGGAAGCGGGCTGCGATCAGCAGGCCGCCGTCGTCGACCAGCCCGCCGACCAGCGAGGCGGCGGCGAAGACGCCGAGGGCGACCAGGAAGACCCGGCGGCGGCCGAGCAGGTCGGCGGCGCGGCCGCCGAGCAGCAGCAGGCCGCCGTAGCCGAGCACGTAGCCGGAGACCACCCACTGCAGGGTGGAGGTCGAGAGGTGCAGTTCGGAGCCGATGGAGGGGAGGGCGACGCCCACCATCGAGACGTCCAGGGCGTCCAGGAACATGGCGGCGCAGAGCACGAGCAGAGTGCCCCAGAGGCGGGGTGTCCAGTTCAACCCGCTGGTTGACGGAGCGTCGGGAGACGTGACGGTCGCGGTGGTCATGGGGAGGACAGTACATGCACGTGCATTCAATGCAAATGAATTAGATGTGAACGCATAAATTTACGCTGCACGTGCTAACCTGGCGGCGTGGCTGAACTCGACCCCCTCGAAGCCTCGGCGGAGGCCGGTCTGATCGCGGAATGGCGCGAGCTGCTGGCCCGGCACGCCTCGGCCGTCTGCGCGCTCGACCGTGAGCTCGGCGAGAAGTACGGGCTGGGCATGAGCGAGTTCGAGGTACTGGAACGCCTGGTGGAGGGCTGCCAGGCCGACGGCCGGCACGCCCTGCGGTCCAGCGAGCTGGCCCCGACCGTCCACCTGAGCCAGAGCGCGCTCTCCCGGCTGATCGCCCGCCTGGAGAAGAGCGGCCTGGTGACCCGGGCGATGTGCGAGAGCGACCGGCGGGGCATCATGATCGCCCTCACTCCGGCCGGGCGGGAGCGCTACGACCAGGCCCGGCCGCTCCATCGCGAGGTGCTCGGACAGACCCTCGGCGGCCGGTTCGCCCCGCTCTGCGGGGAGTCTCGGACCCACGGCTGACGCTGGGTCAAATCCGCGGTGCGGCTGGCGGGTTCGGCATCCTGTCGAGGTGCTAGAGCAGCGAGTGCAGCCCCGGCGCGGCGGCCAGCAGCAGGGCCGCGGCGGGCGCGGCCAGGGCGACGGCGGTCAGCTGGAGCCGGTGCGGGACGGAGAGCCGGGGGCGGCCCGCGAGCAGTCGGTCCACCCGCTTCGGGGACTGGGCCAGGCCGGGCGGACAGGAGCCGAACACCCCGCGGTCCAGGTTGAGTTCGGCCAGCGCGAGGGCGGTGGTGTGCCGCCCGTGCCGACGGGCGGCCCGGTCGTCGGCCGCCAGCTCGACCAGCTCCGCCACCTGGTCCCGGAAGGCCCGGAACACCCGGATGCCGGGGAAGCCGGAGGCGAGCGCCTGGGCGAACTGCTGCAGCCAGTGGTGCCGGGCGCGGACATGGCCGCGCTCGTGGCTCAGCACGGCCGCCAACTCCCGGTCGGTGAGCTGCTGGAGGGCGCCGGTGGTGACCACCAGGCGGGAGTTCGGGCCGGGCAGCGACCAGGCCTCGGGGCGGACGTTCTCCAGCACCACCAGCCGCTCCCGGCGACTCCGGGCGGCCTCGATCGCCTCGGGCAACTCCGGCGCCCTGGTCGCGAGTTGGGCGTGCCGTCGGGAGCGCAGGGCCTTGGCCGTACGGACCTCGCGGGTGAGTGCCAGCACCGTCTGCAGCGCGCCCGCGGCCAGCACCGCGGCGCACAGCCGCCCCCAGCCCTCGGCGTCCTGGAGGCCGTACGCGGCCTCCACGCCGTGCGGGGCGCCGGCGAACACCCAGGCGCGCAGCGCGGGCTCGGCGGCGGAGGCGGCGAGGACCAGGCCCAGGGCGCAGCACAGCAGGACGGCCACCACGACGCACTGCCACACCAGCAGGGCCAGCACCGGTTCGCGCTCCACCCAGCGGGCCCGGGCCAGCAGCCGGGGCACCACGGTGGCGAGCAGCAGGCCGAGCAGCAGCAGGCCGGTCAGGGCAGTCATCGCATGGGCTCCCCGAGTACGCACGGAGCGCGACAGCGCGCTCCCCGCCAACCTATGCGCTGGCAACGCCCGGTGGAACGGCTTTCGGCGGGCCAGTGACCAACGCCACGCGCGGGTCCGCCGCGGGCGGGGAGTCGGCCCGGGCCGGGCGCGTCACATGGTCAGGAGCATGGCGAACATGCCGATCCCCATGGCCAGCCGACAGGCCTGCGGCAGGCCGGTGGTGCCGAGGGCGAGGGCGCCGGCCGGGGTGCGCAGCAGCCGGGCGCCGGTCCAGAGCGCGTAGCCCCCGAAGTAGAGCAGCAGCGCGCCGGTCAGCAGGGGCGCGCCGAGGGCGGCGGCGTGGTGGTGCCCGGCCGGGGAGACGGTCATCGCGAGGGCCAGGTAGGTCATGGCGAGCGCGCCGACCGCGTGGTGCAGACGGTGCGCCCGGCCACTGGGGGTGTGCAGGGCGGCCAGCAGGAAGACGGCCGCCGGGAGGCCGAACAGGCACGCCCAGAAGGCCGCCGGGACGGTGGCCCCGGTGACGGCCATCGCCGCCATGCCGAGCCCCATCAGGGCCTCGGCGGCGTCGGACTCCCGGGCCAGCGCCGGGTGGGGGCGGTGCGGCCCGGGGGGCGCCGGGGTCGCGTGGGCACAGGGGGACTGCCGCAGGCGGGTCAGGCAGTAGGCGCCAGCGGTGGCGGTGAGGAGGGCGAGGAGCCAGTTGACCAGGGTGGGTCCGTGCAACGGCGGCCTCCCGGGGCGCGGACGATCGTCCCGTCCACGATCACCGCTCCGCCCCGGGCGCGGCCAGGGCGCGTACGGGGGCGCACTGTGGTGACCGCCGTGGTGCGATCCACCCCGGGAGCCCCGCGCCCCCGCCGAGCGACCGCCGCACCGGCGGTTCCTCAGCCCTGGAGTCGCCCCGAGGCGACGATCCGGCTGAGGAACCGCCGGGTCCGCTCCTCCTCCGGATCGCCGAACACCTGCTGCGGCGGCCCCTGTTCGAGCACCACCCCGCCGTCCAGGAAGCAGACCTGGTCGGCGACCTCGCGGGCGAACCCCATCTCATGGGTGGAGAGGACCATCGTCATCCCCTGTTCCTTGAGGTCCCGCACCACCGAGAGCACCTCGCCGACCAGCACCGGGTCGAGCGCCGCGGTGATCTCGTCGAGCAGCAGCAGCCGGGGCCCGGCCGCCAACGCCCGGACGATGGCGACCCGTTGCTGCTGTCCGCCGGAGAGCCGGTCCGGGTACTCCCGGGCCTTCGCCGCCAGCCCGAGCCGCTCCAGCAGCGCGAGTGCCTTCTCCTCGGCCTCCGCCCGGCCGACCCGGTGCACCCGGCGCGGGGCGAGCGTGACGTTCTCCAGCACCGTCATGTGCGGGAACAGGTTGTACGACTGGAACACCACCCCGATCCGGCGCCGCACGGCGTCCTCGTCGGCGCGCGGGTCGGTGATCTCCTCGCCGTCCAGGAAGATCGCGCCGTCGTCGATCCCCTCCAGCAGGTTGACGCACCGCATCAGGGTGGACTTCCCGGAGCCGGACGCCCCGATCAGCGCCGTCACCGAGTGCTCGGGCACCGCGAGGCCGACGTCGCGCAGTACCACCTGGTCGCCGAAGCTCTTGCGCACCGACTCCAGCCGGAGCACCTCCGTCCCGCTCACACGGCACCGCCCTGCAGCTGCCGACGGTTCATCCGCCCGGTCAGCCAGTCGGCGACCCGGGTCAGCGGAACGGTCAGCACGATGAACACCAGCCCCGCCACCAGGTACGGCGTGAAATTGAAGGAGTGCGCCGCGATGATCTTCGCCGCGTACACCGCGTCGATCGCGCCGCCGATCGAGACCAGCCCGGTGTCCTTCTGGAGGCTCACCAGGTTGTTGATCAGCGGCGGCACCACCCGCCGCACCGCCTGCGGCAGCACCACGAACCGCATGGCCTGCGCGTTGGTCAGCCCCAGCGAGCGCGCGGCCGCCCGCTGGCTGGGGTGCACCGACTCGATGCCGGAGCGGAACACCTCCGACACGTACGCCGAGTACGTCAGCACCAGCGCGGCCCCGCCGAGCAGCAGCGGATCGGTGGTCACCCCGGTGAGCCGCAGCGCCGGCACCCCGGTGATCATCACCAGCAGGCAGATGATCATCGGCAGCCCGAGGAAGAAGTCCACGTACGCGGTGGCCAGCAGCCGCACCGGCAGGAAGACCGGCCCGCGCAGCGTCCGCAGCACCGCCAGCAGCAGCCCGAACACCAGGATCAGCACCCCGCAGCCGAGCATCAGCTCCAGGTTGAGCCGCAGCCCCCGGAGCACCTCGGGCAGTGCCTGGCGGGCGTAGTCCAGGTTGAAGAAGGTCCGCCGGGTCACCTCCCAGCCGGGGGAGTTGACGACCAGCAGGTAGAGCGCGACGGCCGTCAGCACGGTCGAGGCGGTGGCCACCACCGCCGAGCGGCGGGCCCGGGCCCGCCGGTACGCCTCGTGCGCCAGCCGCCGCTCGGACGGGCGGTAGCCGTCCTCCCCGGTCGGTCCGGCGATCCCGACCGGAGACGACGGACCGGCCGGGGAGGCGGACCCGGCCGCGGCTCCGGCGATGTCGACCGGCCCGGGCGGGCCCGCCTCCGCACTCACTTGAGCACCGGTGCCGAGACGGCGTCCGACAGCCACTGCTTCTCCAGCGTGGCCAGCGTCC
The DNA here is from genome assembly GCF_055594965.1 of Kitasatospora sp. NPDC040550. NCBI lineage: Bacteria > Bacillati > Actinomycetota > Actinomycetes > Kitasatosporales > Streptomycetaceae > Kitasatospora > Kitasatospora sp. NPDC040550. The sequence continues at coordinate 4,821 of NZ_JBVIWC010000057.1, read as the reverse complement.
CGTCCGCGCGCAGCGCGTCCACCGCCTGTGACACGCACGGCGTCAGCTTGGAGCCCTTGTCCAGCACCAGCCCGAACTGCTCGGTCTTCGAGGCGGATTCGAACTGCCCCACCACCTGGGCCTCCGGCACCTCGGCGCCGGTGATGTAGAACGCCGTCGGCAGGTCGACGACCAGCGCCTCCACCTGACCGTTCTTCAACGCGGCCTTGGCCAGGTCGTTGGAGTCGAACACGGCCGGCTGGGTGCTCGGCTTGATGGTGTCGGTGATGGTGTCCAGGCTCGTGGTGCCGACCTGGGCGCCCAGCTTGGCGCCCTTGAGGTCGGCGACGCTCTTCGCGCCCGCCGCCTTGGAACCCTTCAACGCGATCACGGCCTGGCGCACGCCGTAGTAGCCGGAGGAGAAGTCCACCGCCTGCTTGCGCTCGTCACTGATGGACACCTGGTTGATGTCGAAGTCGAAGTCCTTGGCGCCCGGCGCGGTCGCCTTGCCGAACGGCGCGACCACCCAGCCGACCTTGCCCTTCGGGTAGCCGAGCTTCTCCGCCACCGCGTACGCCACGGCCGACTCGAAGCCCTTCCCGTTCTCCGGCTTGTCCTCGGAGAACCAGGGGTCGTACGCCGGCTTGTCGGTGCCGACGGTCAGCTTCCCGGCGGTCCGGGTGGCCAGCGCCCCCGGCGCGCAGCCCGCCGCACCGGCGGTGCCCGGGGCGCCGGAGGCGGCGGCCCCGTCGGACTTGGCGTCCTGCGGCGCGCACCCGGTGAGCACGGCGGCGACGACCGCCAGCGCGGCGAGGGGCAGGACGGCGGACGGCTTGCGCAGGCTCATGGCAGGGCTCCAGGGGAGGACCGGGCGGGACAGGGGGGAGAGACCGGTGGGGTACTGCGGGCCGGACCGGGCGGGCCGCTTCCCGGCGGGTCACTTCCCCCGGTGGCGGCGCCGGAACACTCACGGCATGGTCGGCGTACGGGCCCGCGTCCGCGGCGCCCCGGGCCGGATCAGCGACAGCGGCGGCAGTGGCAGCGGCTGGGCGCGCGGCGGCAGGGACAACAGGCCTGCTGACGGGAGGGCGCCCGGAACGGGTTGTCGTGGCGCTCGGCCACCGTGATCACCTCCGGGAGCATGCGGGGAGGTTCGCATCACAACGGCGCGGCTGTCCAGAACATCCAGGAAACCGTCCACATGCCGGACAACCGGGGCTCCGACGGAGATTCCGGGGCCGGAGCGGCGGCGCACGGGAGGTTTGCCGGTTCGGACCCCCTTGAACGGGAGAACCTTTCGTACTTATGGTGTCCTCGTTGAAATAACTCCTGTCGAAGTGAGTCCACGATGCAGAATCTTTCGCCAAGGCTCGCTGCGGCGGCCGACGCCCCGGCCTCGACCCTCGCCGCTCACCCGGCGTGGCTGCGCCTGAAGGAGGCCGTCGAGACGCTGCGCCCGCTGCAGTCCAAGGACGGCTCCATCGACCTGTCCGCGGTCCAGCGCCACACCGTCGACCCGCTGGTCGCCGACGTCCGGGCGTCCATCGAGGAGCTCGCCCCGCACTTCCCGCACGACGCCGCCTACCTGGCGGCCGTCGACGCGGACCTCGCCAAGTGGGCCGACACCGGCTACCGCGAGCCCGACTTCCTGGACTCGCTGCTCGCCTTCCAGCCCGCCGAGCAGCGCGAGGACGGCCTGGAGCACCTCGTCGTCTTCCCGATGTACACCCAGAACGGCAACCCGGACCGCAACCTGGAAGCCGTCCTGCTGAGCGTGGTCTGGCCCGAGTGGCTGGACGAGCTGGAGCGCACCCGGTTCGACAACCCGATGTTCGTGCCGATCACCTTCACGGACTTCACGGCCGGCTACGACACCAACTCCGCCGTGCTCTTCCCCGAGACGGTCGCCGTGCGCAAGGCGCCGGAGCGCTTCACCTGGGGCGGCATCTTCTGCGACCGCGAGGCCGCCCGCTTCCGCGCCGTGACCACCAGCGCCGTCCAGCAGCTCGGCCTGGAGATCCCGGCCGACGCCGAGGGCCTGCTCCAGGACCAGCAGCGCGCGCAGGAGACCTTCGTGCTGTGGGACCTCGTCCACGACCGCACCCACAGCCACGGCGACCTGCCGTTCGACCCCTTCATGATCAAGCAGCGCAGCCCGTTCTGGATGTACGGCCTGGAGGAGCTCCGCTGCGACCTCACCACCTTCAAGGAGGCGGTGCAGCTGGAGACCGAGGGCAACCCGCACGCCCGCGACGTCCAGTACGCGATCCTCTTCGACCGGCTGTTCCGCTTCCCGGTCAGCGGCGACCGCGTCCGCAACTACGACGGCATGGGCGGCCAGCTGCTCTTCGCGTACCTGCACAAGCACGACGCGCTGCGCTGGCGCGACAACCGCCTCACCATCGACTGGGAGCGCGCCCCGCAGGTCACCAACGCCCTCTGCGCGGACATCGAGACCCTCTACCGCGACGGCATCGACCGGCCCAAGCCGGCCCACTGGATCGCCGCCTACGAGCTGGTCTCCCGCTACCTCACCCCGCACCCGGCCTCCACCTGGGCCAAGGGCCCCGAGGCCCTCCCGCTCGACATCACCGACGGCAAGGCCCTGAACAAGGCGCTGTGCGACGCCGTGCTCCCGGACGAGTTCCCGCTGAGCATGTTCTACGAGGCCCTGTCCAAGAAGCTCCGCGGCGTCATCGCCGCCACCGCCGGCATCACCGGCGCCGGCATCCAGGGAGTCGCCGCGTGACCACCAACCCCTCCACCAAGCTGGCCGGCAAGGTCATCGCGGTCGCCGGAGCCAGCGGCCCGGCCGGCCAGGCCGTGCTGCGCCGCCTCGCGGCCGAGGGCGCCACCGTCATCGGCGCCGACATCGACCCCCGGCGCCTGGACTCCGCCCTCGACGCCACCCGGGTCGCGGTGCGCGGAGCGAAGGTCAGCGGCCAGGTGATCGACCTGCTCGACCCGCAGGAGGTCCACGACTGGGCCGACCACCTGGAGGCCGAGCACGGCCACGTCGACGGCCTGTTCCACCTGGTCGGCGGCTGGCGCGGCAGCAAGACCTTCTTCGACAGCCGCCTGGACGACTGGGACTTCCTGCACGACACCGTCGTGCGCACCCTCCAGCACACCTCGCTGGCCTTCCAGCCCGCGCTGGTCCGCAGCCCCGCCGGCCGCTACGCCATGGTCTCCGCCGCCGCGGCGCACAAGCCCACCGCGGGCGGCGCCGCCTACGCGGCCGCCAAGGCCGCCACCGAGGCCTGGACCCTGGCGATGGCCGACTCCTTCAAGAAGGAGACCACCTCCCCGGACGGCGAGCCCACCGCCGCGGCTGCGATCCTGGTCATCAAGGCGCTGGTCAGCCCCGAGATGCGGGCCGAAAAGCCGGAGGCCAAGTTCACGGGCTTCACCGACACCGCCGACCTCGCCGGACACCTGGCGGACCTCTGGGACCGCCCCGCAGCAGAACTGAACGGACAGCACCTGTGGCTGACAGCCCGATGACCGACCTCACCCGTACGGACGCGGTACGGCGGCACGACCCCGCCGTCCGCGGCTTCGCCAGCGACAACTACGCGGGCGTGCACCCCGAGGTCCTCGCCGCGATCGCCCTCGCCAACGGCGGCCACCAGATCTCGTACGGCGAGGACGACTACACCACGCACCTCCAGGACGTCTTCCGCCGCCACTTCGGCGACAAGGCCGAGGCCTACCCGGTGTTCAACGGCACCGGCGCCAACGTGGTCGCCCTCCAGGCGCTGCTGCCGCGCTGGGGCGCCGTGGTCTGCGCCGACACCGCCCACATCCACGTGGACGAGGGCGGCGCGCCGGAGAAGATGGGCGGCATCAAGCTGCACACCGTCCCCACCCCGGACGGCAAGCTCACCCCCGAGCTGCTCGACCAGCAGGCCTACGGCTTCGGCGACGAGCACCGCGCGCAGCCGCTCGCGGTGTCCATCACCCAGAGCACCGAGCTCGGCACCCTCTACACGGTCGACGAGCTCCGCGCGGTCATCGACCACGCCCACCAGCTCGGCATGCTCGTCCACATGGACGGCTCCCGCCTGGCGAACGCGGCCGACTCGCTCGGCCTGCCGATGCGGGCCTTCTCCACCGACCTGGGCGTCGACGTGCTGTCCTTCGGAGGTACGAAGAACGGCCTGCTGCTCGGTGAGGTCGTGGTGGTGCTCAACCCGGAGCGGGTGCGCAACATCAAGTACCTGCGCAAGACCTCGATGCAGCTCGCTTCGAAGATGCGCTTCGTCTCCGTCCAGTTCGAGGCGCTGCTCGCGGGCGACCTCTACCTGCGCAACGCCGGCCACGCGAATGCGATGGCCCGCCGCCTGGATGCCGCGGTCCGGAAGATCGAGGGCGTTGAGGTCGTGCGCCCGGTCCAGGCCAACGCGGTGTTCGCGATCCTCCCGCGCGAGGTGAGCGAGCGGCTGCAGAAGCGTTACCGCTTCTACTTCTGGAACGAGCAGACCGGTGAGGTTCGCTGGATGTGCTCCTTCGACACCACGGAGGCCGACATCGACGCCTTCGCGGCGGCCATCGCCGAGGAGATGGGCCGGGCCTGACACCCGGACCTGACACTGCATCGCCTCCGTCCGGACCCCGGGCGGAGGCGATTTGCATGTGGCGGGTCGGTCCCCGTACAGTTCCGGAGTCGCCGCGGGAGACCGGGGCGACAAAGCGGAAAGCGAATCCGATGAATGAAACTCCGGAAAACGGGGCGGAAAACATCTGATAAGCTGGAAACACGAAAGAACGAAGCGCCCGGAGGGCCCGCTGGAAGGCGGCCCGAAGGAAGCGTCCGTTCCTTGAGAACTCAACAGCGTGCCA
>NZ_JBVIWC010000056.1:0-15637 GCF_055594965.1 Kitasatospora sp. NPDC040550 | reverse complement strand
TTCCAGCGGGCCCTCCGGGCGCTTCGTTCTTTCGTGTTTCCAGCTTATCAGATGTTTTCCGCTCCGTTTTCCGGGGCTTCGTCATCCAACTCGCCGGTGTCTTCTGCGGCTTGACGCCCCGTCCGACGTTTCAAACTCTAGCCGATCCCCGCTCCGAAAAGCGAATCCGGCCGCAATCCGATAAAAAGCGCACGCCGAATAAGCACCGAGCCGAGACGCGGAAAAGCGAAACGACCGGCACGAACCGGAAGTGGTGTTTCAAGGGATTGGCTGCCGTGGGGCCGTCCGCGCAGATGCGTGTCCGGTGCTCCATGACAGGCAGCTCGAAGAACACTAGACCTCTGGAGTGGCCGAGTCAAGCACGGCAAGCGAATTTTCGGTGCTGCCCTCCGTGCCCTCCGTGCCCTCGTCCGCCGGCAGCTGGAAGGCCAGGACGGCGACGTCGTCGTCGTGCTCCGAGGTCACGCCCATCGCCCGGAGGAGTCGGGCGCAGATCACCTCGGGGGCGCCGACCGCGCCGGTGAGGGTGCGGGCCAGCAGGTCGAGGCCCTGGTCGATGTCCTCGTCGCGGCGCTCGACCAGTCCGTCCGTATAGAGGACGCCGGTGGTGCCGGGGAGCAGGCGCAGGGTGTGGGAGACGTGCAGGCCGTCCCCGGTGCCGAGCGGGGGGCCGTTCTGTTCCTCGCTGCGCAGGATGGTGCCGTCGGGGCAGCGCAGCAGCATGGGGAGGTGGCCGGCCGAGGCGTAGGAGAGGGTGCGGCGGCTCGGGTCCCAGACGGCGTAGGTGCAGGTGGCGATCTGGTTGGCGTCGATCTCCATGGCGAGGCCGTCGAGCAGGCGCATCACCTCGTGCGGGGGGAGGTCGAGGCGGGCGTAGGCGCGTACGGCGGTGCGGAGCTGGCCCATCACGGCGGCGGCCCGCAGGCCCCGGCCCATGACGTCGCCGATGACGAGGGCCGTGCGGCCACCGTCGATGGCGATGACGTCGTACCAGTCGCCGCCGACCGCGGCCTCGGCGCCGCCCGGCTGGTAGGTGGCGGCGACCCGTAGGTCGGCGGGCTGGTCGAGCTTCTGCGGGAGCAGGCTGCGCTGGAGGGTGACGGCGGCCTCGCGCTGCCGGCGTTCGGCTTCGCGCAGGCGGGCTGCGGCGAGCACCTGGTCGGTGACCTCGGCCGCGAAGATCAGGACGCCGGTGGGCGGGCCCTCGGCGGGGGTGTCGCCGGTGTCGCCCGGGCCGAGCGGGACGCAGGAGACGTTGTAGTAGCGGTTGCCGGTGAGCCCGAGGATGCAGCGCGCCTTGACGCTGCGGGGGCGGCCGCCGCGGATGACCTGGTCCATCAGGGGCAGGACGCCCATGGTGGCGAGTTCGGGGAGGGCCTCCCCCGCGGGCAGGCCGGTGGGGCGTTCGCCGAAGAGTTCGCGGTAGGCACGGTTGGCGTAGCCGAGCTGGTGGAGCGGGCCGTAGGTGACGGCGACCGGGGCGGGGATGCGGTTGAGCACCTCGCGCAGGTTCTGGGGTTTGTGGGGGTCGAGGAGTTCGGCGGTGGCGGCGGGGCTGGTGGGGTCCCGGGGGCCGGGGACGACGATGCCGTCGGTGGAGGGCGTGCCCTCGTCGGTGCCGGCCCCGTGGGGTGGGGCGGCACGCCAGGGGGCTCCGGTGAGCCGGGCGCTCCAGCGCATGAGGTTCAAACGACGGCCGCTTCCTCGTTTTCCAGGCATATCATCACTTTTTGTGTGCGCAGCAACACATGGGGTAATGACTAGTTCGGGCTGATCCTGTCAGGCGGAGGCCCGGTTCCGGAAGTCGCGCGCCCGGCGTGGCCGTCGGTTCGGCTCCGGCCCCCGGGCGGCGGGGTCCCTCATCGGGGGGCCTCCGGCCCGGCACCGGACGGCCGCTCCGGCCCGGAGTCGAAACCGTCCTCGAAGGCCGAACGCGGGTTCTCCATCGCCCCCAGCGAGACCACCTCACGGGAGAACACCCCGCCGAGCACCCAGTCCATCAGCACCCGGACCCGTCGCTCCGCGCTCGGCAGCCGCCGCAGGTGCCGGGCCCGGTGCAGCCACCACGCCCGCCGTCCGGTGAGCCGGCCGCCCCGCCGGGTGTGGGCGACGGCCCGGTGCAGCCCCAGCGAGGTGGAACAGGCGGCCGGCCCGGGGCGGTACTCGACCAGGCCCGGCGCGTGCGGCCCGCCGGCCAGCGCGACCGCGATGTTGCGGGCGAGCAGCTCGGCCTGGGCGAAGGCGTGCTGGGCGTTGGGCGCGCAGGGGGCGCCGTCCGCGTTCGGGTCGGGTACGGCGGCGCAGTCGCCGGCCGCCCAGACCCCGGGCAGCGCCCGCCCGTCCGGGCCGACGGCCTGGAGGGTGGCCAGGCAGCGGACCCGGCCGGCCGTGTCCAGTGGCAGGTCGGTGTCGCGCAGCAGCGGCGAGGGCCGGACGCCTGCCGTCCAGACCAGGGTGCGGGCACCGAAGCGGCTGCCGTCGGAGAGCGCGGCGACCCCGCCGGCGGCGGACTCCAGGGTGGTGCGCAGACGGATGTCGACGCCGCGTTCGCGCAGCTGGCCGAGGGTGTGCTCGGCCAGGTCGGGGGACTCCTCGGCGAGGATCCGGTCGCCGGACTCGACCAGCACCCAGCGCAGGTCCTCGGCGGGGACGTTGTGGTAGCTCCGCGCGGCGGTGCGGGCCATGTCCTCCAGCTCGGCGAGCGCGCCGACGCCCGCGTAGCCGGCGCCGACGAAGACGAAGGTGAGCGCGGACTGCCGCAGGGCCGGGTCACGGGTGGCGGAGGCGAGGTCGAGCTGCTCCAGCACGTGGTTGCGCAGGTGCACCGCCTCGCCGACGGTGGAGAAGCCGAGCCCGTGCTCGGCCAGGCCCGGCACCGGGGCGGTGCGGGAGACCGACCCCGGGGCCACCACCAGGACGTCGTAAGGGAGTTCGAGCGGCGCCGGGGTCTCGCCGGGGCTCGCGGCGTCGGCAAGGGCGCGCCGGGCGGCGTGTTCGATCCGGGTGATCCGGGCGGTCACCACCCGGCAGTGCGGCAGGGCCCGGCGCAGCGGGACGACCACGTGCCGGGGGTCGATCGAACCGGCCGCGACCTCGGCCAGCAGCGGGTGGTAGGTGGAGTAGGCCCGGGGCTCGACCACGGTGATCTCCACCTCGCCGCGCCGCAGCTGTTCCCGCAGGCCGCGCTGGAGGTGGAGTGCGGTGGCCATCCCGGCGCAGCCGCCGCCGACGATCAGGATCCTGATGGTGCACCTCCTGCCGGTGTGACGATTCGTCCCGGCCTCGCGGCCGGGGGTGTCCCCCCATCACGCCCCCCTATGAAGGACCGTCGGAGGTGGTCTTGTCCACAGTCCGTACGGGGCTGGTTGCGACGGAAGTGACGTGCGTGGCCAGTTGTGCTTCCCGGGCGACTTTCTGACGCACTTTCGGCTTCGAAGAGCCGTGAACTATGGTCGGATTGTGTGCCGGAGCGGCCACCGCCATGACAACCGGCGGCGACGCACCGTGGAGCGGCCACTACGGCCAGTTCCAGCGTTGGCGCGAGATCCCGACTGGGGGAGAGTCATCCGGGGAAGGGTAGTTCCCGGACGAGGCCCCGGTCGGTGCCGACGCGCCGAGCCGGACGCAGAGGCGGTCCGGCGGCACGACCGTGGTCACCGGAACGCGACGGGCGGCACGAGCAATGGGTCATCTGGTCACTTCTGACGGGCTGGGCTGCACCGGGGGGTGCAGGGGCGGGCGACGACAGGGTCCGGTTTCGGACGCCTGCGGGGGAGAGTTGGGATGATGGAACAGAAGCAGGCATTGGGGCGGGCGGGCACACCGCACGCCGGACAGGGCATGGTCCCGGAGCAGCGCGGCCCGGTGGACCTGCCACCGGGTGGGATGGCGTACGCGGCCGTCCCGTACCGGGCGGAGCCCCCGCAGGCCACCGCGCCGGTGCCCGGGGCCCGGCTCCGGGTCGACGCCCGGCGGAACCTGGAGAGCGTGCTGCGCGCGGCCCGGGAGGTGTTCGGCGAGTTCGGCTACGGCGCTCCGATGGAGGAAGTGGCGCGCCGGGCCGGGGTCGGGGTCGGCACGGTCTACCGGCGTTTCCCGAGCAAGGAGGTGCTGGTCCAGCGGATCGCCGCCGAGGAGGTGGCCTGGCTGACCGCGCAGGCGCGGGAGTCGCTGTACGGCGGCGACGGCGCCTGGGAGGCACTGGCCGGCTACCTGGCCCGGGCGGTCGGCACCGGGGCCGGGCGGCTGCTGCCGCCGGAGGCGTTCCGGTACGCGGAGGAGCTGGGTCGGGTGCCCGAGCAGCGGGCGTCGGAGACGCCGGCGGCCGTGCGCTTCGACCTGCGCGGCGAGGAGGCGCGGTCCGGGGCACCGGCCGAGCCCTCGGCGGCGGACGCCGATCCGCGGTTGCTGCTGCAGCTGTTGGCCGCCCTGGTGGCGCGGGCCGGTGCGGCGGGCGAGCTGCGGCCGGGCGTCACGGTGTCGGACGTGGTGCTGGTGCTGACCGCGTCGGTACCGGTGCACGCGGCGCGGCCCTCGGTCACGGCGCCGCCGTCGGCCGGTTTCACGGCGATCGGTGCGCAGCCCGACGGTCAATCGGCTCCCGGGCCGTCGGACCGGCTGCTGCAGCTCCTGTTGGACGGTCTGCGGGCCCGCTGACCCCGGTTCGGACCGCCCCGGGAGGCCGGGGCAGTGCCGGTCGCGTCGGTACAGGCACGGTCGACGCGCCCGACGGGCACGGGAGTTGGGTGGGACACCGGCGCGCGGACAGGGCACGCGCGCCGGGTGCGGGCGTCGTGCGACCCCGCGCAACACGCTGGGCGAACACGATGCGACGGCCCCTCGGAAGAGTGGGTACCGGCCGGTCCGGCTACCGCCCGTCCCTGCGCTATGCCATCCTTTGCCCGTGGTTGGAGCCAATGTCCCGATGCGCGCCCTTCGCGCGCCGTCGGCGCCGTACGTCGGGGAACCGTGCGCCTACGCACTCCCGCGCGCCCTGCCACACTACGGGGGCTGTCGTGGAATCTGGGGTCCGTTGTGAGCGCCGAGGAACAGAACGACTACGGGTACGGCCTCGACTTCGGGGGCTACTCCGGTAGCGCGGCCGAAGGGTCCGCCGCCGGCTCCGGCGGCACCGGCGCCGCCCAAGTACCGGGCGCCGCAGCCGGTTCGGGCTCGACCCCCGGTTCGAGCCCCGGACACGTCCCCGACCAGGCCGGGATGCCCAGCCGCGAGACGCTGTCCGCCTCCGCCGCCGCGCTGCCGCCCGGCCGGGTGCCCGGCCAGGCCCCCGCCGGCCGCGGCCGCGTCGCCCCTGAGGCCTTCGTCGGCGACGGCCGGACCGCCCGGCCCACCGTCCCGGCCCCCGCCGACCCGGTCGACGGCGACCGCCCGCCCTCCGACGCCGAGTTGACCGCCCGGGTCCGGGCCGGCGACGACCGCGCGTACGAGGAGATCTACCTCCGGCACGCCGACTCGGTGCGCCGCTACGCCCGCACCTGCTGCCGGGACAGCTTCACCGCCGAGGACCTCGCCGGCGAGGTCTTCGCCCGCACCCTGCAAGCGCTCAGGGCGGGCAAGGGGCCCGAGTTCGCCGTCCGCGCCTACCTGCTGACCGCCGTACGCAACGTCGCCGCCGCCTGGACCCGCAGCGAGCGGCGCGAACAACTCGTCGACGACTTCGGCGTGTTCGCCCAGACCTCGGCCGCCGTGGTCGACTACGACCTGGCCGACCCCGGCGCCGACGCCTGGGCGATGGCGCTGGCCGACCAGCGGATGGTCATGCAGGCCTACGCCGAACTGCCCGAGGACGACCGGGTGGTGCTCTGGCACACCGAGGTCGAGCAGGAATCGCCCAAGACCGTCGCCGTGATGCTCGGCAAGACCGCCAACGCCACCGCCGTACAGGCCCACCGGGCCCGCGACCGGCTGGCCGCCGCCTTCCTCCAGGCCCACGTCTCCGGCAGCCAGGCCAGCAGCTGCGAGGCCTACGCCAACCGGCTCGGCGCGTACGCCCGCGGCTCACTGCGCAAACGGGCCTCGGCCGAGGTCGGACGGCACCTCAAGGAGTGCGACCGCTGCACGGCGGCCTGCCTGGAACTCACCGAGATCAACACCGGCCTGCGCGCGCTGCTGCCCGGCGGCGTGCTGGTCTGGGTCGGGGTCGGCGGGTTCAGCGCCGTCGCGGCCGCCGTGGGCGGGGCCGCCGCCGTCGGCGGTGCGGCCGCAGCGGGTACGGCGGCCGCCGCGGCCGGGTCCTCGGGCACCTCCGCGGGAACGGCGGGGGCGGCCGGCGCCGCCGGTGCCTCCGGCGCGTCCGGCGGCAGCGGGGCCGGCGCGGGCGCCGTGGCCGGCGAGGGCCTCGGCACCGCCGCCAAGGCCGGGATCGCCGCCGCCGTGGCGGTCGCGGCCGCCGCCGTGGCCGCGTACGCGCTGACCGGCTCGCCCGAGCCGACGCCCCCGGCCGCGGCTCCCCCCGCCAGCACCGCGCCGGTCGCCCCCGCCCCGGTGGCCCCCGCGTCCGCACCGCCCGCGCCGGCCCCCAGCAGCGCCGCCCCGGCCCCGGAGCCGCCCGCGGCCAGTCCGAGCGCCGCCCCCAGCCCCAGCCCCAGTCCCAGCCCCAAGCCCAGTGCCAGGGCGAGCAAGCCACCGGCGACCACCCGGGCACCGCGGAGCGAGCCGCCCGCGGTCACCCCCGAACCGCCCGCCGTCCCCACCCCGGCCCTCCCGCCGGTGCCGACGCCCGAGGTCCCCGTCGTCCCGACGCCGACCGTCCCGCCGGTACCCGAACCGACCGTCGCCACGCCCACCCCGCCCGCGCCCAGCGACTACTGGGGCGACTCGCTGCCCGTGGTCAAGCCCGGCCACCACCGGGCCCCGCCCGAGGGGCCGAGCATCCGGCAGCAGGGCAGCGACCGGTTCTGGCAGCGCGACGGCGGCTGGATCGGCGGCGAGTACCGGCGGCACGCCATCACCGTGCACGCGCCGGCCACCACGCTGATCGACCTCAACCGCAGCTGCACGTCCTTCGACGCGGTCGCCGGGGTGGACGACGCCACGCTCAGCCCCGGCGGGGTGGTCTTCACCGTCCAGTCGAGCGACGGCGGCACCCTGTGGCGCTCCCGGGTCCTCGCCGCCGGGGACGACGCGGTGCCGGTGCACGTGCCGCTGGCCGGGCAGAAGTCGATCCGGCTGGTGGTCACGCCCGCCAGCGGGATCTGGTCGGCGCTGAACGTCGCGGACTGGGCGCAGGCCCGGTTCCGGTGCACGTGACGGCCTGAGACGCGAAGGGCCCGGGGCCCGTTCCGGCTGGTTGCTCGGAACGGGCCCCGGGCCCTTCGGCACTCGGCCGCCGTGGTCGGCCGGGCGGCGGAGCGCCGCCCGGCGTCAGATGGCGCAGGAACCGTCGGCGCAGGCATCCCCGGCCGGGGCGACCTGCACCGGTGCCGGACGGCGCTCGCCGATCTCGGCGGCGACCTGCTCCAGCACCTTGCGGAAGGTCTCGGCCTCCTGCCCGCCCTGGACCGCCCACTTGCCCTCGAACACGAAGGTCGGCACGGCGGTGATGCCCAGCTCGCGGGCCTCGGCCAGCTGCGCCCGGACCTCGGCGGTGCCCTCGTCGCCCGCCAGGTAGGCCGTCACCCGCTCGCGGTCCAGGCCCGCCGCGACGGCCACATCGGCCAGCGCGGCGCGGTCGCCGACGTCCACGCCGTCGGTGAAGTGCGCCTTGAGCAGTGCCTCCTTGAGCCGGCCCTGCACCTCGGCGCCGTACTCGGCCTCGGCGAGGTGCAGCAGGCGGTGGCCCAGGAAGGTGTTGGCGTGCAGGGCGGCGTCGAAGTCGTACGTGATGCCCTCGGCCAGGCCCAGCTCGGCCACCCGCGCGTCCATCGCGACCGACTGCGGGCCGTAGCGCTCGGCCAGCCAGGCGCGGTGCGGGCTCGCCGTCGCCGGAGCGTCGGGGACCAGCTGGTACGGGCGGTAGACGACCTCGACGGCCTCCTGGCCGGGGAAGTCCGCCAGGGCCTGCTCGAAGCGGCGCTTGCCGATGTAGCACCAGGGGCAGGCGATGTCGGACCAGATCTCGACCTTCATGTTCGGGGGGCTCCAAGGGCGTCTCGTGGCGGGTGTACGAGATGGGTGAACGATGAACCATCTCGGTACATTCCCGACACCACGCCCGGGGCCGCCGGGGCGGTCAGCCCTCGGCCGGCGCGGGGACCACCAGGACCGGGCAGGCCGCGTGGTGCACCGCCGCCGAGCTCACCGACCCCAGCAGCAGCCGGACGAACCCGCCGTTGCCCCGGGTCCCGACCACCAGCGTGTGCTGCCGGGTCGACGCCTCCAGCAGCACCTCGATCACGTTGCCCAGCACCACGTGCAGCGACAGCTCCCCCTCGTACGGCCGGACCCGCTGCCGCAGCACCGTCCCCACCGCCCGGCGCAGCCCGTCCGCCATGCTCTCGACCAGCGTCTCCACGCTCTCCTGCACCAGCTCCGCCATGCCCGGCGGGTAGCCGGCCGGCGCCGGGTTCACCACGGCCAGCACGTACAGCGGCAGCCCGAACAGCTCGGCCTCCGTCATCGCCCGGTCCAGGGCCCACAGCGAACCGTCCGACCCGTCGCAGGCCGCCAGCACCCCGGGCGGCCTGCCCGTCGGCGGCCGCCCCAGCACCGACAGCACCACGGGAACCTCCCGCCCCGGGCCCACACCGCCCACCGCACACGCTCCTCACCGCGGACACAAAGCCACGCCATCATCCCGCCCGGCCCGCTCCCCGCCCGGCGACGCCGCGCCGGGCGGACGGTGGGCCGGCCCGGGGGCGGGGCGGGGCGGGGGCGGGCGGGGAGCGGGGCGGGGAGGGCCGTGGCGGCCCGGTGGTGCCGGGGTCAGGGGGTGAGGGCCGGGGGTTGGGGGTGGGGGAGGCCGGTCCAGCAGGCGCCGTGGCGGCGGGCGCGGAGGCGGCGGAGCCAGAGTTCGGTGGAGACCAGGTCGGCCAGGCCGGCCAGGGCGGCCGGGGAGAGGGCGGTGGCGGGGTCGGTGGAGCGGGCGAGGCCGGCGCGGACGGCGGAGAGGTCGATGAGGCCGGCCTCGGCGAGGAGGGGGGCGTCGAAGAGTTCGGCGAGGCCGTCGGCGGCGAGGCGCAGGCCGGCCCGGGCGGGGGCGGTGCGGTCGGGGCGGGGGCCGCGCCCCCAGTCGGGGGGCAGGTCGGTGCGGCCGGCGCCGGTGAGGACGGCGTGCAGGAGGGCGTGCCGGGCGCCGGGCTGGAGGCGGACGTCGTCGGGGAGCAGTCGGGCGGCGCGGACCACCTGGTTGTCGAGGAAGGGCGCGTGCAGCCGTTGGCCGGGTCGTTCGGCGGCGTGCAGGAGCGTGCGGTAGGAGCGCGCCTGTCGGTAGAGGGCGTGCCGGGCCCGGTGCGCGCCCGGGTGTTCCTCGGGCGCCGGTCGGCGCGCCGCCAGCCGCAGCCGTAGGGCGACCGCGGAGAGCGCCTCGTCGGAGAGCCAGCGGGCGGCCGGGCCGGGGACGCACCAGGCGAGGTCGACGGCCGAGCGGTCGCCCGCGGTGCCGATGCCGTCGGGGACGTGCCGGGCGGTCAGCTTGGCGGCGGCGTCGTCCAGTGCCTCGGCGTAGCGGATCCTGGAGAGCCGGTGGGCGGCCCGGACCACGGTGAGCGGGGTGCGCAGCGCGCCGGTCAGCACGCCCGCGGCGGCCCGGTCGGCGCCGGCCAGGGCGGCGACCGGGGGCAGCAGTTCGCGGGGCCGGCCGGCCCGGATCAGGTCGGCGAGCCGGGCCGGGTGGCCGTCCAGGACCTGGCGGGCGCCGTAACCGGTGAGGTGGTCGGCGCCGCCGGCGTCGAACCGGGCCCCGGCCCGGGCGGCGGCGATGAGTTCGGGGCCGGGCTCGTCGGTGAGCGGGCCGGACTGCGGGTCGGTGCGCAGCACCGCGTACGGGAGGGTGTCGGGGCCGGGGTCGAGCACGGTGTGCCGCAGCCGAGGGGTGTCGGGGGCGAGCGCGAGGCTGGTGGGCGGTTCGGTCTCGCCGAGCGTGACGGCGGCCAACTGCTCGGGGACGGACGGGCCCTGGGCGGCCTCCCGGGCCCAGGAGCCCTTGACCGCGCCGCTCCTGGCCCCGGCGGCGCTCCGGCCGCCGGTCGCGGCCGGCCCCGTCGGTGCGCCCGGAGCGGTGGCGGACACCGGCGGCAGCGGTACGGCGGCCGCGAGCAGGGCCACGGTGGCGGAGGCCGTCCCGTACGAGAGGTCGACGCCGAGCCGGGCGCGCCCGGCCGGGTCGGTGGCCGGGGCGGGGGTGCGGACCCGGGAGCGGACGGACTCCAGCAGGGCGCGGGTGAGTTCGCGGATGGCGGGGGCCTCGTCGCGGGGCTGTTCGGCGCCGGGCGGCTCGTCGTAGGCGTCGAGGTACGGGCGGCCGCCGCGGACGGCGAGCACGTGGCCGGGCGGCACCCGCTGGACGCCCAGGTACGGCGTGCCGGTGCCGAGCGCCTCCGGGGACTCCGGGCAGGCGAGCCGGGCGGCGAGGTGGCCGGTGTCCAGCGCGGCGCCGACCAGGTCGGCGAGCGGGAGGGCGGCGGTGGCGTACGCGGTGCCGCCGGCCCAGGGGGTGTGGAAGACGGGCTGGGCGCCGGCGAGGTCGGTGAGCAGCAGGGTGGAGCGGGTGCCGGTGCGCAGCACGACGGTGTAGCTGCCGGGCCAGGCGGTGAGGTGGCGGACGGCGCCGCCGCGGGCCGCGGCCAGGCCGGCGGCGAGTTCGGCGTCGGTGGCGCCGCAGTGGCCGAGGACGGCGAGCCGGGTGGTGGCGGGGGTGTCCTCGACCGGGTCGGGGGTGGTGGGGCCGGTGCTGACGGCGGGGCGGGCGCCGGGGCGGAGGGTGACCAGGCGGATCTCCTCGGGCCGCCAGTCGCCCACGGCCCAGAGCGGGTTGGGGCCGGTCCACAGGGGGCGGGCGGCGATCGGGGCGACCGTGGCGAGGGCCTCGTGCACCGGTGCGCCCGGTCGGGGCGTGCCCGTGCTCCAGCCCGTCAGCCACCGCATCGCGCCTCCACCGGACGAGGACCTGCACTCGCGCGGCGCGTCCGGCGCCGGGCGGGCGGCCGGGTGGGTGCCGGGGGCGGCCCCGCAGGGCGCGCCCGGGCGTGCCCGCGTTCCGGCGCGCCGTCTGGGGACATCGTGCCACCACCGGGCGCTGCCGGGGCCGGTGTTGCCGGTTCCGCTTCCGTTGCGGGGGGCCCGGGGCGGGTGACGGGCGCGGGGAGGCGGTGGGGACGGCGACGGGGGCGGGGCGGGGGTGGATTCGGGCGGGCCGGGCCTCCCCCTCCCCGGCCCGGACCGCCCGGGCGCACGCCCTTGACATGGGCATCGCGAGATGGCCGAAAGGCGTCGCCCCGCCCGGGAGGGCATCCGCATGCCCTCCCGGACTTCGCCGCCACCCGCGGGGATTGAGGCGGCGGCGTCCCCCGGCCCGCCGGGTCCTCGACGGCGGGCCGACCCACGACCACCAGCGAATCGCCGAGCAGCCGGTCGGGCCAGGGGGCACGGCCGGGCGCACGTGAACACGGGACCGGAGCACGACGCTCCGGCGCGCGGCGCGGCCGAACCGCTCCGGGTGGTCCGGACCAACCCCCGCGACGACCCGGCGCGGCACGGCCGGGTGCGCGATCCCGCCATCCGGAATGCGGCCTCTTAACCGTCGGAACGCGTCCGACTACTCTAGGTACAGCAGCCACGGCCCGGTGCCGCCCGGGCCCCGCGCACAAGGCCGCAGGAGGTGCCGCCGCCACCATGACCGTCAGCCCACGAGGACCGAACGAACGGCTCGGCACGCTCCTGACCCTCGCCCAGATCAGCAACGCGGGACTGGCCCGACGGGTCAACGACCTCGGCGCGCAACGCGGTTTGACGCTGCGCTACGACAAGACCTCGGTCGCCCGCTGGGTCAGCAAGGGCATGGTCCCGCAGGGGCCCGTCCCGCACCTGATCGCCACCGCGATCGGCGGCAAGCTCGGCCGGCCCGTCCCGCTGGAGGAGATCGGCCTGGGCGACACCGACCCGGCGCCCGAACTCGGCCTGGCCTTCCCGCGCGAGGTGGCCGACGCGGTGCGCTCGGCCACCGACCTGTTCCGGGTCGACCTCGACCTGCGCCGCGGGCCCGGCGGCGGCCGCTGGAGCGACAGCCTGGCCGGCACCTTCTCGGTCGCCGCGTACGCGACGCCCGTCTCCCGCTGGCTGATCAACCCGGCGGACGGCTCGGTGGCCCGCGAGGTGCCGCGCTCCCCCAGCGAGAACTCCTCGTACCGGGTGGGCCACTCGGACGCGGTCAAGCTCCGCGAGGCCGCCCAGGAGGCCCGCCGCTGGGACTCCAAGTACGGCGGCGGGGACTGGCGTTCGTCGATGGTGCCGGAGTGCCTGCGGGTGGAGGCGGCGCCGCTGCTGCTGGCCTCGTACAGCGACGCGGTCGGCCGGGCGCTGTTCGGCGCGACCGCCGAACTGACCAGGCTGGCCGGGTGGATGGCCTTCGACACCGGCCAGCACGAGGCCGCCCAGCGGTACTACATCCAGGCCCTGCGGCTCGCCCGGGCCGCCGCCGACGTGCCGCTCGGCGGCTACGTGCTGGCCTCGATGAGCCTCCAGGCCGGCTACCGGGGCTTCGCCGAGGAGGCCGTCGACCTCGCCCAGGCCGCGTTGGAGCGCAACCGCAGCCTGGCCACCGCCCGGACCATGAGCTTCTTCCACCTGGTGGAGGCACGGGCCCAGGCCAAGGCCCGCAACGCGGCGGCGTGCGCGACGGCTCTCGGCGCGGCGGAGAGCGCACTCGAACGAGCACGCGCCGGGGATCCCGATCCGGCGTGGATCGACTTCTACGCCTACGACCGGCTGGCCGCCGACGCCGCGGAGTGCTTCCGCGACCTCGGAGTGCCCTCCAAGGTCCGGCAGTTCACCCGCGAGGCACTGGCCAAGCCCACCGAGGGCTTCGTCCGCTCGCACGGCCTGCGGCTGGTGGTCTCGGCGATGGCCGAGGCCGAGGCGGGCAACCTGGACGCCGCGGTCGCCGCCGGCGAGCGCGCCGTCGAGGTGGCCGGCCGGATCTCCTCGCAGCGCAGCCGGGAGTACGTGGTGGAGATGCTGCGGCGACTGGAGCCCTTCCAGGGCGAGCGCCGGGTCCGGGAGTTGACCGAGCGGGCCCGGGCGGTGATCGTCGCTCCGGCGTGAGCCGCTCGGGACGCCTGCGATGACTTCGCGGAACCCCCGCGATAAATGGGGTGCACCTGCGGGAGGGGCCCGGATAAGGTCTCTCTCGTCCAGGTGCGCAGGCAGAGGTTACTTCCACTCTTAATGGGCGTGTCGCGGGTTCGAGTCCCGTCACCGGCTTCGGGCCGGTGTAGCTCAGTTGGTAGAGCAGCTATGTCACCTCAGCCGTCCTTGAACTCTGGACACCTACACGTGAATAGAATTCCGCACCTCCCGGTGCGACGGCGGCGGTTACTTCTGTGGAGTGCCCCCTTTTCGGGGCGCGTTGAAGCAAACCCAAAAACCGCAGCCGAATCCATTGATCTCGGGAGGCAGCTGCGCTTCGGAGTGCCCGGTGCGCAGGCGGGGGTTACTTCGGATCTTGCGGTTCCGGGTTCAAATCCCGGGCGTGCCGTGCGCGAGCGCGGCCGCTAGCTCAATCCGGGTAGAGCACAAGGCATATACCTCCGCCGACGCCGGTCGTCGCACGACGACCGGCACGATCTCGGGCACCCCAGCCGCAGCATGCCTCCCTCCCACTGACGACCGAGCACGCCGAGGGGGGCTGCAGCATGTCCAGGTTCAACATCCGCAAGACCAAGGCGGGTCCGAAGTCACCGGTGACCACGACCGGGAAGCGCACCGCCAACCACAACGGCGGCGCCGGTCACGTCCGGGACACCAGGTCCGAGCTCTTCCTCCTCGCCGTGGCCAACATGGTCGGGCAGGACACCTTCTACGAGCGCGGCGGCGCCCGCGACGACCGCTACACGGCGCTGGTGCGCGAACTCGCCGTCAGCGACCCGGAGTGGACCCTCGGGCTGCTGCGCTGGCTCCGCTACGGGGCGCAGCTGCGCACCGCCGCACTGGTCGGCGCCGCCGAGTTCACCCGGGCCCGGCTGGACGCCGGTGCCCACGGGCACTCCCGGCAGGCCGTCGACGCCGTGCTGCGGCGGGCCGACGAGCCCGGTGAGCTGCTCGCGTACTGGACGTCGCGCTACGGCCGGGCGCTGCCCAAGCCGCTCAAGCGCGGCGTCGCGGACGCGGTGCGCCGGCTGTACGACGCACGCGCGCTGCTCAAGTACGACACCGCGGCCAAGGGCTACCGCTTCGGCGACGTCCTGGAGCTGACCCACCCGGCGCCGGACCCGGCCAAGCCCTGGCAGGGGCCGCTGTTCCAGTACGCGCTGGACCGCCGGCACCGGCCGGAGGAGGCCGTCCCGCCCGCCCTCGACCGGATGCTGACCGCCAACCGCGAGCTGCTCGCGCTGCCCGTCGGGGAACGCCGGGCGGCCGTGACGGCGGAGGACGGCGCGGAGCGGCTGGCCGCCGCCGGGCTGACCTGGGAGGCACTGGCGGGCTGGCTGCAGGGTCCGATGGACGCCGCGGTCTGGGAGGCGGTCATCCCGTCCATGGGCCCGATGGCGCTGGTGCGGAACCTGCGCAACTTCGACCGGGCCGGGGTGTCGGACGAGGTCGCGGCCGAGGTGGCCCGGCGGGTCGCCGACCAGGGCGAGGTGCGGCGCTCGCGCCAGTTCCCGTTCCGCTACCTGGCCGCTCACCGGCACGCGCCCTCGCTGCGGTGGGGGCACGCGCTGGAGACGGCGCTCGGCCACTCGCTCGCCAACGTGCCCGAGCTGCCCGGCCGGACGCTGGTCCTGGTCGACCGTTCCGGTTCGATGTTCGACCGGCCCAGCGCGCAGACCCAGCTCAACCGGGCGGACTCGGCGGCGATCTTCGGCACCGCGTTGAAGGTGCGGGCGGCCGAGGCGGACCTGGTCGAGTTCGGCAGCGTCAGCCGGGTGGTCGAGGTCGGCCGCGGGGAGGCGGTGCTGCGGGTGCTGGAGCGCTTCTCCAACCTCGGCGGCACCAACACCGCCCAGGCCGTCCGGGACCACTACCGGGGCCACGACCGGGTGGTGATCGTCACCGACGAGCAGCCCGGCGCCGGTTACCGGGGCAGCGATCCGCTCGCCGAGATACCGGCCCACGTGCCCGTCTACACCTGGAACCTGGCCGGCTACGCGACGGGCCACGGCCCGAGCGGCGGTGCCAACCGGCACACCTTCGGCGGCCTGAGCGACGCGGCCTTCCGGCTGATCCCCCTGCTGGAGGCGGGGACGGACGCCGGCTGGCCCTGGGAGGTCTGACCACGACGCGGCCGGACGGGGGCGGCGGCGACGCGCGGGGCCGGGGGGCCGGCGCGTCGGCGCCACGGCCGCTCAAGGGGGGGGTGGAGCGCGGAGTCGGGGGGCTCGGCGCGCCACACCACGGCCGGTCCGGGGGGACCGGCCGATGCCCCGGGGGGCGGGGGGGGGGGGGGGGGGGGGGGGGGGGAAGGAGGGAGGGGGGGGGGGGGGGGGGGGGGGGGGGGGGGGGGGGGGGGGGGGGGGAGGGGGGG
>NZ_JBVIWC010000055.1:0-15773 GCF_055594965.1 Kitasatospora sp. NPDC040550 | reverse complement strand
CACCTTGCCAGGGGAGGGGGGGACGTGGGTTTTTTTCTCTCTGGGACCCTTTCCCCCCCCCCTTTTTTGTTTTTTGGGGGGGGGGGGGGGGGGGGTTCCTCCCCCCCCCCCCCCCCACCCCGGTCTCAGCTCACACGTGCACCCGAGTCCCAGCTCACACCTGCACCCGGCCGCCGGCGGCCAGCGACCGCTCGGCACCCGCCAGCACCTCCACCACCCGCAGGCCGAAGTCCGCCCCGCAGGGGTGCGCCTCGCCGGAGGCGGCGGAGGCCAGCAGGGCGTCCACGGCCCGGTGCAGGGCCACCGTCGGGCCCTCGCCGCGCTCGGGCAGCCGGGCCACCCCGTGCTCGCCGCGCAGCTCCATCGCGACGCCGCCGCCCGCGCGCGGGGCGGTCAGGCTCAGCGCCAGCGTGCTGGAGGCGCCGCCGGCGTGCCGGAGCACCAGGTGGACGGTGTCCAGCGGCCCGGCGACGGCCGTGACCTCGGTCGCGTCGCCCAGCACCGGTAGCAGGACGGACAGCGCGTGCGGGCCGACGTCCCACAGCGCGCCCTTGTCCCGGCGCCAGGGCGAGGCCGCGTACGGACTGGTGCTGCCCGGGGCGAACACCGAGCCGAGCCAGTCCGAGCGGCCGGTGAACCAGCCGCCGAGCCCGGCCTGCCGCTCGATCCACGGGATCTGCTCGCCGCCGAAGCGGACGGTGAAGAACACCACCGAGGCGAGGCGGTGCGCGCGCACCGCCTCGGCCACCGCCCGGGCGTCCGGGACGGTGAACGCGACCGGCTTGTCCAGCAGCAGGTGGCAGCCGGCCTCGGCGGCCCGGACCGCGAGTCCGGCCTGGACGGACGGCGGCAGGGCGATGGAGACGGCGTCCACCTCGGCCAGCAGCCGGTCCAGGTCGCCGTACCCGGGCACGCCGTGCACGGCGCCCAGCGCCTCGGCGGCCTCCGGACGGCGGCCCCAGACGCCGGTGAACTCCAGCCCAGGGTGCTCGGCGAGCACGGGTGCGTGCACCCGCTCCGCCCAGGTGCCGGTGCCCAGCAGTCCGATCCGCACGTTGTCTCCGTTCCTCGGTGTGCCGCGCGGGCCCGCCGTCCGGCTGCCGCAGCCGGGCGCGTTCCCGCAGGTCAGCCCCGAGCGTATCGGCAGCTCGGCTCGGCCCGTGGCGGAGCGGGCGTGCGGCCCGGAGCGCGCGGCCCGGTGCGGGCGCAGCGGCCGCCACGTGCAGGAGCCGACCCGCGGCCAGGCCGCGGGTCGGCTCCGTCACGGCCGCTCCCGGTGGGCGGCCACGCGCTGTCACTCGGCGACGGGCGCCTTGGCCGACGCGGCGGCGGGGCCGGCCTCGGCGGCCGCAGCGGCCTCGGCCGCCTCCTCCGCCTCGATCTTGGCGTGGGTCTTGGCCGCGCGGCGCTTCATCACCCAGGCCGAGATCGCCCCGATCACCACGGCGGCCGCGAGGCCCGCCCAGGAGAACCGGGCCAGCCAGGGCTCGATGGCCTTGCCGACCTTGTAGACCAGCAGGGTCGTGCCGCCGGCCCAGACCACGCCGCCCAGCACGTTGGCGATCAGGAACTTCCAGTACGGCATCCGGAGCGCGCCCGCGAGCGGACCCGCGAAGATGCGCAGCAGGGCGATGAAGCGGCCGAAGAAGACCGCCCACATGCCCCACTTCTGGAAGGAGCGCTCGGCGGTGGCCAGGTGTGCGGGCCCGAAGTGCTTGGGGAACTTCCGTCCGAGCTTCTCGAACAGCGGCTTGCCGCCCTTGCGGCCGATCGAGTAGCCGATCGAGTCACCGATGATGGCGCCCGCGATCGCGCAGACCGCGATCCCCCACGGGCTCACCACACCCTTGACCGCCATCAGGGACGCCGTGACCAGCGCGATCTCGCCGGGCAGCGGGATGCCCAGCGACTCGATCCCGATGATCAGGCCGATCAGGGCGTACACCGCGGTCGGTGGGACGCTCTCGATCCAGGCGTCGATGTGCAAGGCCAGTACCTCCGTGGCAGGTCGGGCCGGGGTCGGCTCCCGGTGGAGCCGCACGCCCGTCCCGGCGGTTGTCCGATGGCGGCACCCTGGCCGCTCCCCCGGGGCGCAGCCTAACGTGCCGGGCGGCCCGTCCCCCTGGCCGATCACCCGTCGTTACGACGTACGTCCTGACCCCCATAGTTCCAGGCCGACCGGCATTTCTTCAAGATTCGGTAAAACGCAGTGCGACGACCGACGGACGCTGCTTGACCGCGCGCGCGAGCGGCAGCACGGCGCGCAGCAGGCCGCGCCCGCCCTCCGGGTACACCTCCCGCACGTCGGTGACCGCCGGGTGGGCCTGTGCCAGCTTGCCGAGCTCGTCGGCGTCCATGCCGAAGGGCATCGGCGGGGCCTGGTAGTACCGGTCCCGCAGTTTGCCCGCCACGGCCCGGCGGCCGGCCCAGCGCGGCACCGCGTCCAGCACCAGCGCGCCGCCCGGGAAGCGCTCGGCGCAGCCGGCGATCAGCGTCCGGACCTCGGTGGGCCGCAGGTACATCAGCAGGCCCTCGGTGGTGATCAGCACGCCGCGGGCCGGGTCCGGGTCGACCTCGTCCATCCAGCGCGGGTCGGTGGCCGAGCAGGCGAGGATCCGGTGGCGGTCGTCCGGCGGCAGCAGCTGCTCGCGCAGCCGGGCGGTCTCGGGCAGGTCGACGGACAGCCAGCTGGCCCGGCCGTTGTCGACCCGCCAGGCCTGGGTCTCCAGCCCGTCGCCGAGGCCGACCACGGTGCCCCGCGGGTACCGGTCCAGGAAGTCCGCGACCTCCCGGTCGAAGCAGGCCGCCCGCAGCGCCTGGACCTGGCTCACCAGCGGCGACTCCCCGAACCGGGCGGCGAACGGGAAGTCGATCCGCTCCACCAGCCCCACCGCCACCGGATCGTGCAGCACCGCGTCGGGCCGCCGGGCCTCCACCGCCCGGTGCCACAGCGTCCACAGCGCCGTCTCCGGCACCTTCCCCAACTCCGGCCGTTCCCCGCCACCGCTCAACGCTCACTCCTTCGGACGTGCACCGTGCTCCGGCATGAACCCGCCGATTCTGACACCCGCCCCGCACCGCCCCTTCCGGCGACGCGCCGCGACCCGGAGCAGGACGTCAGTGGCGGAACACTCCAAGATCGACTCGTGATCGTTGTGCCTGGTGACGGCCGCTGCCCGCCTCCGTCCTGTCCCAGACTGGCAGCGCGCGGCGCCCCTTCCGGTCGCCGCCTCCGTCTTCCGGCCCACCCAAGGACTGCCATCTTGAGCGAGCGCGTTCTCATCCCCCGCAACCGGGGGTTCCTCTTCCTCGACTCCCACCCGGCGGGCTGCGAGCGGCTGGTGGCCGACCTGTGGCGGGACTGCCCCGAGCCGGCCGAACTGCCGGACGGCGAAGGGCCGGTGGCCCTGATCATCGGCTCCTCGGCCGGGTACGGCCTGGCCGCCGCCGTCGCCGGGCTCAAGCGGGCCGGCATCCGCGGCGTCCTGGTCTCCTTCGAGAAGGCCCCCACCGAGCGCCGCACCGGCACGGCCGGCTGGTACCGCACCGCCGCCACCGCCGACCTCGCCCGCGCCGCCGGGCGGGACCTGGTCTTCCTCAACGGCGACGCGTTCTCCGACGCGATGAAGGGCCAGGTCGCCGACCTGATCGAGCAGCGCTTCGGCGGCCGGCTGGACCACCTGGTCTACTCGGTGGCCGCGCCCCGGCGCACCGACCCCGACACCGGCACCACGTACGCCTCCGTCCTCAAGCCGATCGGCCGGACCGACCGCACCAGGACGCTGGTCTTCGACGACCAGGGCCGTCCCGAGGTGCGCGAGGTCGAGACCGGGCCGGCCGAGGGCGACGACATCGAGCAGACCGTGGCCGTGATGGGCGGCGCGGACTGGGAACGCTGGATCGACCGCCTCTCCTCCCGGGGGCTCCTCGGCGAGGGCTTCACCACCGCCGCGCTCTCCTACATCGGCTCCCCGCTGACGGCGGCGATCTACCGGCAGGGCACCATCGGCGCGGCCAAGGCCCACCTGGAGGCCACCGCCCGCACCCTGGACGAGCGGCTCGGCAAGGCGGTCGGCGGACGGGCCGTCACCTCCGTCAACGGCGCCGCCGTCACCCAGTCCTCCACCGCCGTCCCCGGCATCGCCCTCTACACCGGGCTGCTGCGCGGCGTCCTCGGCCCGGACATGGTCCCGCCGGTGCACCAGCTCGCCACCCTGTGGGACCAGCTCACCGGCGCCGCCCCGCTCCTCCTGGACGACGAGGGCCGGGTCCGCCTGGACGGCTGGGAGCTCGCCGAGGACGTCCAGGCCGCCGTCGCCGAACGCTGGGCGGCCGCCACCACCGGGACCGTCGCCGGACTCGCCGACCTCGACTGGTTCCACGCCGAGGTCCAGCGCCTGTACGGCTTCGCCGTCCCGGGCGTCGACTACTCCGCCCCGGTGGCGACCGACGTCCCCTGGCCCGACCCCGCCTCCTGACCAGTGGCCGGCCCGGCCCGCGGCGCCCTCAGCCCACGCTGAACGCGCCGTCCGGCGGGGGCGGCGAGTCGGTGGCCTCGGCGTCGGCGACCGGGGCGGTCCGGCCGACCAGGGCGGCCAGCTCCGCGCCATCGGTGAGCCGGGCCGGGAAGATGTCGCCCGCCAGCAGCCGGGTCAGCTCCGCCACCGGCAGCGGGGCCGTCGAGCCGGCCAGCATGATGTTGCCGTACCGGCGCCCGCGCAGCACCGGGGCCTCCGCCACCAGGCACACGTACGGGAACACCGCCCGCACCGTGGCCGCCTGGGCCCGGGCGAAGGCCAGCGGCGGGCCGTCCGCCAGGTTGGCCGCGTAGCAGCCGCCCGGGCGCAGCGCCGCCGCGGCCAGCCGCAGGAACTCCACCGAGGTGAGGTGCGCCGGGGTGCGGGAGCCGTGGAAGACGTCCGCGATCAGCAGGTCCTGCGAGTCGGCCGGGGTGCCGGCCAGCGCCTGCCGGGCGTCGCCGACGGTCGCGGTGACGTCCGCGCCGGGGCCCTGCCAGGGCAGGTGCTCGGCGACCAGCTCCAGCAGCGGCCCGTCCACCTCCACCACCCGCTGCCGCGAACCGGGGCGGGTGGCGGCCAGGTAGCGCGGCATGGTGAGCGCGCCGCCGCCCAGGTGCAGCACGTCCAGCGGGCGGCCGGCCGGCGCCAGGGCGTCGGCGAGGTGGCCGAGCCGGCGGGTGTACTCGAACTCCAGGTGGGTCGGGTCGGCGAGGTCGACGTAGGACTGCGGGGTGCCGTCCAGGGTGAGCAGCCAGCCGCCGTCCCGGTCGATGTCCGGCATGAGCTTGGCGAAGCCCAGGTCGGTGGCCCGCCCGACCGGCACCGGCTCGTCCGCCTCCACCGGCCCGTCCGGCCCCTCCGCCTCCACCGGCCCGTCCGTCACGCGGGCTCCCCCACCGGGCGCACGTCCAGGTAGGCCGCCAGCCAGCGGTCCAGCTCGGCGAACACCTCGGTCCGGGCCTTCTCGCCGGACAGCACCAGGTCGTGCATGCCGCCCTCGATCCGCACCACCGTGACGTGCCGGCCCAGCCGCGGCCCCTGCGCGGCGATGTCGTCGGCGCGCAGCACCCCGTCGGCGTGGTGCAGGGCGTTGTGCCACGTGGTGGTGGAGACCGACCTCGTCGAGGCCATCAGCAGCACCGGCACGTCGATCCCCAGCCCGTGCCGCAGCTGCCGGTGCCCCTGGTGGATCGCCGCCAGCCAGCCCGCGTACAGCGGGAAGCCCTCGGCCGGCTTGAGGGCGAGGTCGAAGTCCCACTCACCCTTGTGGTCCTTGTGCAGGCTGTGGGTGTAGTGCGGGTTCAGCGAGGACGGCAGGATCCGGGTCGGCTTCATCCGCCCGAGCGCCGTCACCACCGGCCCGCCCGCGGTCCGCACGGCCGCCCCGGCGGGCATCGACAGGAACGGACTGTTCAGGAACAGCCCGTCCACCACCCCCCGCCCGGCCCGGCGCCCCGCCCACAGCGCCCCCACCAGCCCGCCGGTGGAGTGCCCGTTCAGCAGCAGCTGCCGGTGCCCGTCCACCTCGCGGATGATCCGCACCGCCTCGTCGAGCTCCTCGTCGTACTCGACGAGGTCGCGGACGAAGTTCGGTGACTGGTGCGGCCGCAGCGAGCGCCCGTACTTGCGCAGGTCCAGGGCGTAGAACGAGAACCCCAGCGCGGTGTAGTGGTCCGCCAGGTTGGTCTGGAAGAAGTAGTCGTTGTACCCGTGGACGTACAACACGGCCCGCTCCGCCCCCGGCACCACCCGCCGCACCAGCGTCGCGCAGACCGCCCCTTCGTCATCGGACCGCAGCGTCAGCTCGGCCGCCTCGTAGGGGGCACCCAGGATGTCTTCCCGAAACTCCATCTGCCGCCGCACCCGTCCCTCTGCTCCGCCCGCCCTTCCGGCAGGTCACCACCCGTTCCGCCCCCGACCATACCGGCCGGTAGCTCCCACCCGCGCGGCAGCCGCCCCGCAGCGCCCCGAAGCGCGCCGGGGCGAACGGCGCGAGGCGGAGGTACCGATGGTCGGCGGGAGGGGGCCGCCGCCGCGGTCGGGGTCCGGCCTGGCCGGCGGTGCCCGGATGCTGCCCCCGCGGCTGCCGTCGGGCACCGCGCGAGGGTGGCCGTCCGCGCTTCCCGGCCGCCTCGCGTGCGCCTGCTGTGCGCCGGTGGTCGTGTGGAACGCTTCCCGGACGGACACGGCGAGTTGGGGAGTCTGCATGCAGCACGGGCACATCGATCCGTCGCTCTACCGTTCGGCGGCCGAGGCGATCGCGG
Source organism: Kitasatospora sp. NPDC040550 (assembly GCF_055594965.1). Classification (NCBI taxonomy): domain Bacteria; kingdom Bacillati; phylum Actinomycetota; class Actinomycetes; order Kitasatosporales; family Streptomycetaceae; genus Kitasatospora; species Kitasatospora sp. NPDC040550. The sequence goes on along the minus strand of NZ_JBVIWC010000055.1, from coordinate 8,989 downwards.
CGCCGCCGGAGAAACTGGCGTACGTGGCCGGGTTCGACCGGGCGGGCCGGCGGCCGGATGCCCTGCTCACCGTGGACACCGACCCGGCCTCGGCGAGCTACGGGACGGTGCTCAACTTCGCCGAACTGCCGACCCTGGGCGACGAGTTGCACCACTTCGGCTGGAACGCCTGCTCCAGCGCGCTGGCGCACGCCTGCCACGAGAACCCGGAGCGGCGGTTCCTGCTCCTCCCGGGGCTGCGGTCCTCCCGGCTGCACGTGATGGACACCCGGCCGGATCCGGTGCGGCCGCGCCTGGTCAAGACGGTCGAGGCCAAGGAGCTTGCCGCGCGGGCGGGTTACTCGCGGCCGCACACCCTGCACTGCGGCCCGGACGGGGTGTTCCTGTCCTGCCTCGGCGCGGGTGACGGCGGGGACGGGCCCGGCGGGGTGGCCCTGCTGGACCACACCACCTTCGAGGTGCTGCGCCCGTGGGAGACGGAGCGCGGGCCGCAGCACTTCGCGTACGACGTCTGGTGGCACCTGGGCACGGGCATCGGGGTGACCAGCGAGTGGGGCACCCCGTGGATGGTCGAGGACGGGGTGCTGCCCGAGCAGCTGCTCGCCCGCAAGTACGGGCACGCGCTGCACTTCTGGGAGCTGGGCACCGGTCGACACCTCCAACGGGTCGACCTGGGGGACCAGTACCAGATGGTGCTGGAGCTGCGCCCCGCGCACGACCCGCAGGCGGAGTGGGGCTTCGCCGGGGTGGTGGTGAACGTGGCGGACCTCTCCTCCTCGGTCTGGCTCTGGTACCGGGAGGGCCCGGCGTTCACCGCGCGCAAGGTGATCGAGATCCCGGCCGAGCCCGCCCGGGCCGAGGAACTCCCGCCCGCGCTGCGGCCGTTCGGGGCGGTGCCGCCGCTGGTGACCGACATCAACCTGTCGGTGGACGACCGCTGGCTGTACGTGTCGGCCTGGGGCACCGGCGAGCTGTTCCAGTACGACGTGTCGGACCCGTTCCACCCCCGGCCGGCCTCCTCCGTCCGCCTCGGCGGCGTCGCCGCCCGCACCCCGCACCCCGCCGAGCCGGGGCGGCCGCTGAGCGGGGCACCGCAGATGGTGGAGATCAGCCGGGACGGGCGGCGGCTCTACCTCACCAACTCGCTCTACGGCGCCTGGGACGACCAGTTCTACCCGGACGGCATCGAACCGTGGATGGTCAAGCTGGACGCCGACCCGGAGGCCGGCGGCCTGAGCGTCGACGAGCGGTTCTTCCCGCGCGGCGCCGACTTCCGCGGCCTGCGCGTCCACCAGACCCACCTGGCGGGCGGGGACGCCTCCTCGGACTCGTACTGCTACCGGTGACGGACCGCCGATGACGGCCTACCGGTGGACCGCGCGGTCGAACCGGACCCGCTCCAACGGCAGCCCCACCGCGAGGAGTTCGGAGCGCACCGCGGCGATCATCCCGGCCGGGCCGCTGACGCAGGCGAGGTGCTCGCGCCAGTCGCCGGCGGCGGCGACGGCCTCGGCGAGGCGGCCGGCCGTCACCGGGGTGAGCGACAACCAGGGCTTGTGCAGGCCGAGTTCGGAGAGGGCGTGCCAGTCGTAGAGGTCGGACCGGTCGCGGGCGCCGACGAAGAGGTGGACCCGGCGGCCCGGTGGGCGGTGCAGCGCCTGCTGTTCGACGATCGCCTTCATCGGGGCGAGTCCGGTACCGCCCGCGACCAGCAGCAGGTCGCGGGCGCCGCCCTCGGGCAGCAGGCCGCCGCGCGGCGGGCCGAGGCGCAGCCGGTCGCCGACGGCGGTGCGCCCGACCAGGGCCGCGCTGACGCCGCCGGGGCCGGTGCGGCGGACGTGGAACTCCAACTCATTGTCCCCGCGCGGGGCGCAGCCCATCGAGTACTGCCGCCAGGTGTGCGGCAGCGTCGGGTGTTCGACCGTGCCGTACTGACCGGCCCGGTACGGGTAGGGCTCCCCGGTGCGCACCCGGACCACGGCGAGGTCCGGGCGGCGGCGCTCGTGGCCGGTCACCACGGCGTGCCAGTACGGGGGTTCGGTGAGCGCCGAGTCGGCGCCGGCGACCATCGCGCCGGCGGCGAACCGCAGCATCCGCACCCAGGCGGCTTCGAGTTCCGCCGTCCAGCGTTCGGCGGCCCGGTCGCGCAGGGCCGCGCACAGGGCTTCCTCGAAGGCCTCGTAGTGGACCGGCCGGACGCCCAGCTTCCGGTGGTCGCGGCCGAGTCGGCGGAGCGTGCGGGCGAGGTCGGCGGGCCGGTGCAGGTGGTCGATCAGGTGGTGGAGGATGCGTTCCAGGTGGGCCTGCTGGAACTCCATCGAGGTGGGGAAGAGCGGGCGCAGGAAGGGGCGGCGACGGAACATGACCGCGTAGAGCCGGTCGATCAGGTCCGCGAGCGGGGCGACGGCTTCGAGTTCGCGCCGGATCAGGTGCTGGTCCCGGACGCCGTCGTAGTCGTCGCGGTCGTCGCGGTCGTCGTAGTCGTCGCGGTCGTCGTAGTCCTCGCCGTCCCGGCGGCCGGGGTTCGCGCCGGGCCCGGGCCCCGAGGGCCCGGCGGGGCTGAGGAGTTGGCGCCGCAGTCGCATCGCGTGGTGGCGGGCGATCAGACGGTCGTACTCGGCGGTGGCGGTGGCGGTGGCGGCCGCGTCGGCCTGGCTGCTGTAGTCCATGACCTGCCCAGTCAACTGCCGGGCCGCCGGGGCGGGAAGGGCCGATGGCCCCGGACGGTCCCGGGACCATCGGCCCTCCGTGGCGGGGATCCGCCGCACCCGGCCCGGGCAGGACGGAGCGCCCCGCGCACCTGGTGCTCTCCCACCACCGGTGCGCGGGGCGCCGCCGATCACTCCCGGCGGGCCCGTGCCCTCGGGCCCGAACCGCGGCCCCGGCCCGCACCCCGCAGACCGAGAACCGCGGACCGGAACCGCAGACCAGGAACCGCAGACCGCAGCCTCGCGGGCCGCCGTCCTCAGACCCCGGCCGCCCCCGCTCCGGCCCCCGCCCGGCGCGCGGCGCGCCGGTCCTCCCGCCGCTGCCTCCCACGGCGCAGCGGCTGGTCGGGCACCCACCCGAAGGTCAGGCAGGCGCCCACGATCCCGAGCAGCATCCCGATCACGAAGCCGCCCAGGTTGGAGGTCACCCAGCTGCCCAGCGAGGCGAGCGCGGCGAGGATGGAGTAGAACAGCCGCTGGGTCGGGTTGAAGAGGATCAGCAGGCCGCACAGCAGCATCACCGACGGCACCAGGTACCCGGCCAGGCCCACCAGTGAGATGTGCAGCAGGACGGGTAGCGGGGCCCACAGGGTGAAGAGGATCTCGGCGCCGCCGAGGGTGACCAGCAGCCCGCCCCAGAACGGCCGGTTGCCCCGCCAGTCGCGCCTGTCCGGGCCCGCGGGGCTCGCGGGCGCAGCGGTGGCGGCGGCGGCTCCGGCGGGAGCGACGGCCCCTGCGGGAGCCGCGGCGGGGCCGGCGACGGGGGCGGCGGTCGCGGGAGCGGGGGCGGCCGTCCCCGCGGCCGCCACCTCCTCGGTCCGCTCAGCGGCGCCCTCGCCGGTCCCGGCCGGCTCCGGTACGGACTCCGTCATGGTCAGCAGCCCTTGGAGCTGAAGCTCAGCCGGAGGTTGGGCAGCTTGAACCCGACGGCGGTGCTCGCGTAGTTGTGCTGGTTGAGGTTGGTCAGCGTGACGTGGTCGGCCTGCTGGCCGAAGACGCCCGGCTGGCCCTTCCCGACCGGGCCGGCCTTGGTGTAGGTGCTGGCGTCGCCGCCGATCTCGATGTTCTTGAACTCCGCGTCGCCGGACAGCAGATCGGAGTCGGTGGTGAGGTCGGAGGCGGACACCGGGGTGCCCTTGTCGCCCGCGTGGATCACCAGGTTGACGCCACCGAGGTCGACGCTCTGGCACAGGTTGGTGATCTGGGCGGCCTTGATCGCCGACACCGCGACCAGGACCTGCCCGCCGGTGCTGCCGGCGTTGGGGCTGTCCGGGATCATCGAGTCCAGCGAGCCGAACTGGGCGAAGCCGTCGCCGTCGAGCTTGTCGGCGGTGATGGTGAACGGCATGCCGGAGATGGAGAACTGCGCGGCGAGCACGCCCTGGGCGGTGAGGGTCATCAGGATGCCCCCGACCGCGACGGCCGGTACGGCCATCAGGGCGGAGCGCTTCATGCGGACCCGTCCTCTTCTGGTCCCGGTCGGCGTCTGCGGGGTCTCCGCCGCGGCGGCGGCTTCCTCGGACATGGCCATGTGTGCTCCCTGTGGATGGATGGGTGTGCAGGCAGCTGGCACGTTGTCCTGGCGCGGACAGCGTTCCGCGCCCCGAACGGGCCGTCCGCCCCTCGGCAGCGGGGCGGATCCGTTCGGAGCGCGTTGAGTAACTGGGAAGCTACTGCCCGGTATTCGCCGGGTCAATACGGGTGCACGAAGGATCTTCACCGATCCTGCGGGTCGGGCCGCCCAGCCGGTCGGCGGCCTCGCCCGGCCCGAGGAACGGGGCGAGGCAGAACATGCTCAACACCGGTAGCAGGTCCGGCAGTTGATCGGTGCGGCCGGCGGAGACCAGCCGGTAGACCGCGCTGTAGACACCGCCCACCACGGCGTCGACCATCTGCGGCACCCCGACCCCGCCCGGGAGTTGCGGCGCCTCGGCGAAGAACGCCCGGAAGCGGATGAGCAGTTGTTCCCGCTCACGACGGCCGGACGGGCCGACCGCCTCGATCTCGATCACCGCCATGGTCGCGAACGACGGTGTACCGGCGAGGAGTTGGAGCATCGCGCCGAGCGCCTGCCGGATCCCGGAGCACCAGTCGGATTCGGCCGCGAAGGCCGCCGCCATCCGCCGGATCACCACCCCGGTGCCGTACCGGTGCGCGGCCAGGAAGGCGTCCTCCTTGCCGCTGAACAGCTCGTAGAAGACCGGCCTGGTCACGCCCGCCGCGCGGCAGATGTCGCTCACCGTCGCGTGCTGGTAGCCGCGTTCGGCCACCGTCCGGACCAGGCCGTCCAGCAGCCGTTCGCGCTGGGTCGCGGCGACCACGCCGGCGGGCTGCCGGCGCGGCCCCGGTTTGATCGACCTGGCCGGATCCCGGCCGGTCCGGGCACCCGGCAGCAGGATCAGGTCGGCACTCCGGAGGTGTTTGGGATCCATCACCAACTCCTGTGTCCTGTATTGACATTGACGTAACGCCGGGTTTACAACACTGCCAGGTTTCCAATCGGTCGGCGCGCAGGCCGCCACCGGTCGGATCCAGGGGCTCCGACGGCCCCGGGCAAGCCGCCCGGACCGCCGGACCAGGGCGGGAACCGGGCCCGCGGCGGTGGCAGCCGCCGACGTACACCCAGCGGGACCGCACGTCCGCACGGCCCCGCGCCGTGCAGCCGTACCCGGACCGCCCCACCACGGAGCCACCGCACAGCCGTCGCAGCGCCGCACCGGTACCTCTGCACCAGTACCGCTGCACCAGTACCTCTGCATCAGTACCGCTGCCCCCGTACCGCTGCACCGCTGCACGAACACCGTCGTACCCCAGGAGCGGGCCCGTGGCGCCGGGCCCGCCCGCACCCGTGGTCCGACAGAGCTCCCGGTACGCCATGCACCTCCCCCGTCGTGCACACCACCACACCCGCACGCCGGGATTCCCCCACCCGTCTCCGGACGGAGAGAGGCACCCTCATGCGCATCCGTCGCACGCTCGCAGCCGCATCCCTCGCCGCCTTCGCCCTCACCGGTGCCGCCGTCGCACCGGCCCAGGCCGCCTCCCCCGCCGTCCTCACCCAGGGCAGCGCCGGCGGCCCGGCCATCGCCGTCGGCGACACCCTGGTCGCCAACCTGGCGCCCGGCACCGCCGCGACCTTCACCAACGGCGCGGGCAGCACCAGCGGGGTGAGCTGTGCCAGCTCCTCGTTCTCCGCGACCGTGACGTCCAACCCGACCGCCCCCGGCAGCGCGACCGAGCAGCTCAACAGCCAGTCCTTCGGCTCCTGCACCTCCAACGTCATCGGCGTCCGGAGCGTGAAGAGCGTCACGGCCACCAGCCTGCCGTACACCAACACCGTCACCTCGGGCGGCGGCGCCTCGCTCACCGGCACCAGCGCCGGCCCGGTGGGCATCACGGTGGTCCTCAACACCCTGCTGGGCACCGTCAACTGCGTCTACCAGAGCCCCAGCGGCATCACCGGCTCCACCTCGAACACCGGCAACAGCATCAGCTTCTCCAACCAGGCCGCCAACCTGGTCTCCGGCCCCGGTCTGTGCTTCTCGACCGGCTATTTCAGCGCCACCTACGGCCCGGTCACCGACAGCTCGGTCGCCGGCAGCCCGGCCCTCTACGTCAACTGACGCTCCCGGCGAACGGATCCACCCGAGCGGCGTACGGCGGGCAGCCGCCCTCCGTACGCCGCTCCACCGGCCCCCGGACAACCACCCGGGACAAGCAAGTGACCGGCCGGTAGGGTGGCGCTGCACGGGCCCCGACGGGACGGGCGCGGCGGACCGGAACGGGGCGGATCGGATGACCAGCGGCAGCAGCGACGGCAACACCACCGGCACCGGCTTCTTCGCCTCGGTGGCGGACACCGCCGAGCGACTCGCCGCGACCGGCTACCTCGCCTCCACCGCCGTGGCCACCACCGTCTTCCTGGCCGACCGGCTCGGCAAGCCGCTGCTGGTCGAGGGCCCCGCCGGAGTCGGCAAGACCGAACTCGCCAAGGCCGTCGCCGAACTGGGCGCGGCCCGGCTGGTACGGCTGCAGTGCTACGAGGGCATCGACGAGGCCCGCGCGCTCTACGAGTGGAACCACGCCAAGCAGTTGCTGCGGATCACCGCTGGCCGCGACGAGGGCTGGGAGGAGGCCCGCGGCGACATCTTCGGTGAGGAGTTCCTGCTCACCCGCCCGCTGCTCACCGCCATCCGCGGCGAGGAGCCCACCGTCCTGCTGATCGACGAGATGGACAAGGCCGACGTCGAGGTGGAGGCGCTTCTGCTGGAGGTGCTCAGCGACTTCCAGGTGACCGTCCCCGAGCTCGGCACCATCACCGCGACCCGCCGCCCCTTCGTCCTGCTCACCTCCAACGCCACCCGCGAGCTCTCCGAGGCGCTGCGCCGCCGCTGCCTGTTCCTCCACCTCGACTACCCGGACGCCGAGTTGGAGCGCCGGATCGTCCGGCTCAAGGTGCCGGGGCTGGACGCGACGCTGGCCGAGTCGCTGGTCCGGGTGGTCGGCGCGCTGCGCGCGATGGACCTGCGCAAGGCCCCTTCGGTCGCCGAGACCATCGACTGGGCCCGTACCCTGCTGGCGCTCGGCGCGGACACCCTGGACGACGCGGTCGTCCGGGACACCCTCGGGGTGATCCTCAAGCACCAGGACGACGTCCGCAAGGCCGCCCGGAAGCTCACCCTCGCGTGACCGCCCCGGGGGCCACCGACACCGCCTCCCGGCTGACCGGACTGGTCCGCGCCCTGCGCGGGCACGGCCTGCGGATCGGCCCGGCCGAGACGGTGGACGCCGCCGCCGTGCTCGACGTGCTCGGCTTCGCCGACCGGGAGCAGATGCGGGCCGGACTGGCCGCCGCCCTGCTGCGCTCGGACGGCCAACGGGCGGTCTTCGACGCCGCCTTCGACCTGTTCTTCCCGCTCGGTGTCGGCACCCCCGAGGCCCTGCGCGGCACCGACCCCGGGGCCGAACCAGCGCCGGAGGCCCCGGAGCCGCCGCGCTTCGGCCGCCCCGACCCGCTCCGCGACGCGTTGCGCGAGCGCCTCGCCGCCGCCCTGGCCGCCGACGACCGGGCCGCCCAGGCCCGGCTGGCCGGCGAGGTCATCGAGGCCTTCGGCCGGTACGGCACCGGCAGCACGCCCGGCTCCGACGGCTGGTCCGCCCACCAGGCGCTCGGCCGGCTGGCCCCCGAGACCCTGCTCGCCCGGATCCTCGCCGCCCTGCGGGACCAGGGCCCGGACGACCGCTCCGAGCGCGACCTCGCCGACCGCGTCCTCGCCGACGAGATCCGCCGCCGCATCGGGGACTTCCGCGCCCTGGTCTCCGCCGAGGCCCGCCGCCGGGTCGCCGAACTGCGCGGCGCCGAACGGATCGCGGAGCGCGCCGTCGCCCCCACCGTCGACCGGATCGACTTCCTGGCCGCCGGCCGCGACCAGCTCGCCGAACTGCGCCGCACCGTCCACCCGTTGGCCCGCAAGCTGGCCACCCGGCTGGCCGCCCGGCGCCGCCGCGCCGCCCGCGGGCGGATCGACCTGCGCCGCACCCTGCGCCGCTCGCTCGGCACCGGCGGGGTGCCGCTGCGCCCGGCGTACCGGCTGCGCCGCCCGGCCCGGCCGGAGCTGGTGCTGCTGTGCGACGTCTCCGGCTCGGTGGCCGGCTTCGCCGACTTCACCATGCTGCTGGTGCAGGCGATGGGCGAACAGTTCAGCAAGGTCCGGGTGTTCGCCTTCGTCAACCGCACCGCCGAGGTCACCGACCTGCTGCGGCGGGGCGAGGGCGACCCGGCCCGGCTGGCCGCCCGCATCCTCGCCGAGGCCGGGGTGATGGGCTACCACGGCAACAGCGACTACGGCTCCGCCCTCGGCGAGTTCGCCGACCACCACCTGGCCGCCGTCGGCCCCCGCACCTGCGTGCTCGTCCTCGGCGACGCCCGCAACAACCACCGCGACCCCAACCCGGAGGCGCTGCGCCGGATCGCCGCCCGCGCCCGCCGGGTCATCTGGCTCAACCCCGAACGCCCCGCCCTCTGGACGACCGGCGACTCCGCCGCCCCGACGTACGCGAACGTGGTGGAGATGCACTCCTGCCGCAACGCCCGCCGCCTCGGCGAACTGATCGCCCGCCTGCTGCCGGTGTAGGGCGTGTCTTTCGGATCACGTGGGATCACGTGGGATCACGAGGGAACGGCCCGGGGGCGGGGGGGGGGGGGGGGGGGGGGGGGGGGGGGGGGGGGGGGGGGGGGGGGGGGGGGGGGGGGGGGGGGGGGGGGGGGGGGGGGGGGGGGG
>NZ_JBVIWC010000054.1:0-17729 GCF_055594965.1 Kitasatospora sp. NPDC040550 | reverse complement strand
CAGACGAGGCCCCTTGGCACCCCGGTCCTTCCGAATCTCGAAGTCCATAACACCCCTTGAGCTGGGGTGTTGCAACGACCACTAGAACCTAAGGGGGAGGCCCGGGGCACCGCCGTGTGGGGGAGGGGTGGGGGTTCGGGGGGCGGGTCAGCCCTGCTGGTCCTCGGGGAGGCTGATCACCCAGCGGGTGTCCTGCCGGGGGCGCAGGTAGAACAGCCAGTAGAGGGTGGCGGCGGCGGTGATGCCGCCGGTCCACAGCAGGGGTTCGGCGTCCAGCTGGGTCATCACGTACACCAGGACGACGATCAGCAGCGCCGGGACGGCGGGCCACAGCGGCATCCGCCAGGCGGCGGCGTGCTTGTGGTGGCCGCGGCGGGAGAGCAGCGAGGCGATGGCGACCAGCAGGTACATCGCGGTGACGGCGACGCCGGTGATGTTGCTGAGGAGCTCGCCCTTGACGAAGCAGAGCGCGGCGCCGGGCAGGCCGACCGCGAGGGTGGCGATCCAGGGGGAGCCGAAGCGGCCGAGGGTGCCGAAGGCCTTGTTGACGGGCTCGGGCCAGGCCTTGTCGCGGGCGGAGGCGAACAGCACCCGGGAGTTCTGGATGACCATGACGATGCCGGCGTTGATGATCGCCAGCGCGATGCAGAGGCTGATGAAGGTGCCGACGGCGGAGTTGCTCCAGGCGGTGACCATGCCGGAGATGTCGCCGGAGGTCAGGGTCTGCAGGTCGGGGGCGCCCATGGTGATGGCGGCGACCGGGATCAGGATGATGGCGCTGGAGAGGCCGAGGGTCCACAGCACGGTGCGGGAGACGGTGCGGCGGGGGTTCTCCAGCTCCTCGGAGAGGTAGACGGCGGTGGAGAAGCCCTGGGTGGCGAACAGCGCGATGCCGAGGGCGCCGATGATGGCGCCGATGCCGACGGGGCTGGCGGCGCCGCCGTCGGTGGAGACCAGGCCGTGCAGCAGGCTGGGGTGGGCCGCGTTGGTGTGGGCGAAGCCGAGCACCGAGACCACGCCGGCCGCGATGACCTCCAGGACCAGGAAGATGCCGGTGATCCAGGCGTTGGCGCGCAGGTCGAGCAGACCGGCCAGGGTGGCGGCGAGCATCACGGCGGCGCCGGCGATCGGCTTGTCGACGTGCAGGACGGGCGCCAGGTAGTCGGCGGTGCCGAGGGCGATGACCGAGGGGACGATCATCACCACGATGAGCGACTGGATGAAGACCAGCCAGCCCGCGAGCCGTCCGGCCAGGGTGCCGACCATCGCGTACTCGCCGCCGGCACTGGGGATCAGGGTGCCGAGCTCGGAGTAGCAGAACGCGACCGCGACGCAGAGCACGGAGCCGATGGCGATGGCCAGGGCGGTGGCGCTGCCGATGCTGGAGAACAGTTCCGGCACGATCACGAAGAGCGTCGACGCGGGGGTGACGCAGGACAGCGTGAGCAGTGTGCCGCCCACGACGCCGATCGAGCGCTTGAGCTGCTGGGGTGCGGCCGCGCCGTCCGCCGTGGCGGCTACGTTCTGTGGCGGGCGAAGCGTGTCGGTCATGTGGATTCCGATCGGCTCTGTTCGGTCCTGGGACGGGAGCGGTATCGCCTCCGCTGGTTCGTTGCTCGGGTCTGGTCCGGTCGCTCCCGGGCCGCCATGGAACCTTGGGCGTATTGATTGCGTCAACGCCGGAACTGCTTCGGAATCCGTTGCGGTGAAAGGCATAAGCATGCGATCCGATGATCACTGAGGGTCATGGCGCTGTTTGTCCGACTTGTTACTTTGGCAACATCGGGCATGAATCAAAGGTGAACAGCGTATTGCGAGCCACCATTCAAAGGTGACAGCTCGGCCGTACGGCGACACGCCAGGTGTCACCTGGTCGTTCGGCAACTGCCCAGGTGGGTACGGGAACCGCAGCCCCGGCCCGGAAAGATCTAGGTAACGTTTCAGCACCTGGGACGCCGAAGGGGTCGGACTCTGCGGAGTCCGACCCCTTCACTCACTGTCCGTAGCGGACGGCACGATGTCGTGCCAGGTCACTGCACCGGCAGCCAGCCCGTCTGGACCATCTGCCCGTTGGTCGCACGGCGTGACACGTACACCCCGCGGCCCGGCGGCAGCGCCTGCGGCTTGACCGTCCCCAGCAGCGCGCCCTCGTCCCGGTTGCCGGAGAGGATGACGCCCTGCCCGCCGAGCTCGCGCATCCGCTGCATCACCGGCTCGTACAGCGAGCGCCCGGCGCCGCCCGCGCTGCGGGCCACGATCACCCGCAGGCCGATGTCCCGGGCGAACGGCAGGAACTCGGCCAGCGGTGCCAGCGGGTTGCCCGAGCCGGTGGCGACCAGCTCGTAGTCGTCGACGATCACGAACATGTCCTTGCCGGTGTACCAGCTGCGGTTGCGCAGCTGTTCGGCGGTCACGTCCGGGCCGGGCAGGCGGCGGGCGCAGGCCCCGCGCAGCATGTCCACGATGGCGGTCATGGCCGGCTGTGCGGCCGCGTACTCCACCAGGTACTCGGACGGGACGGTGCCCAGCAGGGCGCGCCGGTAGTCGCCGACCACGATGCCCGCCTGGTCCGGGGTGTAGCGCTCGGTGATCTGCTTGATCAGCATCCGCAGCAGCGCGGACTTCCCGGACTCGGTGTCGCCGAACACGATGAACAGCGGGTCGGTCTCGAAGTTGACGAACACCGGCGCCAGCTCGGCCTCGTCCACGCCGAAGCACACGCCGCGCTCCGGGTGCTCGAAGCCCTTCGGCAGCGAGGTCCCGTCCAGGACGGCCGGCAGCATCCGCACCTGCGGGGCGCGCGGGCCGGTCCAGGCCCCGTCGACCGCGGCGACCAGCCCGGCCACGCCGTCCTGGAGGTCGTCCACCGAGGGGGAGCCGTCCAGTCGCGGCAGGCCGCTCAGGAAGTGCAGCCGCTCCGCGGTGATCCCGCGCCCGGCCAGCGGCGGGACGTTCTGCGCCACCCGGCGGTCGACCTCGGACTCCATCGCGTCGCCGAGCTTGAGCTCGATGCGGTTCTGCAGCAGGTCCTTGAGCGCGGGGCGGACCTCCGCGTACCGGGCGGCGGTGATCACCAGGTGGACGCCGTAGCCGAGGCCGCGCTGGGCGATGTCGCCGATCACCGGCTCCAGCCCCTCGAACTCCTGCTTGAAGGTGTTCCAGCCGTCGATCATCAGGAAGACGTCGCCGAAGGCCTCGTCGGGCAGCTGCCCGGCGGCCCGGCGGGCCCGGTAGGTGGCGATGGTGTCGATCCCGGTCGCCCGGAACAGCTCCTCGCGCCGGTTCAGCACCGCGTGCACCTCGGAGACCATCCGGCGGACCTTGTCCACGTCCAGCCGGCCCGCCACCCCGCCGACGTGCGGCAGCCCGAGCAGCGACTGGAAGCTGCCCGCGCCGAAGTCCAGCAGGTAGAACTGCACCTCGCGCGGGGTGTGGGTGAGGCCGAAGGCCGCCGTCATGCCGCGCAGCACGGTCGACTTGCCCGAGCGCGGGCCGCCGACGACCAGGCCGTGACCGGCCGCCCCGGAGAAGTCGACCTCCAGGATGTCGGTCTTCTGCTCGCGCGGCTTGTCCACGATGCCGATCGGCGCGCGCAGCCGCCCGCCCGGGTAGCCGGGCGCGGTCAGTCCGCGCTCCGGGACGACCTGCAGCGGCGGCAGCAGGTGGTCCAGGCTCGGCGCCTCCTCCAGCGGCGGCAGCCACACCTGGTGGGCGGCCGGGCCCTGGCCGGACATCCGCTGGACGAAGACGTCCAGCACGGTGTCCACCAGCGCGTCGTCCTGCTCCTGGACCTGCGGCGTCTCCTCCTCCACCGGGGCCGGCGGCAGGTCCACGAAGGCCGAGGTGAACTCCACCGGCCGGGCGTTCACCCGCCGGCCGCCGGTGGACCGCTGCTGCCCCGGCGCCCGGTAGGGCCCCGAGACGTACGCGGCCTTGAACCGGTCCATCACGTCCTCGCCGAACTTCAGGTAGCCGACGCCCGGCACCGGCGGCAGGTGGTACGCGTCCGGCACGCCGATCGCCGCCCGCGACTCGGCCGCCGAGAAGGTGCGCAGACCGATCCGGTACGAGAGGTAGGTGTCCAGGCCGCGCAGCTTGCCCTCCTCCAGGCGCTGCGAGGCCAGCAGCAGGTGCACGCCCAGGGAGCGGCCGATCCGGCCGATCTGGATGAACATCTCGATGAAGTCGGGCTTGGCGGTGAGGAGTTCGGAGAACTCGTCGATGATCAGCACCAGCGAGGGCAGCGGGTCCAGCGCCGCGCCGGCCGCCCGGGCCCGCTCGTACTCGTGGATGTTGGCGTAGTTGCCGGAGCGGTGCAGCAGCTCCTGGCGGCGGTGCAGCTCGCCCTCGATCGCGTCGCGCATGCGGTCGACCAGGGTGAGCTCGCCCTCCAGGTTGGTGATCACCGCGGAGGTGTGCGGCATGTCCGCCATGCCCAGGAAGGTCGCGCCGCCCTTGAAGTCGGCGAGCACGAAGTTCAGCGTCTCGGAGGAGTGGGTCATCGCCAGCGCCAGCACCAGGGTGCGCAGCAGCTCCGACTTGCCGGAACCGGTCGCGCCCACGCACAGGCCGTGCGGGCCCATGCCCTCCAGCGCGGCCTCCTTGATGTCCAGGTAGACGTGCTCGCCGTTCGCGCCGACGCCGATCGGCACCCGCATCCGCTCGTGCTGGGCACGCGGGCGCCAGCTGCGGGCCACGTCGAAGGAGCCCGGGTCGCCCGAGTTCATCATGTCGGTGAAGTCCAGGTTGGACAGCAGCGGCTCGTCGTCCCCGCCGGCCGAGGCCCGGTACGGCGCCAACTGCCGGGCCAGCGCCTCGGACTGCCACAGCGAGAGCAGGTCCGGCTTGCCGCTGTACGTCGCCCCGGAGGCCGAACGCAGCACCAGCTCCTGCGGGGTGACCGTCACCATCAGGTGCCCGCTCGGCTCGTCCACCTCGCCCGGGACGACCTCGATGACGGTCACCCCCTGCACGCCCTCGGGGCCGGCCAGCACCGAGTCGTGCGGCACCCCGGCGCCGTCCATGATCACCACCAGGTGCGGCTGGTCCGCGGCGGGCGCCGCGTCCCGGACGAAGCGCTGGCGGCCGGCCAGCTCGTCCTGCAGCAGGTACTCCAGCTCGCCCAGGTCGGTGGCGCTCAGCCGGCGCGAGCCCGCGCCGTCGCTCTCCTTGCGGTGCTGGTTGTGCGGGAGCCACTTGGTCCAGTCCCACTCCTCGGCCGCGCCGGGTGCCGCGGCGACCGCGACCAGCAGGTCGTCCGGCGAGTGCAGGGTGGTCAGTTGGGCGATCATCGCGCGCACGTTCCCGTACACCGAGTCCGGGTCCCCGCACACCGTGATGTGGTAGAAGGCCCGCAGCGAGACCGCCAGCGGCAGGTCCTGGAGGGTGCCGTGCGCCTTCAGGAACGAGTGCATCGCGGCCGCCGACAGCGGCTCCAGCTCGTCCATCGGCGCGGTCTGCGGCGCCACCAGCGGGGTGGACAGCTGCACCGGTCCGAGGCCGACCCGGATCTGCGCGAAGTCGCCGTCCGCCGTCCGCCGCTCCCACAGCCGGCGGCCGTCCTCGACGATCGACCAGAGCTGGTCCGGCGCCGGGTTCAGGAACAGCAGCGCGCCGCGCTGGCTCTCCGCCGTGCGGCGCACCTGGCGGCGGGTCTGCTGGAGGTACTTGAGGTAGTCGCGCCGCTCGTCCGCCATCACGGTCGAGCCGCCGCGGCGGGCCCGCACGATCTGGGCCAGCACCATGCCGACCGTCGAGACGATCATCAGACCGCCCATGATCTTCATCGGCGCGGCCGCACCCGGCGAGAAGAAGAACACCGCCGAACCGCCCATGCCGAGCATCGGCAGGATGCTCATCAGCCAGTCCTCGCCGCCCTGCCGGGGCAGCTCCGGCGGACTGACCAGCTCCACCGGCTCGTCCGGCACCGTCGGCGGGTAGGCCCTGGCCGGTCGCTTGACCATGATCACACCCATGCGTCACCCACCCCGCGGCGTCGATCGATCACTTCGGCATCAGCCCTCACGCGACTGCGCTCGGCCCGGTACGGGATTCCCGTGGCTGAGGACGCCCCACACAGCGCAGCCCCCGTACCACCTCGCGCAGGCGCCGATCCTACATAGGGGCGTGCCCGCACCGACGGGGGCCGCACCCCGCAGCGGCACCGGGCACGAACCGAGCGGGTAGGGTAACGCCGCGCCAACTCGCGGCCCGGCCGGGCCGGTTCCACAGCCACCCCGCGCGCCACCGTGCCGCGGCACCGTCCACACAGGGGGAGCGTCCAGTGCGTCGAATGATCGAGGTGGGGCCATGACCACGTCGGCCGCCACGGGCTACTGCCGGGTGACCGTCGTCGCCCCGGACCGCCGGATCGACGTCGCCCTGCCCGAGGACGTCGCCCTCGCCGACGTCTACCCCGAGGTGCTGCGGCTGGCCAACCAGAGCCAGCCCGACGGCACCCCCACCGGCTTCCACCTGGTCCGCCGCGACGGCACCGTCCTCGACAGCAGCCTGTCCCTGGCCGCCCAACAGGTACGCGACGGCGACCTGCTGGCGCTGCGCCCCTTCGCCGAGTCGCTGCCGCCCGCCGTCTACGACGACGTCGCCGACGCCATCGCCAGCGCCGTCGAGGCCGACCGCCGGTTCTGGACCGTCGACCTCATGCGCGGCTTCGGCCTGATCGGCGCCGGGGTGCTGCTCACCCTGCTCGGCTTCGCGCTCTGGTTCTCCGACCTGCGCCACGACATGCACAGCCTGCCCGGCGTGCTGGCCGGCGTCGCCGCCGTGGTGCTCACCGCGCTCGCCGGGGTGCGCGCCCGGGTCTACCAGGACGCCCACGCCGCCGTCGCGCTCGGCCTCGGCGCCCTGCCGCACGCCATGATCGCCGGCAGCGGCATCATCGCCGTCGCCCACCCGTGGGACGGCCCCGGCCGGCTCCAGTTCCTCACCGGCTGCGTCACCGTCCTGGTGATCGCCGTGCTGCTCGCCGGACTGCTCCCGGACAAGGACGCGGTGTTCGTCGCCGCCGCCTTCGTCGCCACCGCCGGCGCGCTCGCCACCTTCGCCGCCGTCCTGATGCCCGACACCCCGGCCGGCAACATCGCCGCCGTCACCGGCGTCGCCGCCGTCGCCGCGATCGGCTTCCTGCCCAGCCTCTCCGCCCGCTTCGCCCGGCTGCCGGTCGGATTCAGCGCCCCCGGCCAGACCCGCACCCGCAGCCGCGACTACGACGAGGAGGCCGAGCGCGCCGAGGCCGTCCAGTACGAGCGGATCGCCCACCAGGCCCGCCGCGGCCACGAGGTGCTGGTCGGCCTGGTCGGCGGCTGCGCCGCGGTCGTGGTCGGCGCCTGCGCCGTCCTCTCCTTCACCGACCGGACCTTCCCCGAACTGCTCGCGCTCGCGCTCGGCATCGCCGCCATGCTGCGCGCCCGGCTGTTCCGCTACACCGCGCAGGTCCTCAGCCTCACCGTCGCCGGCCTGCTCGGCCTGTGCCTGCTGATCGTCGGGCTGTCCCTGCACACCCCGCAGTTCGTCCTGCGCGCGGCCGGCTCCAGCACCGAGCTCGACCTGCGCACCATCTGGCTGGCCGCCTCCGTCGCCTTCGGGGCCGCGCTGCTCACCGCGATCGCCCTGGTGGTGCCCCGCCTCGGCGTCTCCCCGTTCTGGGGGCGCATCCTGGACCTGGTGGACAGCCTCACCCTGATCTCGCTGGTCCCGCTGGCGCTCGCCGTGCTGAATGTCTACCGGCTGGTCCGCGGCGCCACCGGCTGACCGCGCCCGCCCCCGCCGCCGGGCGCCGCCCACCCGCCGACCGACGGGGTGGGCGGCACTGGTACCCTTGGCCTTCGAGCGCAGCCGTGTGTCCACCCCTTCGTGGGCCGTCGACCACGGACGACGCTCGCGACACCGAGTTCTCGCAGAGTCCTGTGCTGTCGACCAGGACCGCTCGGTAGACCTTGAAGGAGTTGCAGTGGCTCTCGCCTCTGACGTCAAGAAGCAGATCTTCGCCGAGTTCGGCCAGAAGGAGGGCGACACCGGTTCCCCCGAGGTCCAGGTGGCCATGCTCTCCCGCCGCATCTCGGACCTGACCGAGCACCTCAAGTTCCACAAGCACGACCACCACTCGCGTCGTGGCCTGCTGATCCTGGTCGGCCAGCGCCGCCGCCTCCTGCAGTACCTGGCCAAGAAGGACATCGAGCGTTTCCGTACGCTCGTCGACCGCCTGGGCATCCGTCGCGGTGCCGCCGGCGGCGCCCGCTAAGACCGCCGCAGGGGGCGGCTCCCCACACCGGGGAGCCGCCCCTCGCGCGTATGCCGCGGCTGTTCGAACGCGGCACCTTGACATAACAACTCGCGCGCACCTCCCCAGGTGGCCGAGGATTGCACCGTAGGGTTGTGGGCATGCCGGGTGATGGCGCAGGAGCGCCACCCGGGCAGCAAGCCCGAACCCCCCGCGGGACGAAGGCTTCAAACGGAAGCCGCCCGCATCCGAGAGAGCGTCCAGACGCGGACCGCCCGTCCCGGCCCGGCAGCCGTGAGGCGCCGGTCCTCGGTAGTGGCCCCCGGAACCCCCGCCGACGAGCGGGGCACCCCGGAGGCTTCGATCGAAGACCGGCCCGACTGCCGCCCTCCTGGCAGGAGGGCCCCAGGGCCAGCCCGAGGCAGTGCGCGGGGACGCTCTCCCGGAGAACGTACGAAAGAGGAGATCTTCCAGGTGGAAGAGAACGTGTTCTACGCCGAAGCCGTGATCGACAACGGTTCCTTCGGCACCCGTACCATCCGCTTCGAGACCGGCCGTCTGGCCCGTCAGGCCGCCGGCTCCGCCGTGGCCTACCTGGACGACGACACCATGGTGCTGTCGGCCACCAGCGCGTCCAAGCAGCCGAAGGAGCACTTCGACTTCTTCCCGCTGACCGTGGACGTCGAGGAGCGGATGTACGCCGCCGGCCGCATCCCCGGCTCGTTCTTCCGTCGCGAGGGCCGGCCGTCCGAGGACGCGATCCTCACCTGCCGCCTGATCGACCGCCCGCTGCGCCCGTCCTTCGTCAAGGGCCTGCGCAACGAGGTCCAGGTCGTCTGCACCATCATGGCGCTCAACCCCGACCACCTGTACGACGTGGTCGCCATCAACGCCGCCTCCGCCTCCACCCAGCTGGCGGGCCTGCCGTTCTCCGGCCCGATCGGCGGCGTCCGCGTCGCGCTGATCAAGGGCCAGTGGGTCGCCTTCCCGACCCACAGCGAGCTGGAGTCGGCCGTCTTCGACATGGTCGTCGCCGGTCGCGTCCTGCCGGACGGCGACGTCGCGATCATGATGGTCGAGGCCGAGGCCACCGACAAGACCATCAAGCTGGTCGAGGGCGGCGCCGAGGCGCCGACCGAGGAGGTCGTGGCCTCCGGCCTCGACGCCGCCAAGCCGTTCATCAAGGTGCTGTGCGCCGCGCAGTCGCAGCTGGCCGCCCAGGCCGCCAAGCCGACCGCCGAGTTCCCGGTCTTCCTGGACTACCAGGACGACGTGCTGGCCGCGCTGACCGCCGCCGTCAAGGACGAGCTGGCCAAGGCCCTCACCATCCCGGGCAAGCAGGAGCGCAACGCCGAGCTGGACCGCGTCAAGGCGGTCGCCGCCGAGAAGCTGCTCCCCGAGTTCGAGGGTCGCGAGAAGGAGATCAGCGCCGCCTACAACGCGCTGACCAAGAAGATCGTCCGCGAGCGCGTCATCACGGACAAGGTCCGCATCGACGGCCGCGGCGTCACCGACATCCGCACCCTGGCCGCCGAGGTCGAGGCCATCCCGCGCGTCCACGGCTCGGCGCTGTTCGAGCGCGGCGAGACCCAGATCCTGGGCGTCACCACGCTGAACATGCTCCGGATGGAGCAGCAGCTCGACACGCTCTCCCCGGAGACGCGTCGCCGCTACATGCACAACTACAACTTCCCGCCGTACTCGGTCGGCGAGACCGGCCGCGTGGGCTCGCCCAAGCGCCGCGAGATCGGCCACGGCGCCCTGGCCGAGCGCGCCATCCTCCCGGTCCTGCCGACCCGCGAGGAGTTCCCCTACGCGATCCGCCAGGTCTCCGAGGCGCTGAGCTCCAACGGCTCCACCTCGATGGGTTCGGTCTGCGCCTCGACCATGTCGCTGCTGAACGCCGGTGTGCCGCTCAAGGCCGCCGTCGCCGGCATCGCCATGGGCCTGATCTCGCAGGAGATCGACGGCGAGACCCACTACGTCGCGCTGACCGACATCCTCGGTGCCGAGGACGCGTACGGCGACATGGACTTCAAGGTCGCCGGTACCCGCAACTTCATCACCGCGCTGCAGCTCGACACCAAGCTGAACGGCATCCCGGCCTCGGTGCTGGCCGCCGCCCTCAAGCAGGCCAAGGACGCCCGCCTGCACATCCTCGACGTGATGAACGAGGCCATCGACTCGCCCGACGAGATGTCCCCGAACGCGCCGCGCATCATCACCATCAAGATCCCGGTGGACAAGATCGGTGAGGTCATCGGCCCCAAGGGCAAGATGATCAACCAGATCCAGGAGGACACCGGCGCCGAGATCACGATCGAGGACGACGGCACCATCTACATCGGTGCCGCCGACGGCCCGGCCGCCGAGGCCGCCCGCACCACGATCAACCAGATCGCCAACCCGACCATGCCGGAGGTCGGCGAGCGCTACCTGGGCACCGTGGTCAAGACCACGACGTTCGGCGCGTTCGTGTCGCTCATGCCGGGCAAGGACGGCCTGCTGCACATCTCGCAGATCCGCAAGCTGGCCGGCGGCAAGCGCGTCGAGAACGTCGAGGACGTCCTCGGCGTCGGCGCCAAGGTGCAGGTCGAGATCGCCGAGATCGACCCGCGCGGCAAGCTCTCCCTGATCCCGGTCGTCGAGGGCGAGGAAGGCGGCGAGGCCGCTTCCGAGTGAAGCGCCGCTAGCTGACCCTTGCGGCCCGTACGCCTCCCGGCGTGCGGGCCGCACCCTGTTGTCCACGCGTTCGTCCGTACGTGCCATTCCACGTGCGTTTCCTCTGGAGGTACCCCCCGTGGCCCAGGCCCCGGCGGTAAAGCAGCGTCCCGGCTCCACCCGGACCCTGCTCAAGGGCGTCGACGGCGCCGGCACGGTGCGCCGCACCGTCCTCCCCGGCGGCCTGCGGGTCGTCACCGAGACCCTGCCGACAGTGCGCTCCGCGACCTTCGGCATCTGGGTCGGCGTCGGCTCGCGGGACGAGACCCCGCAGCTCAACGGCGCCACCCACTACCTGGAGCACCTGCTCTTCAAGGGCACCGAGCGGCGCAGCGCGCTGGACATCTCGGCGGCCCTGGACGCGGTCGGCGGCGAGATGAACGCCTTCACCGCGAAGGAGAACACCTGCTACTACGCCCGGGTCCTGGACACCGACCTGCCGCTGGCCATCGACGTGGTCTGCGACATGCTCACCGGCTCACTGATCCGCGCCGAGGACGTCGACGCCGAACGCGGTGTCATCCTCGAGGAGATGGCGATGGCCGAGGACGACCCGGGTGACGTCGTCCACGACCTGTTCGCCAAGGTGATCTTCGGCAGCGGCCCGCTCGGCCGCCCGATCCTCGGCACCCAGGAGACCATCAAGGCCCTCACCCGGGACCAGGTTGCCGGCTTCTACCACCGCCGCTACCGCCCGGAGAACCTGGTCGTCGCCGCCGCCGGCAACCTCGACCACCGCAAGGTCGTCAAGCAGGTCCAGGAGGCCTTCGCCCCGGTGCTGGCCCGCTCCACCGCGGTGCCCGCCGAGGCCCGCCGTGGCGTCAAGGCGCTGCGCACGGCCGGCCGGGTCGAGGTGCTCAACCGCTCCACCGAGCAGGCCCACCTGGTGCTGGGCGTGCCCGGCGTGCCCCGGCACGACGAGCGCCGCTGGGCGATGGGCGTGCTCAACGCGGCCCTGGGCGGCGGGATGAGCTCCCGGCTGTTCCAGGAGGTCCGGGAGAAGCGCGGCCTGGCCTACTCCGTCTACTCGTACTCCTCCTCCTACGCGGACAGCGGCCTGTTCGGCATCTACGCCGGCTGCCAGCCCAAGCGGGTCGAAGAGGTGCTGCGGATCTGCCGCGAGGAGCTCGCCAAGGTGGTCGCCGACGGCATCACCGAGGAGGAGCTGCAGCGCGCGATCGGCCAGATCTCCGGCTCCACCGTGCTCGGCATGGAGGACACCGGCTCGCTGATGAACCGGATCGGCAAGGCCGAACTCAGCTACGGGCACCACCTGTCGGTGGACGACATGCTGGCGCGGATCGCCGCGGTGACCCTGGAGGACGTCCACGCGGTGGCCCGTGATGTGCTGGGCGCGTACCGGCCGTCGCTGGCGCTGATCGGTCCGGTCAACGACAAGCGGGCCGCCCGGCTCGCCGATCTGCTGGTCTGAGGATTGTCTTCCCGGAGAGGAACGTCGCTATGACGCTGCGTGTCGCCGTGATCGGCGCCAACGGACGGATCGGCTCGGAGGCGGTCAAGGCCGTCGAGGCCGCGCCGGACCTCGAGCTGGTGGCCACCCTCGGCCGCGGCTCGAAGCTGGAGGAGCTGACCGCGGCCGGGGCCCAGGTCGCCGTCGAACTCACCCACCCGGACTCGGTGATGGGCAACCTCGACTACTGCGTCCACAACGGCATCCACGTGGTCACCGGCACGACCGGCTGGGACGACCTGCGGCTGGCCGAGCTGGAGGGCTGGCTCGTCCCGGCCGAGGCCACCGGCCGTCCGCCGCTGCCCGTCGGCGTCCTGATCGCGCCCAACTTCTCCATCGGCGCCATCCTCGGCATGAAGTTCTCCCAGCTGGCGGCGAAGTACTTCGAGTCGGTCGAGGTGGTCGAACTCCACCACGACCGCAAGGCCGACGCCCCCAGCGGCACCGCCACCCGCACCGCCCAGCTGATCGCCGCGGCCCGCGCCGAGGCCGGCCGCCCGAGGCAGCAGGACCCGACCACCCACAGCCTGCCCGGCGCGCGCGGCGCCGACGTGGACGGGGTGCCGGTGCACGCCGTACGGCTGCGCGGCCTGCTCGCCCACCAGCAGGTGATGTTCGGCGACACCGGCGAGACGCTCACCATCCGGCACGACTCGCTGCACCACAGCAGCTTCATGCCGGGCATCCTGCTGGGCGTGCGCAAGGTCGTCGAGACCCCGGGGCTCACCTTCGGTCTCGAACACTTCCTGGACCTGTGACCGTGGTGAATTCCAGGAGCGCGAAATGACCTCCCGTACCGGGTTCTTCGTCCTGTCCGGCGTGCTGCTGCTGGTCGCCCTCCTCTGCGTGGGGGAGGGCGTCCAGTTGGTCGCCACCGGAAAGCCGCTCGGCATCGGCATCGGCCTCTGCGCCTTCGTGATTCCGGTGATCGGCATCTGGTTCCTGCGCCAGACCGTCCGCTTCGGCCGGGCCAGCGAGCAGCTCGCCCGCGAGCTGGAGGCCGAGGGCGGCCTGCCGGTGGACGAGCTCGAGCGCACCAGCGGCGGGCGGATCGACCGGGCCTCGGCCGACGCGGTGTTCACCCGCCGCCAGGCCGAGGCGGAGGCCGCACCGGGCGACTGGCGGGTCTGGTTCCGCCTCGCCGTGGCCTACGCCGACGCCGGTGACACCCCGCGCGCCCGCAAGACCATGCAGCACGCCATCAAGCTGCACAGCACCGAACCCGCAAGGAGTAACGCGTGAGCGACGAACCGACGGCCCCCAGCTTCCGGAGCGACGTGACGGTGGAGCTGGTCCGCAGCGCCGCCGCCGATTCGGACGTCATCTGGTCGGCCCGGGTGTCGACCGCGGGGGAGCAGTCCCTGGAGGCGCTCCAGCAGGACCCGGAGAAGTCCAAGGGCCTGATCAACTTCCTGATGCGCGACCGGCACGGCACGCCGTTCGAGCACAACTCGATGACCTTCTTCATCAGCGCGCCGATCTTCGTGTTCCGCGAGTTCCACCGGCACCGCAGCGGCTGGTCGTACAACGAGGAGTCCGGCCGCTACCGCGAGCTGGAGCCGGTCTTCTACGTCCCGGGCACCGACCGCAAGCTGGTCCAGCAGGGCCGTCCGGGCAAGTACGAGTTCCACCAGGGCACCCCGGAGCAGCACGAGACCACCACCGGGGCGATGGAGGCCGCGTACCGCGAGTCCTACGCCCGCTACCAGGAGATGCTGGCGGCCGGCGTGGCCCGCGAGGTGGCCCGGGCGGTGCTGCCGGTCGGCCTGTTCTCCTCGATGTACGCGACCTGCAACGCGCGCTCGCTGATGCACTTCCTCTCGCTGCGCACCCGGCGGGAGAACTCGGCGGTGCCGTCCTTCCCGCAGCGCGAGATCGAGATGGTCGCGGAGCAGATGGAGGAGCAGTGGGCGCAGCTCATGCCGCTCACCCATGCGGCCTTCGAGAAGCACGGCCGGGTCGCGCCCTGACCTGGGACGACAGGCATATGGGCAGAGTGTCGGGCATGTCTGGATTGCGGCTTTTCTAGCCGCTCCCTACATTCGTGACCACGGATCCCGGTGCTGCCCGAACCCCCGAGCGGGCAGCACCGGGATCCCACTCCCCGCCCCTGGCCTGCTCACCTGTCCGAACCCTGGACCGGCATGGGTACCGCCCCACCGCCTACGAGTAGCTTTGGACGCATGGCTCCGACCTCCACCCCCCAGACGCCGTTCGGCCGGGTGCTGACCGCGATGGTCACCCCGTTCACCGCCGACGGCGCGCTCGACCTCGACGGCGCCCAGCGCCTCGCCACGCACCTCGTCGACTCCGGGAACGACGGCCTCGTCGTCAACGGCACCACCGGTGAGTCCCCGACCACCAGCGACGCCGAGAAGGCCCAGCTCGTCCGCGCCGTGGTGGAGGCGGTCGGGGACCGTGCCCACGTGGTGGCCGGGGTCGGCACCAACGACACCCACCACAGCGTCGAGCTCGCCCGCCAGGCGGAGGCGGCCGGGGCGCACGGCCTGCTGGTCGTCACGCCGTACTACAACAAGCCCCCGCAGGAGGGCCTGTACCGGCACTTCACGCAGGTCGCCGACACCACCGGCCTGCCGGTCATGGCCTACGACATCCCGGGCCGCAGCGGGGTCGAGCTGAGCCACGAGACGCTGGTCCGGCTCGGCGAGCACCCGCGGATCGTCGCCAACAAGGACGCCAAGGGCGACCTCGGCGCCGCGGCCTGGGCGATCGCCCGCTCCGACCTCGCCTGGTACTCCGGCGACGACATCCTCAACCTGCCGCTGCTGTCCGTCGGGGCCGTCGGCGTGGTCAGCGTCGTCGGGCACGTGGTCGCCGGTGAGTTGAAGGCGATGATCGAGGCCTACCTGGCCGGCGATGTGGCCAAGGCCACCGCCGTCCACCAGGGCCTGCTGCCGGTGTTCACCGGTATGTTCCGCACCCAGGGCGTGATCCTCACCAAGGCCGCGCTGGACCTCCAGGGCCTGCCCGCCGGGCCGCTGCGCCTGCCCCTGGTCGGCGCGACGTCCGAGGAGATCGACCGATTGAAGCAGGATCTCGCCTCCGGCGGGGTACACCTGTAGCAGACACAGACGTGCGCGCCCCGGCTCGCCGGACCCGACCGGGTCCGCCGCTGGACCGGACCGAAGGCGCGAGAGCACAGACCCAGTAGGAAGAACGACACTGAGTACGCACGCCATATGTCTCCAGGGGGAGGACCCCAGGCATATGGCGTGCGTCGTGAGGAGAGTCTTTTGAGCCACCCGCACCCCGAACTCGGCGCGCCCCCGGCCCTCAAGGAGGGCGCCCTCCGCATCACTCCGCTCGGCGGCCTCGGCGAGATCGGCCGCAACATGACGGTCCTCGAGTACGGCGACCGCATCCTGATCATCGACTGCGGCGTCCTCTTCCCCGAGGACGAGCAGCCCGGCGTGGACCTGATCCTCCCGGATTTCAGCTACATCCGGGACCGCCTCGACAAGGTCGACGGCATCGTCCTCACCCACGGGCACGAGGACCACATCGGCGCCGTCCCGTTCCTCCTGCGGGAGAACCCGGACATCCCGCTGATCGGCTCCAAGCTGACCCTCGCCCTGATCGAGGCCAAGCTCGCCGAGCACCGCATCCGGCCGTACGTGCTGGAGGTCAAGGAGGGCGAGCGCGAGCGCATCGGCCCCTTCGACTGCGAGTTCATCGCGGTCAACCACTCCATCCCGGACGCCCTCGCCGTGGCGGTCCGCACCCCCGCCGGCATGGTCGTGGCCACCGGTGACTTCAAGATGGACCAGCTCCCGCTGGACGGCCGCCTCACCGACCTGCCGACCTTCGCCAAGCTGGCGGAGGAGGGCATGGACCTGCTGCTGGTGGACTCCACCAACGCCGAGGTCCCCGGCTTCATCCCGCACGAGCGCGACATCTCGGCCGCACTGCGAAACGTTTTCGCGAACGCCGACAAGCGCATCATCGTCGCCTCCTTCGCGAGCCACGTGCACCGCATCCAGCAGGTGCTGGACGCCGCGCACGAGTACAAGCGCAAGGTCGCCTTCGTCGGCCGCTCGATGGTCCGCAACATGGGCATCGCCCGCGACCTCGGGTACCTCAAGGTCCCCGGCAACATGGTCGTCGACGTCAAGCAGCTCGACGACCTGCCGGACAAGGAGGTCGTGCTGATCTGCACCGGCTCCCAGGGCGAGCCGATGGCGGCGCTGTCCCGGATGGCCAACCGCGACCACCAGATCCGCATCGTCGAGGGCGACACCGTCGTCCTGGCGTCCTCGCTCATCCCGGGCAACGAGAACGCCGTCTACCGCGTGATCAACGGCCTGACCCGCTGGGGCGCCAAGGTCGTGCACAAGGGCAACGCCAAGGTGCACGTCTCCGGCCACGCCTCGGCCGGCGAGCTGCTGTACTTCTTCAACATCTGCAAGCCGCGCAACCTGATGCCGGTCCACGGCGAGTGGCGCCACCTGCGGGCCGCCGCCGAGCTGGGCATCGCCACCGGTGTGCCGCGCAACCGCGTGGTCATCGCCGAGGACGGCGTCTGCGTCGACCTGGAGAAGGGCGTCGCCCGGATCGTCGGCAAGGTCCGGGCCGGCTACGTCTACGTTGACGGCGCCTCGGTCGGCGACATCACCGAGGCCTCGCTCAAGGACCGCAAGATCCTCGGCGAGGAGGGCTTCATCTCGGTCTTCGTCGCGGTCGACACGACCAACGGCAAGATGGTCGGCGGCCCGACCATCCAGGCCCGCGGTTCCGGCATCGACGACAACGCCTTCGCGCCGGTCGTCGCCAAGCTCCAGGAGGCCCTGGACCGCTCGGCGAGCGACGGCGTGCTGGAGCCCCGCCAGGTGCAGCAGCTCGTCCGCCGGACCATCGGCAAGTGGGTCGCGGACAACTACCGCCGCCGGCCGATGATCCTGCCGGTCGTCGTCGAGGTCTGAGCCCCGCTCCAGACCCTCGTCCGGCCCCGCTGAGGCTGGTTTGACGTGGGGCAACCCGGTGCGTAATGTTCTCCGGGTTGCCCCACGGGACGAGCCCCAAGGGAGTCCTCGAATGCGAATGCGAATTCGAGAACTGCCGGGAAAACGGACCGAGAAACTCTGGTAGAGTTCGGGAGCGCCGAAAGGCAAAAGCCCAATCGGATGAATGAAACTCCGGAAAACGGAGCGGAAAACATCTGATAAGCTGGAAACACAAAAGAACAAAGCGCCCGGAGGGCCCGCTGGAAGGCGGTCCGAAGGAAGCGTCCGTTCCTTGAGAACTCAACAGCGTGCCAAAAGTCAACGCCAGATATGTTGA
>NZ_JBVIWC010000053.1:0-17991 GCF_055594965.1 Kitasatospora sp. NPDC040550 | reverse complement strand
TCCTCCGACAACACCAACTCGACCTTTGGCCGACCCGTCCGCGCCACAGCCCCAGTCTATATTTATGAATGAAATTCCAGACTCAGGACACTAGGACGGGCCCCCGGCCGGACCGAACCCGGCCACATCCCCGCGCCGCCGCAACGGCAGCCGCGCCCCCATCACCGCGTACAGCCGGTCCGTCGCCGGGAACCGCACCGCCCGGGCCAGGTCCTGGTAACCCAGCGCCCGGTAGAGCCGCCGGGCCGGTGTCTCCGCGTCGATCGCCGACAGGATGCTGCGCTCCAGGCCCGAGCCCTCACACAGCAGCCGGATCAGCCGCGAGCCCACGCCCTGGCCCTGGAACTCCGGCAGCACGTGCAGTTCGGTGACCGCGAACACGCCGTCCAGCCAGTCCCCGTAGCCCCGGGCGGTCAGGTACGGCTCGATGACGGTGCTCCACCAGTGGTCCCGCTGGTTCGGCATCCCGTACCCGAACCCGACCAGTCGGCCGCCGCTCATCGCCCCGAAGGCGATCACCCCGGGCTGCCGGGCGTGCCGCCCGACGATGTGCAGCCGGACCGCGACCTCCTCGGGCGTCAGCCCGAACGCCACCGCCTGGACGTCCAGCGCCTGCGGCGCCCAGGTTGCGAGGTCGATGGCCTCGATCGTCACCCCGGTCAGCTGATCCATGCTCCGGACGTTACTACCAGCGGCCCCGTGGCGCGGCCGAAGATCCGAACCCAACAACCGGCGACGGACCGGCGAACCGCGCCACAACGCCGCCCCGGGTCCGGGCACCCCCGGCACCCGCCCGGGCACCCGGGCCCGGGGCGCTCACGGCGACGTCAGAACAGCACGCTCATGAAGGCCCCGACCTCCCGGAACCCGACCCGTCGATACGCGGCCCGCGCCCGCAGGTTGAAGTCGTTGACGTACAGCGAGACCACCGGCGCCACCTCGCGCAGCGCGACGTCCAGCACGGCCGCCATCCCGGTCTCGGACAGCCCCTGGCCGCGGTGCTCGGGTGCCACCCAGACGCCCTGGATCTGGCAGGCGCCCTGGGTCACGGCTCCGATCTCGGCCTTGAACACCACCCGGCCGTCCTCGGCGAAGCGCGCGAACGACCGCCCGGTGGTGACGAGTTCGGCCACCCGGGCCTGGTAGAGCAGCCCGCCGTCGCCGGCCAGTGGCGACACCCCCACCTCCTCGGTGAACATCGCCACGCAGGCGGGCATCAGCGCCTCCACCTCGGTGCGCCGCACCCGGCGCACCAGTGGGTCGGGCGCGATCTCCGCGGACGGCGAGGAGGTCGCCAACAGCGGCTGGTGGCCCCGGACTTCGCGCGCGGGGCCCCAACTCCGTTCCAGCAGCGCCCAGAAGGCGGCGGTCGCCCCGGCCGGGCCGACGATCGAGGAGCAGCGCCGGCCCTGGCGCCGGGCCCGCTCCGCGAAGGCGGCGACGGCCTGCGGCCCGGCGTTGACCAGGACGAGGTTCGCCCCGGCGTAGCAGAGGGCGTCGAGCACGCCGTCCGCGCCGTACCAGCCCCACATCTCCCCGCCGAGCCGCCACGGGTCCAGCCCGACGGCCTCGACCCGGGTCGCGACGAAGGCGTTGGCGACCGGGTCACGGTGGAGGATCTCCAGGGCGTCCGCCAGGTCGGGCGGTTCCAGCACGCGGGTGGTGGCCAGCGCCCGGGCGGCCTGGAAGGAGCTGGGGAGCATCACACCTCGATCGATCATCGAGACAGCACCTCACTGAGACGACTCTGGCCGCACCCTACTCCGTGGCCCCACCCGGCTACGGCCGCGGGGCCGTCCGCGAACGGACGCCCCCGCTTCCGGAAGACTACGCGGCACCCGCATGCGGACCGCTCGGCGGCCACCCCCCGGTGACGTGACCGCTCGGCGGCCACCCCGCGACGACGTGACCGCTCGGCGGTCACTCCGCGGCGACGACGGTCGGCGAACCGGCCTCGACGCCCTCCTCCTGCATCTGCTCGGCGAGCTTGAGCGCCTCCTCGATCAGGGTCTCGACGATCTTTGACTCGGGGACGGTCTTGATCACCTGGCCCTTGACGAAGATCTGGCCCTTGCCGTTGCCGGAGGCGACCCCGAGGTCGGCCTCGCGGGCCTCGCCCGGCCCGTTCACGACGCAGCCCATGACGGCGACCCGCAGCGGCACCTCCATGCCCTCCAGCCCGGCGGTGACCTCCTCCGCGAGCTTGTAGACGTCGACCTGGGCGCGGCCGCAGGACGGGCAGGAGACGATCTCCAGCCCGCGCTGGCGCAGCCCGAGCGACTCCAGGATCTGGTTGCCGACCTTGATCTCCTCGGCCGGAGGGGCCGACAGCGAGACCCGGATGGTGTCGCCGATGCCCTCGGCCAGCAGCGCGCCGAAGGCGACCGCGGACTTGATGGTGCCCTGGAAGGCCGGACCGGCCTCGGTGACGCCCAGGTGCAGCGGGTAGTCGCAGGCGGCGGCGAGCTGGCGGTAGGCGTTGATCATCACGACCGGGTCGTTGTGCTTGACCGAGATCTTGATGTCGCGGAAGTCGTGCTCCTCGAACAGCGAGCACTCCCAGAGGGCGGACTCGACCAGCGCCTCGGGGGTGGCGCGGCCGTACTTCTCCAGCAGCCGCTTGTCGAGCGAGCCGGCGTTGACGCCGATCCGGATCGGGACGCCGGCGTCCTTGGCGGCCTTGGCGATCTCGCCGACCTTGTCGTCGAAGGCCTTGATGTTGCCCGGGTTGACGCGCACCGCCGCGCAACCGGCGTCGATCGCGGCGAAGACGTACTTGGGCTGGAAGTGGATGTCCGCGATGACCGGGATCTTCGACTTCTTGGCGATGATCGGCAGCGCGTCGGCGTCGTCCTGGGACGGGCACGCGACGCGGACGATCTGACAGCCGGACGCGGTCAGTTCCGCGATCTGCTGCAGCGTGGCGTTGACGTCGGCCGTCACGGTGGTGGTCATCGACTGCACGGAGACGGGGGCGTCGCCGCCGACCGGCACGTTGCCGACCATGATCTGCCGGGAGTACCGGCGCTTGGCCAGTGGCTTGAGCGGCAGGGACGGAATACCGAGCGAGATCGCGGTCATGTGCGCAGGGTTCCCCGGGGTTGAGGTGTGGGTCGACCGCCCGGCCGCTGGGACGGCCGAGGCCGGGCGCGCCACGATCGCGCACCCGGCCTCCACGGTACGGCACGGCGATGGCGCCCAGCACACCCGCCGTACCCGAACGTCCTAGCCGATCTTCACCGGGTTCACCAGGTCGGCCACCATCACCAGCAGGGTGAAGCCGATGAAGATGCTGGCCACGACGTAGGCGACCGGCATCAGCTTGGCGACGTCGAACGGGCCCGGATCGGGCCGCCGGAACAGCTGTGCGAACCGGCGACGGACCGACTCCCAGACCGCGCCCGCGATGTGGCCACCGTCCAGCGGCAGCAGCGGCAGCATGTTGAACAGGAAGAGCGACAGGTTGATGCCGGCCAGCAGGTTCACGAAGATCGCGATCCGCTGCGCGGCCGACTCGTGCAGGGAGAACACCTCGCCGCTGACCCGGGCGGCGCCGACCATGCCGATCGGCGAGTCCGGGTCGCGCGGGGCGTCGCCGACGACGGCGTTCCACAGGCCGGGGATCTTGCCGGGCAGGGCGGCCAGCGACTTCACCCCGTTCTCGGCCATGTCGTACATCCGGTCGACCGACTGCCCGAGGCCGAGCTGGACCGTGTCGCTCTTCGGGGTGAACCCGAGGAACCCGGCCTGGACGGTCTGGCCCTTCACCGGCACGCCGTTGCCGTCGTACTTCTGCACGTCGTTGACGGCGATGGTGGGCGTGAAGGTGAGCTGCCGGCCGCCGCGCTCCACGACGATCGCCACCTGCTTGCCCGCCGACTTCCGGATGTCCGCCTGGA
The DNA here is from genome assembly GCF_055594965.1 of Kitasatospora sp. NPDC040550. Lineage (NCBI taxonomy): Bacteria > Bacillati > Actinomycetota > Actinomycetes > Kitasatosporales > Streptomycetaceae > Kitasatospora > Kitasatospora sp. NPDC040550. Next base: position 14,092 of record NZ_JBVIWC010000053.1, on the reverse strand, counting down.
GCTGGTCGTAGTCGCGGATCCGGTCGCCGTCGAAGGAGAGCACCTTGTCCCCCTGGCGCAGGCCCACCTCGTTGGCCGGGGTCTTGGGCGCGTCGGCGGGGCAGGTGTCGGTGGGCTGACCGGCCTTGACCACGCACTGGGCGACCGAGCCGATGGTCGGCACCGCCATGGTGACGCCGAAGCCCATCATGACCGTCAGGAACAGCCCGAACGCCAGCACCAGGTTCATGAACGGCCCGGCGAACATGACGATGACCCGCTTCCAGGGCTTGCGGGTGTAGAACAGCCGGGTCTCGTCGCCCTCCTGGAGCTCCTCGTAGGAGGCCTCACGGGCGTCCTCGATCATGGACCGCCAGGGCGAGCTGCTGCGCTTGGTGATCCGGCCGTCCTCGCCCGGCGGGAACATCCCGATCATCCGGATGTACCCGCCGAAGGGGATCGCCTTGATCCCGTACTCGGTCTCGCCCTTCCGGCGCGACCAGATGGTCGGGCCGAAGCCGACCATGTACTGGGGCACCCGGATGCCGAACAGCTTGGCCGTGGAGAGGTGGCCGAGCTCGTGCCAGGCGATCGAGACGAGCAATCCGACCACGAAGACCAGGATGCCGACCACCGTCAAAACCGTTGCCACCGCTGGTCCTCCGTCATGCCGCTCCGCTCATCGTCTCGTCGTACCGCGATCCGTGCCGTACCGTGCCGCGGTCCCGGTCGGGCCGGGCACCGCCGCCGGAGTGGGGCCGTCAGCCCGCCGCCAGCTCGCGGGCCCGGGCACGTGCCCAGTCCTCCGCGTGCAGGACGTCCTCGACGGTCAGGGAAGTTCCCGCCGCCGGCGTCCCGTGCTCGGCCACGACCTTGGCAACAGTGTCCACGATCCCGGTGAAGGCGAGGCGGCCCTTCAGGAAGGCCTCCACGCACTCCTCGTTCGCCGCATTGAACACCGCCGGCGCCGTTCCGCCCAGGGTGCCCACCTCACGGGCCAGCTCGACGGCCGGGAAGGCCTCGTCGTCCAGCGGGAAGAACTCCCAGGTCGCGGCCTTGGTCCAGTCACAGGCGGGCGCCGCGTCCGGCACCCGGTCCGGCCAGCCCAGACCGAGCGCGATCGGCATCCGCATGTCCGGCGGGCTCGCCTGCGCCAGCGTCGAACCGTCGGTGAACTCCACCATCGAGTGCACCACCGACTGCGGATGGACCACGACCTCGATCCGGTCGAACGGCACGTCGTACAGCAGGTGCGCCTCGATCACCTCCAGGCCCTTGTTCACCAGGGTGGCCGAGTTGATCGTGACGACCGGGCCCATCGCCCAGGTCGGGTGCGCCAGCGCCTCCTGCGGGGTCACCCCGGCCAGCTGCTCCCTGGTCCGGGTACGGAACGGGCCGCCGCTCGCCGTCACGACCAGCTTGCGCACCTCGGCCCGGGTGCCGCCCGCCAGCGCCTGGAACAGCGCCGCGTGCTCGGAGTCCACCGGCACGATCTGGCCCGGCTTCGCCACCGCCTTCACCAGCGGGCCGCCGACGATCAGCGACTCCTTGTTGGCCAGCACCAGCACCCGCCCGGCCCGCAGCGCGGCCAGCGTCGGCGCCAGGCCGATCGAACCGGTGATGCCGTTCAGCACCGAGTGGCACTCCATCCCCGCCAGCTCGGTCGCCGCGTCCGGCCCCACCAGCACGGCCGGCAGCGGACGGCCCGCCGCCCCCGCCGCCAGCGCCTCGCGCAGCGCCGGCTCCGCCGCCGGATCGGCCACCGCCACGGTGTGCACACCCAGCCGCAGCGCCTGCTCGGCCAGCAGCCCCACCCGGCCGCCGGCCGCCGACAGGGCGACCACCCGGAACCGCTCCGGGTTGCGGAGCACCACGTCGATGGCCTGGGTGCCGATCGACCCGGTGGAACCGAGGATCACCAGCTCCCGGGGGCCGGAGGGGTCCGCCACGGTGGGCGTGAAACGCAGCTGCGGGTGGGCGAGCGAAGTCATGCGCCCATTGTGTCCTGTCCGAGACCTTTCCCAGGACGCCCCGGCACACCCGGGCTACCGTCGGACCCATGCGTACCGTCATCGCCGGAGGCCACGGACAGATCGCGCTCGGGCTCGAACGGCTGCTCGCCGACCGCGGCGACCGCCCCGCCGGGATCATCCGCCGCCCCGAACAGGCCCCGGACCTCGTCGCGGCCGGCGCCGAGCCGCTGCTGCTCGACCTGGAGTCCGCCACCGCCCCGCAGCTCGCCGCCCTGCTCGCCGACACCGACGCGGTGGTCTTCGCCGCCGGCGCCGGCCCCGGCAGCGGCGCCGCCCGCAAGAACACCGTCGACCGCGACGCCGCCGTCCTGCTCGCCGACGCCGCCGAACTCGCCGGCGTCCGGCGCTACCTCATGGTCTCCTCGATGGGCGCCGACGCGGCCGCCCACCACCCCGCCGACGAGGTCTTCGAGACCTACCTGCGGGCCAAGGGCGCCGCCGACGACGCCGTGCGCGCCCGCACCTCACTGGACTGGACGGTGCTGCGCCCCGGGCGGCTCACCGACGGCCCCGGCACCGGCCTGGTCCGCCTCGCCCCCGCCGTCGGCCGCGGCGCGGTCGACCGGGCCGACGTGGCCGCCGTCCTGGCCGCCCTGCTGCACGAACCCGGCACCGCCGGACAGACCCTGGAACTGGTCGCCGGGAACGCCACCGTCGCCGAGGCGGTCGCCGCCGCGGCCGGACACGGCGCCTGAACGCAGCGCGGGGCCCGGTCCGCACCGGACCGGGCCCCGCGGCGAGCGGTCCCTCAGAGGTCGAGGCCGGTCAGCACCATGACCTTCTCGACGGTGTAGTCGTCCATCGCGTACTTGACGCCCTCACGGCCGACACCGGAGTCCTTGACGCCGCCGTACGGCATCTGGTCGGCCCGGTAGGACGGCGCGTCGCCGATGATCACACCACCGACCTCCAGCTCCCGGTGCGCCCGGAAGGCGGTCTGCAGGTCATGGGTGAACACGCCCGCCTGCAGGCCGAACGGCGAGTCGTTGACCGCCGCGAAGGCCTCCTCGACGCCCTCCACCCGGTGCAGCGACAGCACCGGGCCGAACACCTCGGCCTTGGCCAGGATCGCGTCGGCGGGCAGCTCGGCCAGCACGGTCGGGGCGTAGGTCGCGCCCTCGCGGGTCCCGCCCGCGAGCAGCTTGGCACCCTTGGCGACCGCGTCGTCCACCCAGGACTCCACCCGCTTCGCGGCGTTCTCGTCGACCAGCGGGCCGACGTCCGTCGCGTCGTCGTTCGGGTCACCGGTGACCTGCGCCGCGACCTTCGCCACGACCTTCTCCACCAGCGCGTCGTACACCGACGCGTCGGCGATCACCCGCTGCACCGAGATGCAGGACTGGCCGCCCTGGTAGTTCGCGAACATCGCGATCCGGGTCGCCGCCCAGTCCAGGTCCGCCTCCGAGGACCAGTCCGCCAGCACCACGGCCGCGGCGTTGCCGCCCAGCTCCAGGGTGGTGTGCTTGCGCGGCACCGAGTCCATGATCTGGTAGCCGACCTTGTCCGAACCGGTGAAGGAGATCACCGGCACGCGCGGGTCCTGCACCAGGGCCGGCATCCGCTCGTTCGGCACCGTCAGGATCGACCAGGACCCGACCGGCAGGTCCGTCTCGGCCAGGATCTCGCCCAGCACCATCGCCGACAGCGGCGTCGCCGGGGCCGGCTTGAGGATGATCGGGGCACCGACCGCGATCGCCGGGGCGACCTTGTGGGCGACCAGGTTCAGCGGGAAGTTGAACGGGGCGATCCCCAGCACCACACCGCGCGGGAAGCGGCGCACCACCGCGAAGCGGCCCACGCCGCCCGGGTCGGTGTCCAGCCGCATCGTCTCGCCGTTGGTGCGGCGCGCCTCCTCGGCGGCCCAGCGGAAGACCGACACCGCGCGGCCGACCTCACCGCGCGCCCACTTGACCGGCTTGCCGTTCTCGGCCGTGATCAGCTGGGCGAGCTCCTCGGTGCGCTCCGCCAGCCGCTTGGCCACGTGGTCCAGGGCGGCGGCCCGCTGGTGCGCCGGGGTCGCGGCGAACACCGGCAGCGCGGCCACGGCGGCGTCCAGCGCCTCCTCGACCTGGGCCTCGGTCGGCACGCTGACCCGGCCGACCAGACGGCCGTCCCAGCTGTTGTGCACCTCGAAGTCGGCGTCACCGCTCGCCCGGCGGCCGGCGAGCCAGAAATCGTACGTGGTGGTCACCGTGGTACCGGCCCTCTCCTCGTCGTCGTACGGCCCACGGGCGTGGGACCCGAACCCGAGGGTAGGTGCGCGGACCGGCCGACCGGATTGGCCGACTAGGAGCGTTCCGCCCCGGAGCCACTCCACCGCGTCCAGCCGGGCCCGCTACTCCTCACCGGAACGCAACGCCAGCCACAGCTCCATCCGCACGTCCGTGTCGTCCAGCGAACGGCCCAGCAGCTCCTCGACCCGCCGCATCCGGTAGCGCAGCGTGTGCCGGTGCACCCCCAGGTCCGCCGCGGCGGCGTCCCACTGCCCGTGCCGCGACAGCCACGCCCGCAGCGAGGCCACCAGGTCCCCGCGGGCCGTCCGGTCGTGCTCGCGCAGCGGCCGCAGCAGCCCCTCCGCGAACGCCGTCACCGCGTCCTCACCGAGCAGCGGCAGCAGCGACCCCGCGCCGACCTCCTCGTGGTCCACCGACCGGCGACCACCGCGCAGGGCCACCGCCAACGCCCGCTCCGCCTGCGCGTGCGCCGTACCCGCCTCCTCCAGCGCGGCCGGCGCCGAGACGCCCAGCGACAGGCCCTCGTGCTCCTCCACCGCCCCCAGACAGGCCCGGTGCACCGCGCCGTTGTCCAGCGCCAGCACCACCAGCCGCGGCCCGTGCGCGCCGTCCTCCCGCGCCACCAGCAGCTTCTCGCCCACCCGGGCACCCGCCTGCTCGGCGCGGTCCCCCAGCTCCACCAAGGCCTCCGCGGCGTCCGCGTTCGGCCCCGTCCCGGCCACCAGGACCCTTATCGTCCCCTCCGGCAGACCGCCGAACAGCCCCACCGCCACCTGCCGGGCCGTCGCCACCTCGCCCGCCAGCACCATCCGCAGCAGCGCCGCGCCCATCCGCTCCTCGGCCTGCCGCAGCTCGCGCGAACGCTCCAGGGTGAGCGTCAGCAGCGCCACCGCCGCGTTCAGCACGTACCGCTCGGTCGGCGTGATCCGGTCCTCGGTCCCGACCGCCAGGAAACCCCGGGCCCGCCGGTCCGCCCCCAGCGACTGGACCACCACGTAGTCCTCGTCCGCCGTGTCTATCCCCGGCGACCGCCCCTGCAGCGCGGCACTCGACGGCGCCGGCCGCCGACGCAGCCGGTCCACCTCCGCCGCCAGCCGCCCCGCCCGGCGCGCCGCCCAGTCCGGCGCCACCACCGACAGCGCGCCCGACCCGTCGTACAGCGCCGCCCAGCCCCCCAGCCGCGCCGCCAGCCGGCGCACCACGGCCGTCGTGCCGTCCTTGCCCAGCGCCGCCCGGGTCAGCTCCTCCTGCGCCTCGAAACTCGTCGTCACCGCCTCGTACTGCTCCGCGGCCAGCGCCGCCGACACCACCTTGCTGATCGCGATGAACGGCGTCGGCTCCGGCACCCGCAGCAACGGCAGACCCCGCTGCTGCGCCGCGTCCACCAACGGCTGCGGCACCTCGGTGTGCGACAGGCCCACCCCCAGGCCCAGCCCGACCACCCCGGCATCGGCCAACCGGTGCACGTACGCCTGCAACTGCGCCGCCGTGCGGCCCAGCTTGATACCGGTGGTGAGCAGCAGCTCACCACCCTCCAGGAACGGCGTCGGGTCGTCCAGCTCGCTGGTGTGCACCCAGCGGACCTGCCGTTCCAGATGGTCCGCACCGGCGAGCACCGTCAGGTGGAGCGAACTGTTGCGGACGACGGAGGCGAGTGTGGGGGGCATGGCACCTTCGGGGGGTCGACCTGACCGCGCCGTTGCGGCCGGGCGAGGAGAGGGCAGTGGGACTGGTGAGGGTCTCTCCCCCTCATTATGGACGCCCCGGACAACCGGCACTGCCGAATCCACCTCGAAGGCGACTTCCCCGGGCCCGGCCGCGGCCCCGGCTCACCCGCGCAGATCGACCAGCAACGGCGGCACCTGCTCCCCCGACACCGCCGTCAACGACACCACCGCGTGCCCGGCCGGCAACGCGTGCGCCAGATCCGACGGCGACCACCTGAGCCGCTCCACGTCCCGCGTCGTCACCGACTCCGTCTGCGCCGTCGTCCCCGACAACGCCTTCCGCCCGAGCCGCCCGGCCCGACGCACGACCCCACCGGAGGTGTCGGGGGTGTGGGTCACCGCGGTCTCCTGAACCAGGTGCGTCCCCCAGGCCTCCGAGAACAGCCGTCCGTCCCAGGGCGCGATCCCGGGGAAGGCCACCCGGCAGCCCACCGCGCCGAACAGCGGCGCCCGCAGCGCCTCCGGCAGGTCCACCAGGGTGCGCAGCAGCAGCACCGCCCCCGCGTTCGCGCCGCGCATCCGCTGCAGACCGCGGACGGTGTTGGCGTCCAGCGCCGCCGAGGCGTCGTCCACCACCAGTCCGGCGAACAGCGAACGGTCCTCCCGCGCACCGGCCGCCTGCACGAACTGCCCCACCACCAGCCGGGACAGCATCCGGGCCGCCTCCGGGTGACTGCGCTCGGGCAGCTTCACCCGCACCCGCAGCGGGTGGTCCAGCACCCGCATCGCGAACGGGGGTCGACCCGTCCCGTCGGTCGCGAAGGCCCCCTCGAAGGCGGGCCGCTCCAGCAGCCCCAGCCGGTCCGCCAGCAGCGCCCCCGGGTCGTCCGCCCGGCCCCGCTGGCGCTCCCGGTACTCCAGGTCCCGCTCGTACGCGGCCAGTCGGCCCGCCGTGCCGAGCGCCTTCACCAGCGCCGCCAACGCGTCCGGCTCGCCGCCCAGCAGGGCCCGCAGCTCACGCACCCCCGGGTAGCGGCGGTACGCGGCATGGAACGGACCCACCACCTGCTGCAGCGCCGTCCGGGCGTTCTCCGCGCGGGCGGTCAGCTCGTCCGGCAGCAGGGCGTCGGCCAGCCGGGCCGCGGCCTCGTCCGGGTCCTGCGCCGCGCCGTACAGGTCCAGCCCGTACACCGAGGCCGGGTCACCGGGCGCGATCACCACGTCGTACCAGGAATCCGGGCCCAGGTCGGCGTCCGCCGCCCCGACCACCACCGCGCACGCGGTACCGGCCAGCGCCTGCAGGCACAGCGCCTCCGCCACCGGCCGGGCCAGCCGTGCCGTCTTCCCCGTCCCCGCCGGACCGACCGCCAGCAGCGAGGTGCCCAGCACCGCCGGATCCAGTGCGAAGTCCGCCGCCCGGTGGCTCACCGGGTTCTTCGGCACGTCCTGCGCCACGCCGAGGCAGACCTGGCCCAGCAGCAGGTCGTGCCGCCGCACCCGGCCGGGCAGCTCACGCGCCTCGGACGGGTGGGCGAAGGCCGCCGCGCCGCGCGCCGCCACCTGCTCGGTGAACGCGGGCACGAACGCCGGATCCGCCTGCGCGGACTCCCAAGCGCGCTGGATCCGCACGTAGTCGACGTCGCCGACCGCCTCGGCCTCCAGCCGGGCCGCCGCCTCGAACGCCCCGCCGTGCCGCAGCCCGTCCCACGGATCCCGCCCGCGGACCGCCTCCACCACCGCCCCGTCCTCCTCGGCGGGCTCCACCTGCGTCACCGTCCGCGACAGCAGCGGGGCGACGTAGCGGCGCCAGACCTCGGGCCAGCGGCCCATCCGGCCGAAGACCTTGATGACGGCAGCAGCCACCACGACGTTCACCGACAACCCGACGACGGTCACCAGGGTCTCGGTGGGGTGATCGACCCACACGGTGATCACGATCAGGCGGAGCACCAGCTGGGTGCCGTAGACGAAGGCCAGCCACCCCACCACCGCGTTGAGCGCCGCCCGCAGCAGCAGCGGCCAGGTGGGGACGCGGGCGGCCTCCGCACGTTCCGGGTCGATGCGGCGGTAGCCGAGGCGGTAGACGCCGGGTTCGGCCTCGGGGCGTGGGGCGGTGGCCCAGGCGGCGAGGTCGAAGGCCCCGCCGGGGGCGGTGGCCGGGCGTTGGTGGGGGAGGGGGGTCGGGGGTCTGGTGGTGGTGTGGTCGACCTGGTGGTGTGACCCGTCCTGTGCCATGTACGGCCCCGCTCCCTCGCCCGCCCGGCCCGACCGCCGTCGGTGCCGCCATACCCATGCCGCCGTACCGGCGACACGCCCGCGCTCAGGGTAGTGGAGCGGGGCCTGCGGGTAGTCGTGGCGCTCGGGCTGGCCGTGCCGGACAAGTCGGACGGCGCAGTGCTACCGAGTGGCGCATGCCCGGTCGGGGAGGGCGGCCGTAGCCTGCGAAGCACCGAGCCGAGAAGTCTGGAGATACCCCATGAGCGCCGTAACGCCGCTCCCGCAGGAGCGCCGCCTGGTCACCGCGATCCCGGGTCCGAAGTCGCAGGAGCTGCAGGCCCGCAAGCTGGGTGCGGTGGCGGCCGGTGTCGGCACCACCCTGCCGGTGTACATCGCCCGCGCCAACGGCGGCGTGCTGGAGGACGTGGACGGCAACTCGCTGATCGACTTCGGTTCCGGCATCGCCGTGACCAACGTCGGCAACAGCGCCGAGGCCGTGGTGGCCCGGGCGAGCGAGCAGCTGGCCGCCTTCACCCACACCTGTTTCATGGTGACCCCGTACGAGGGTTACGTGGCCGTCGCCGAGCAGCTGAACGAGCTGACCCCGGGTGACCACGAGAAGCGCACGGCGCTGTTCAACTCGGGCGCCGAGGCGGTCGAGAACGCGGTGAAGATCGCCCGCGCGTACACCAAGCGCACCGCCGTCGTGGTGTTCGACCACGGCTACCACGGCCGCACCAACCTGACCATGGGCCTGACGGCGAAGAACATGCCGTACAAGCAGGGCTTCGGTCCGTTCGCCCCGGAGATCCACCGGGTGCCGGTGGCCTACCCGTACCGCTGGCTGACGGGTGCGGAGAACTGCGCCGCCGAGGCCGCCGCGCAGGCGATCGACATGATCAACAAGCAGATCGGCGCGGAGAACGTCGCCGCAATCATCATCGAGCCGATCCAGGGTGAGGGCGGCTTCATCGAGCCGGCCAAGGGCTTCCTGCCGGCGATCGTGGAGTTCGCGAAGGCGAACGGCATCGTGTTCGTCGCCGACGAGATCCAGACCGGCTTCTGCCGCACCGGCCAGTGGTTCGCGTGCGAGGACGAGGGCATCGTCCCGGACCTGATCACCACCGCCAAGGGCATCGCCGGCGGTCTGCCGCTGGCCGCGGTGACGGGTCGCGCCGAGATCATGGACGCCGCGCACGCGGGTGGCCTGGGCGGCACCTACGGCGGCAACCCGGTGGCCTGTGCCGCCGCGCTGGGCTCGATCGAGACCATGAAGGAGCAGGACCTCGTCGGCAAGGCGCAGCGGATCGGTGAGGTCATGCTGGGCCGTCTGCGGGCCATGCAGGAGAAGTTCGACGTCATCGGCGAGGTCCGCGGCCGCGGCGCGATGATCGCCGTCGAGCTGGTGAAGCCGGGCACCAAGGAGGCGAACGCGGAGGTCACCGCGGCCATCGCCAAGGCCTGCCACGCCGAGGGCCTGGTGGTGCTGACCGCCGGCACCTACGGCAACGTGCTGCGCTTCCTGCCGCCGCTGGTCATGCCGGAGCACCTGCTGAACGAGGGCCTGGACATCCTGGAGGCGGCGTTCGCCGCCGTCTGAGCGGTGTCGCCGGTCAGGTCGTGAACCCCCCGCCGGAGGGTTGTCCGGACAGCGCTGAACGGCCCGTGGGGACCTCTGGTCCTCGCGGGCCGTTCGGTTTTCCATCCGGTTCCCGGCCGCTCGTCCGGCCGCTCGCCCGCGCGGTCCCCGGGCAGTCCCCGGGCGGTTTTCGCACGCCGACCGGGTGGTCGGGCATGATCGGGGGGACCGTCCGGAGGGCGTCCGGGGCGGGGTGAAGATGATGTGCGGAATCGCTGAAGGCGCTCGGTCGGGAAGGGCGGTTGACGTAGTGTCATCACCGATGGACAGCGAGCCCCAGCCGTTGGCGGGGCCGTCCGCGGGGCCTCCCGGAGGGGCCGGTCCGCGCGGGCCTCGCGAGGACAACCAGTCCGCCCCGGGAGGGGTGGCGCACACCGAAGGCCGATCGACCGACCGTCCGACCCACACCCCCCGGGGCGCACGGAACGGCGATCATCAGAGCCGCCCCGGAGCTCTCCCCCCTGCTCCGGGGCGGCTGTTCGCCGTTCCGGGCCGGGTGGCCCGGTCGGTGGCGGTGCCGGTGGTCGCGGCGGTGCTGCTGCTGGCGGTGTCCTGGCAGGTGGCGGTGGACGGGCCGCTGCTGGGGGTGGACCGCTGGGTGCGCGCGGCCGTCCGGACGTCCCACCGTGATCACCCGAGCGCCCTGCTGAACGACCTGGGCCACCTGCTGTCGAACCTGGGCGGCGGGGTGCCCGCCGTCCCGGTGCTGCTGGCGGCCGGGGGGCTGGCCGCCCGGTGGTGGCGTCGGGCGGGGGCGGCGCGCTGGTGGCTGCCGCTGCCGGTGGCGGCGCTCACGGCGGTGCTGATCCCGCTGCTGGTGGTCCCGGCGAAGGCCGGGTTCGCCCGGCCGGGTCCGCTCGGGGACCCGTTGCTGCCGGGGCAGTGGGGCTGGTACCCGTCCGGGCACACCGCGACGGCGGCCTTCTCGTACGGGGTGGCGGCGCTGCTGCTGGCCCGGGCGGCGGGGCGGCGGACGGCCCGGGGGCTGACCGCGGGCGCGGTGGTGCTGGCGCTCGGCGTGGGCGCGGGGCTGGTGTGGAGCGACTTCCACTGGCTGCTGGACGTGCTGGCGAGCTGGTGCCTGGCCGTCCTGGTGCTGTGGGCGCTCGACCGCCGGCTGCCGAGGCCGGGCGTCTGAGGGCGTCGGGCCCTCCGGGCGCCCGAGGGTGTCAGGCCTCGGGGGTGCCCTGCTCGGGGGCGTCCTCGTCGTCATTGCGGTGGACGAGGCCGGCCTCGCCGTTGTCGCGGTGCCACTCGACGACGAGTTCGTCGCGGGCACCGAAGCGGACGAGGTGGCGGCCGACGACGTCCTCCAGGCCGGCCAGGTCCTGGCGCTCGCCCTCGACGGTGAGCAGCAGGGCGTCCGGCTGGGCCTCCATGGTGGCGGTGCCGGCCTTGAAGACCAGGGTGCCGTGACCGGTCTCCGGGGAGAAGGAGGTCTCGATCCGCTTGCTCATGTGGGCGGCGAGCTGCTTGGCGTAGCGGGCGGGGCGGTCGGTGGCGACGCGGGCGGTGGAAACGGGCACGGGAACTCCAAGATCGGGAAGGGGAACTTAGGGTCCCCTCACTTGGAAGTACCGTAACGCAGATACTGAGCTAAGCTCAAGATATTTCTCCGAGCACTTCCACGGTCGGCCGCCCGCCCGGGACCGGCCGATACGCTTGGGCCGACCCCAGCCGAGGAGACCGCCGATGACCACCACGCCGACCGACGATCCGGCGGACCCCTCCCCCGGCCCCCGGCCCGGCACCCCCGGCACCTCCGGCACTTCCGGCACCTCCGGCGTCCCCGCCGAACTGGCGGACGCGATGACCAGGGCGATCAAGCGGATCCGCCGGCAGACCGGCTGGCGACTGGAGCCGTACGGCATCACCCCCGGCCAGGCCCGGGCACTGCGCACGCTCGCCCACGTGCCCGGCTGCGAGACACCGGACCGGGCGATGCGGCTGAGCGACCTCGCCGACAAGCTGCACATCGCCCCGCGCTCGGCCACCACGGTGGTCGACGCGCTGGAGGAGGCCGGACTGGTCGAACGCCGCCCCGACCCGGCCGACCGCCGGGCGGTCCGGATCCTGCTGACCGAGGAGGGGCGCGCGGCGGTGGAGCGGATCCTCCAGGTCCGGGACGAGGTCGCCCAGGACTACTTCGGCGAGGTCAGCCCCGAGGACGAGGAGGTGCTGCTGCGAGTGCTGCGGGCCGCCGAGGCGCGCTTCCTCGAAGCCGGGCCGCCACCGCGGACGGCGCCCCCGGGCGCAGCGCGGTGATCCCGATCCCGGCGATCACCAGCAGGGCGGCCGCGGCGGCCGCCGGGGTGACCCGCTCGCCGAGCAGCAGCCAGGCCGAGGACATCCCGAACACCGGTACCAGCAGCGAGTAGGGCGCGACCGCGGTGGCGTCGTAGCTGCGCAGCAGGTAGCTCCAGGCGACGAAGCCGAACAGGGTGGAGACCAGCCCGACGTAGCCGATCACGCCGAGCCCGGCCGGGGTCATCCCGCGCAGCGCCCGCAGGTCCGCGCCCGGGCCCTCCACCAGCAGGGACAGGGCCAGCAGCGGCAGCGGCGGCACGGCGCTGACCCAGACCATCCAGCGCAGCGCGTCCGGCGGCGCGGCCCGGCGGGTCAGCACGTTGGACAGGCCCCAGGCGACGGCGGCCAGCACGACCAGGACGAAGGCCCCGAACGGCCCGCCGAGGCCCTGGTCGACGGCGCTCAGGGCGATGCCCGCGAAGGCCAGGCCCAGGCCGAGCAGCCGCCGCCGGCCGGCGCGCTCGCGCAGCAAGCCGGCGGCGAACAGCGCGGTGAACCCCGCCTGCCCCTGGAGCACCAGGGAGGAGAGGCCGGCCGGCATCCCGGCGTGCATGCCGAGGAAGAGCAGCCCGAACTTGACCACCCCGAGCACCACGCCGACCGCCAGCACCCAGCGCCAGGCCACCCTGGGCGGGCCGACGAAGAAGATCGCGGGCACCGCGACCACGGCGAACCGCAGGGCGCAGAAGAGCAGCGGCGGGAAGCTGTCCAGGCCGACGTGGATGAGGACGAAGTTGAGGCCCCACACGGCGGCCACCAGGACGGCCAGGGCGATGTGACGGGGGCGCATGCTCGCGCCCGGGGCCGTGCCGGCCGGCGCGGCGGGGGTCACGGCCGGTGTTGCGGCGGGGGTCGCGGTCATGGGTCGAGCATGGTGGCGCGGGAACGTTTAGCACCAGCGATGAATACTGAACGGGACGCTTTAGGATCACTGCATGATGGATCTGGGGCGCCTGCGGGCGCTGCACGCGGTCTCGGTGCACGGCTCGGTCGGCGGCGCGGCGGCCGCGCTCGGCTTCACGCCCTCGGCGGTCTCCCAGCAGATCGCCAAGCTGGAGCGGGAGACCCGGACGGTGCTGCTGGAGCGGCAGGGCCGGGGCGTGGTGCTGACCGACGCGGCACGGGAGCTGGCCGCCACCGCGCGGACCCTCCTGGGGCTGGTGGAGCAGGCCGAGGTGCGGTTGGAGGAGCAGCGCGGCCGGGCGGTCGGGCGGCTGCTGGTGGCCGCCTTCGCGACCGGGGCGCGCGGGCTGATGCCCGGGGTGCTGGCCGAACTGCGGCGGCGCTGCCCGGAGCTGGACGTACGGCTGCTGGAGAGCGACCCGTACCCGGCGGCGGAGCTGGTGGCGCGCGGGGAGGTGGACCTGGCACTGGTGCAGGACTGGCCGACCGTGCCGCTCCCGGTGCAGGAGGGGCTCTCCCGGCTGGACCTCGGGACGGACCCGGTGGACCTGGTGCTGCCCGCCGGGGACGAGCTGACCCGGCTGGACGCGGTCCCGGTGGAGCGGCTGTGCGGGCAGCGCTGGATCAGCGTGCCACCGGGCAACATCTGCCACGACTGGCTGGTCCGCACCCTGCGCGAGGCCGGAGAGGAGCCGGACGTGCACTACCAGGTCGGCGACTTCGAGACCCAGATCGCGCTGGTCGCGGCCGGGCTGGGGATGGCCGTGGTCCCCCGGCTCGGCAGGGGCCCGCTGCCGGCCGGGGTGGCGGCCCGCCCGGTCGCCTCGCAGCCGAGCCGGCGGGTGTTCGCGCTCTGGCGCAGCCAGGCCTCCCGGCGGCCGGCCATCACCGAGGCGCTGGCGGCGATGCGGGACGGCTGGGGCGCCCTGCCGGGCTGAGGCGTGTCCCGTGGGTCGGGCCCGGCGGGCAGCACCAGGTCCGCCGGTACGCCGGTACGCCGGTACGCCGGGGCAGGCTCCTAGATGAATGAGTCCGATTGCTGGGCTGGCCGCGACCATGACGAAGGGTGCCCGTTGGTTGGTTTGTGAAGACGAACCTGGACACCCTTCTGAC
>NZ_JBVIWC010000052.1:0-21832 GCF_055594965.1 Kitasatospora sp. NPDC040550 | reverse complement strand
GCGCCGATGGTACTGCAGGGGGGACCCTGTGGGAGAGTAGGACGCCGCCGAACAATCATTCAGAGAAGGCCCACCCGGGTTACCGGGTGGGCCTTCTCGCATTTCCGGGGGAGATGTCAGAGCTGCTGCTTGAATCCGATGTGCGAGGCGGTGAAACCGAGCCGCTCGTAGAACCGGTGGGCATCCGTGCGGGTCGCGTCCGAGGTGAGTTGGACGAGGTCGGCGCCGAGTTCGCGGGAGCGCTCGACGGCCCACTCGATCAGTTCGGTGCCGAGTCCGCTGCCGCGTTCCTCGGCGTGGATGCGGACGGCCTCGATGATCGTGCGGGTGGAGCCGGCCCGGGAGAGGCCCGGGATCACTGTGAGTTGGAGGGTGCCGACGACGCGGCCGGCGCGTTCGGCGACGACCAGGTGCTGGTGCGGGTCGCGGTCGATGCGGGTGAAGGCGGTGCGGTAGGGAGTGAGGTCGTCGGGGCTCTCGCGGGTGGCGCCCAGCGGGTCGTCCGCGAGCATGGCCACGATGGCGGGCAGATCGGTTTCGCCGGCCCGTCGGATCGTCAGAACAGCCGTTTCAGTCATGATCAGAGGATAGAGAGGACTCGGAGGGTCGGCGGGCACCGATCTACGCCCGTAGCGTGCCTCCAGGGCCCGCTACGGCCCACCACGGTCCGATGCCGGGTCACTGCCCGGGCCCGGCGCTGGTGATGACGGCGAAGACGGCTCCGTGCGGGTCCAGCAGCTGGGCGAGCCGGCCGACCCCGTGGACGTCCGTCGCCGGGATCCGGACCTTCGCGCCGAGCCGGTCGGCGATGGCGAGGCCGGCGTCCACGTTGAGGACCTCGAAGTAGGGGAGCCAGTGCGAGCCGGTGCCGCGGGCGGTGTGCTCGGGGCTGAGTTGGAGGATGCCGCCGTGTGCGTCGTCGGTGCCGCCGCCGGCCGGGGTGAGCACGGTGTAGAGCGCCTCGCCGAGCGGGACGTCCTGTTCCTGCCAGTCGAAGACCGTGCGGTAGAAGGCCTTGGCCCGTTCCGCGTCGACGCTGTAGCACTCGGCCCAGCAGAGGCTGACCTGGTCGTTGACGACGTCCAGGCCGCGGGTGTCGTGCGGCTGCCAGACCGCGAAGTCGGCGCCGGTCGGGTCGGTGTAGCCGGCCATCCGGCCCGCGGCGAAGACGTCGAAGGGGGTGAACCGGATGTGGCCGCCCGCCTCTTGGACCAGGTCGGTGGTGCGGTCGGCGTCCTCGGTGGCGAAATAAAGGGTCCAGCTGGGGAGTGCGCCCTCCTCGGCGAGCGGGCCGAGGGCGGCGACGGTGCGGCCGTCGAGCTGGAAGAAGCCGTAGCCGCCGGCTTCGGGGCCGGCCGAGTCGAAGGTCCAGCCGAACAGGGTGGTGTAGAAGTCGACGGAGGCCCGGGTGTCGGGGCTGCTCAGGTCGAGCCAGTCGGGGGAACCGGGGCGGAAGTCGGTGTTGAGCATGGCGGCACTGCTCCTCGGACGGGTCCCGTGCGGGCGCGGGCGCGGTCGACGACCCCCTGGACCCTTTCAGCCTGGCACCTCGGTCGGGGCGGTGCACGGCGGGTCAGGCCGGTGGGCCCGGTGGGTGGTCCGGCGGGCGGGGCGGCCGGCGGTCCGGACCTGTCCGCGCCGGGCGGTACGGTGCGTAACGGAAGGGTCCACCCGTACCGGTCGAAGGGGGCTCCGGTGGGCAAGCAGGCGCAGGCGGGGCAGGAGGTGCCCCGCCAGCTCGCGCAGGTCGAGGGCGTGCTGGAGCGGATCACCTACGCCAATGAGGAGACCGGCTACACGGTGGCCCGGGTGGACACCGGCCGGGGCGGGAACGACCTGCTGACGGTGGTGGGCGCGCTGCTGGGGGCGCAGGTCGGGGAGTCGCTGCGGCTGCACGGGCGGTGGGGCTCGCACCCGCAGTACGGGCGGCAGTTCACGGTGGAGAACTACACCACGGTGCTGCCCGCGACGGTCCAGGGCATCCAGCGGTACCTGGGTTCGGGGCTGATCAAGGGGATCGGGCCGCGGTTCGCCGAGCGGATCGTCGAGCGCTTCGGGGTGGACACCCTGGAGGTGATCGAGAACGAGCCGGGCCGGCTGATCGAGGTGCCGGGGCTGGGGCCGAAGCGCACCAAGAAGATCGCCGCGGCCTGGGAGGAGCAGAAGGCCATCAAGGAGGTGATGGTCTTCCTCCAGGGGGTCGGGGTGTCGACCTCGCTGGCGGTGCGGATCTACAAGCAGTACGGGGACGCCTCGATCGGGGTGGTCCGCAACGAGCCGTACAAGCTGGCCTCGGACGTCTGGGGCATCGGCTTCCTGACGGCGGACCGGATCGCCCAGGCGGTGGGCATCCCGCACGACAGTCCGGAGCGGGTGAAGGCCGGCCTGCAGTACGCGCTGTCGCAGAGCACCGACCAGGGTCACTGCTACCTGCCGGAGGAGCGGCTGATCGCGGACGGCGTGAAGCTGTTGCAGGTGGACGTGGGGCTGGTGATCGACTGCCTGGCGGAGCTGGTCGCGGCGGAGGGGGTGGTGCGCGAGACGGTGCCGGGGGAGGCGGGCGAGCCGATCACGGCGGTGTACCTGGTGCCGTTCCACCGGGCGGAGATCTCGCTGGCCAACCAGCTGTTGCGGCTGCTGCGTTCGGACTCCGACCGGCTGCCGTGGTCGGCGGAGGTGGACTGGCCGGTGGCACTGGAGTGGCTGGCCCGGCGGACCGGGGCGGCGCTGGCCCCGGAGCAGGAGCAGTCGGTGCGGTTGGCGCTGACCGAGAAGGTCGCGGTGCTGACGGGTGGTCCGGGCTGCGGCAAGTCGTTCACGGTGAAGTCGATCGTCACGATGGCGTTGGCCAAGCGGGCGAAGGTGGTGCTGGCGGCGCCGACCGGGCGGGCGGCCAAGCGGCTGGCGGAGCTGACCGGGGCGGAGGCCTCGACGGTGCACCGGCTGCTGGAGTTGAAGCCGGGCGGCGATGCCGCGTTCGACCGGGACCGGCCGTTGGACGCGGACCTGGTGGTGGTGGACGAGGCCTCGATGCTGGACCTGATCCTGGCGAACAAGCTGGTCAAGGCGGTGCCGCCGGGGGCCCACCTGCTGTTCGTGGGGGACGTGGACCAGCTGCCCTCGGTGGGGGCGGGCGAGGTGCTGCGGGATCTGCTGGCCGAGGACGGGCCGATCCCCTCGGTGCGGCTGACCCGGATCTTCCGGCAGGCGCAGCAGTCGGGCGTGGTGACCAACGCGCACCGGATCAACGAGGGGAAGCCGCCGTTGACGGAGGGTCTGGCGGACTTCTTCCTGTTCGTGGAGGACGACACCGAGCGGGCGGCCGGTCTGACGGTGGACGTGGTGGCCCGCCGGATCCCGCAGAAGTTCGGTTACGACCCGCGCCGGGACGTCCAGGTGCTGGCGCCGATGCACCGGGGCCCGGCGGGGGCGGGGAACCTGAACACCCTGTTGCAGGGGGCGGTGACGCCGGCCCGGGAGGGTCTGGCGGAGCGGCGTTTCGGCGGGCGGACCTTCCGGGTGGGGGACAAGGTCACCCAGATCCGCAACAACTACGACAAGGGGCGGAACGGGGTCTTCAACGGCACAGTGGGAGTGGTGACCGCCCTCAGCGTGGACGACCAGCGGTTGACTGTGCTCACCGACGAGGACGAGGAGGTGCCGTACGACTTCGACGAACTGGACGAGCTGGCGCACGCCTACGCGGTGACGATCCATCGCTCGCAGGGAAGTGAATACCCGGTGGTGGTGATTCCGGTCACCATGTCCGCTTGGACGATGCTCCAGCGAAACCTGCTCTACACGGCTGTGACCAGGGCGAGGAAACTCGTCGTGCTGGTGGGGTCACGGAAGGCGATCGCGCAGGCTGTGAGGGCCGTCAGTGCAGGTCGGCGGCATGCCGCGCTGGATCATCGACTTGCTTCTGGATGATTATCCAACAGGATGGTTGCCTCTAATGTTCTCTTGACGTGAAGAGATTTACGGCAGAGCCTAGGGTGGTGCCGATCTTGTCCGGTTCGTACCGGCAGGGGCAGCAGGTTTTGTAGGGGCGGGCCCTTCCGGGCCACCCCGGGTGCGCGACTGTCCTCCGGATGGGGGATCGTGGAGTCAGTCAGGGCACCTTGGAAGAGGATTCATTTCGTCGGTGAGGAAGACGTGAGCGACAACTCGGTAGTACTGCGGTACCAGGACGGCGAGTACGAGTACCCCGTCGTCGAGAGCACTGCGGGCAACTCCGGCTTCGACATCTCGAAGCTGCTCCCGCAGACCGGCCTGGTCACCCTGGACAACGGCTTCGGTAACACCGCCGCGTACAAGTCCGCGATCACCTTCGTGGACGGCGACAACGGCATCCTGCGGTACCGCGGCTACCCGATCGAGCAGCTCGCATCGCAGGGCGGCTTCATCGAGACCGCGTACCTCCTGATCAACGGCGAGCTGCCCAACGCGGACCAGCTGGCGCAGTTCAACCGCGAGATCACCCAGCACACGCTGCTGCACGAGGACGTCAAGCGCTTCTTCCAGGGCTTCCCGCGGGACGCCCACCCGATGGCCATGCTGTCCTCGGTGGTCGGTGCGCTCTCCACGTTCTACCCGGAGAGCCACAACCCCTTCGACGCGGCCCAGCGCCACCTGTCGACCGTCCGCCTGCTGGCCAAGCTGCCGACGATCGCCGCGTACGCGTACAAGAAGGCGATGGGCCAGCCCTTCGTCTACCCGCGCAACGACCTGAGCTACGTCGAGAACCTCCTGCGGATGACCTTCGCCGTCCCCGCCGAGGACTACGAGCTCAACCCGGTCATCGTCAACGCCCTGGACAAGCTGCTCATCCTGCACGCGGACCACGAGCAGAACTGCTCCACCTCCACCGTGCGCCTGGTCGGTTCCAGCCACGCCAACCTGTTCGCCTCGATCTCGGCGGGCATCTCGGCGCTGTGGGGCCCGCTGCACGGTGGTGCCAACCAGGCCGTCCTGGAGATGCTGGAGAGCATCCAGAAGGACGGCGGCGACGTCGACGCGTTCATCACGAAGGTGAAGAACAAGGAAGCCGGCGTCAAGCTGATGGGCTTCGGCCACCGCGTCTACAAGGCCTTCGACCCGCGCGCCGCGCAGGTCAAGCTGCTGGCGCACGAGGTCCTCGGCCAGCTCGGCAAGAGCGACGAGCTGCTGGAGATCGCGCTCAAGCTGGAGGAGCACGCCCTCAAGGACGACTTCTTCATCTCGCGCAAGCTGTACCCGAACGTGGACTTCTACACCGGTCTGATCTACCGCGCCATGGGCTTCCCGACCAGCATGTTCACCGTGCTGTTCGCCCTCGGCCGGCTGCCGGGCTGGATCGCCCACTGGCACGAGATGATCAACGACCCGACCAGCCGGATCGGCCGCCCGCGCCAGATCTACACCGGCACCGCGATCCGCGACTACGTCGAGCTCGACCAGCGCTGACGTCGCACCGCACCGAAAGGGGCCCGGCCGCTGCTGAGCGGCCGGGCCCCTTCGCGTCCCCGCCCGTGGACCCGGAAGGCCCGCGGACGGGGACTGAACCGTACGGCGCACGACTCCGGGGCCGGCCGCGACCGGGGACGGCCGCTCAAAGCGTCCCTGGCCCGCCACAACCCCGGCGCCGTGCGCGAAGGCCGTCGAGGGATCGACGACCGTTCCCGGGGCCCGCCGGAGCCCCGTCGGCGGCAGCCCGCTGGAAGCGCGGGGGCACATTGCCGTTGATCGTGCCCCGCCCAGCGGAAAAACTGCCGCACTACCAACCTAAGACGTATCAGGGTGCGAGAAGTTACGCCCGGGGGGTGTGAGCTGCCTCTCGCCACGCTCCGTAGGCGCCTCGTACCGTGCTCATATCACACCTTTCCTCGGGCGCGACGTCACCCTCCCCGCAGTCACGGCAACCGAGCGTGATAGGAATCGTGGCATTCCGGTACGGACCGTCGCGCCCCCTCGTCGCGCGACGGCGGAACTGGGGAGGGAGTACGCAGATGGCCAGGAACGTCGTCGTCACCGGCGGTGGCACGGGAATCGGGTACGAAGTCGCGCGGCGGTTCGCCGAGGCGGGCGAGCACGTGGTGATCGTCGGTCGGCGCCGGGCCGTCCTGGAGAAGGCCGCGATCGACCTCGGGCCGAACGTCACCCCGCTGGTGTGCGACCTCGCCGACCCGGACGCCGTGGAGGCCGCGCTGGCGGACCTGCCCGAGCGGATCGACGTGCTGGTGAACAACGCCGGCAGCCGGGAGACCGTGGTCGGCGGAGGGCCGCACGCCGTGCTGGCCCGCTGGCGCGGCGACTTCGAGCGCAACGTGCTGACCGTGGTGCTGCTCACCGAGTCGATCCGGGACCGGCTCACCCCCGGCTCCGGCCGGGTCGTCACCATCAGCTCCATCGCCGCCCTGCGCGGCGCCGGGTCGTACGGTGCGGCGAAGGCCTCGCTGCACGCCTGGAACCACTTCCTGGCCGCGCAGTTGGGCACCTCGGGGATCACCGCCAACATCGTCGCGCCGGGCACGGTGGCCGGCACCGAGTTCTTCGGGCCGCGGCTGGACGAGCCCGAGGTGGCCCGCCGCGCGGCGCGCACGCTGCTCGGCCGGATCGGCGAGACCGGGGAGGTCGCGGCGGCGGTCACCTTCCTCGCCTCGCCCGAGGCCGGGTTCATCACCGGGGAGATCCTGCACTGCAACGGCGGGGAACTGCTAGGGCGTTGAGGCGTTGAGGCGTCGAGGCGTTGAGGCGTCGAGATGCGACGAGGGGCCCGGACCGAGGACGGTCCGGGCCTCTCGTGCCGTCGTCCGTCGTCCGGCCGGGCTCAGGCAGCCCGGAAGCGGCGCAGCCGGAGGCTGTTGCCGACGACGAAGAGCGAGGAGAAGGCCATCGAGGCCCCGGCGATCATCGGGTTCAGCAGTCCGGCGGCGGCCAGCGGGATCGCCGCGACGTTGTAGCCGAAGGCCCAGCAGAGGTTGCCCCGGATGGTCGCGAGGGTGCGGCGGCTGAGCCGGACGGCGTCGGCGGCGGCGCGCAGGTCGCCGCGGACCAGGGTGAGGTCGCCGGCCTCGATCGCGGCGTCGGTGCCGGTGCCCATCGCCAGGCCGAGGTCGGCCTGGGCGAGCGCGGCCGCGTCGTTGACGCCGTCGCCGACCATCGCCACGACCCTGCCCTCGGCCTGCAGCCGGCGGACCGTCGCCACCTTGTCCTCGGGCAGCACCTCGGCGATGACGTCCTGCGGCGCGACGCCGAGCTCGGCGGCCACCGCCTCCGCCACCGTGCGGTTGTCGCCGGTCAGCAGCACCGGGGTCAGGCCGAGGGCGCGCAGCCGGGCGACGGCCTCGACGCTGGTCGGCCGGAGCGCGTCCGCCACCTCCAGGACGGCCCGGGCCTCGCCGTCCCAGCCGACCGCGACCGCGGTGCGGCCGGCCGCCTCGGCGGCGGCCACGGCGCGGGCCAGGACGGGCGGCAGGGGCTGGGCGAGGTCGGCCAGCAGGGCCGCGCGCCCGGCCGTGACCGTACGGTCGTCCACGACGCCCTGCACGCCCCGGCCGGGCAGGTTGCGGAAGTCCCGGACCGGCGGCAGCCCGCCGAGGCGGTCGGCGGCGGTGGTGGCGATCGCCCGGGCGATCGGGTGCTCGGAGGCGTGCTCCAGGGCGCCCGCGAGGCGCAGCGCCTCGGCCTCGGTGACCTCCTCGGCGGTGTGCACGGCGAGCAGGGTCATCCGGCCGGTGGTGACGGTGCCGGTCTTGTCGAGGACGACGGTGTCGACCCGGCGGGTGGTCTCCAGCACCTCCGGGCCCTTGATCAGAATGCCGAGCTGGGCGCCGCGGCCGGTGCCGACCAGCAGGGCGGTCGGGGTGGCCAGGCCCAGGGCGCACGGGCAGGCGATGATCAGCACGGCCACGGCGGAGGTGAACGCCGCGGTGGGGCTGTCGGTGGCCAGCAGCCGGCCGACCAGGGTGGCCAGGGCGATCAGGATGACCACCGGGACGAAGACCGCGGAGATCCGGTCGGCCAGGCGCTGGGCGGCGGCCTTGCCGTTCTGGGCCTCCTCGACCAGCCGGGCCATCCGGGCGAGCCGGGTGTCCGCGCCGACCCTGGTGGCCTCGACCACCAGCCGGCCGCCCGCGTTGACGGTGGCGCCCGTGACGGCGTCCCCGACGGTGACCTCGACCGGGACGGACTCGCCGGTGAGCATCGAGGCGTCCACCGCGGAACTGCCCTCGACCACGGTGCCGTCGGTGGCGACCTTCTCGCCGGGGCGGACCACGAAGCGGGTGCCGACGGTCAGTTGCTCCACCGGCAGCCGGACCTCGCGCCCGCCCCGGAGCACGGTCACGTCCTTGGCGCCGAGGTCCAGCAGGGCGCGCAGGGCCGCGCCGGCCCGGCGCTTGGCGCGGGCCTCCAGGTGGCGGCCGAGCAGGATCAGCACGGTGACGGCGGCCGCGGTCTCCAGGTAGAGGCTGGCGGCGGGGTCGGTGTCGCCGACCGTGAGCGAGAACTCGTGGTGCATGCCGGGCAGGCCGGCGTGGCCCAGGAAGAGGGACCAGCAGGACCAGCCGAAGGCGGCCAGGGTGCCGAGCGAGACCAGGGTGTCCATGGTCGCGGTGCCGTGCTTGAGGTTGGTCCAGGCGGCGCGGTGGAAGGGCAGGCCGCCGTAGCAGACGACCGGGCCGGTGAGGGCGAAGGCCAGCCACTGCCAGTCGGTGAACTGCAGGGCGGGGACCATCGAGAGCAGCACCACGGGGACGCCGAGCAGGATGCTGATCAGCAGGCGCTCGCGGAGCGGGTCGGCGGCCGGCAGGTCGGTCGGCCCGGGGTGGTCGTTCG
Source organism: Kitasatospora sp. NPDC040550 (assembly GCF_055594965.1). Lineage (NCBI taxonomy): Bacteria > Bacillati > Actinomycetota > Actinomycetes > Kitasatosporales > Streptomycetaceae > Kitasatospora > Kitasatospora sp. NPDC040550. The sequence continues at coordinate 13,015 of NZ_JBVIWC010000052.1, read as the reverse complement.
GCCCGGGGTGGCCGTTCGGCCCGGAGCGGGTGCCGTGCGCGGGGCCGGAGCCGGGTTCGGGGGCGGCGGGGGCCGGGGGCGGTGGGAGCTCGGCGGTGTAGCCGGTCCGCTCGACGGTCTCGATCAGCTCCTCGACCGTGACGCCGGGGCCGAAGTCGACCCGGGCCTTCTCGGTGGCGTAGTTGACCGTGGCCTCGACGCCGTCCATCCGGTTGAGCTTCTTCTCGATCCGGGCGGCGCAGGAGGCGCAGGTCATCCCGCCGATCGACAGCTCGACCCGGTCCGGTGCCCCGACGCCGGGGGCGGAGGTGGTCATGCGGAGGGCTCCTTGGGCGTGGTGGCGGGGGCCTGGGCGGGCCCCCCCCGGACCGGGGTGGCTCAGGCGGCGGGGCCGACCAGCTCGTAGCCGGCCTCGTCGATCGCGGCGCGGACCTGCTCCTCCGCCAGCGGGACGGTGGAGGAGACCGTCACGGTACCGGCCTGGGCGTCGGCGGCGACCTCGGTGACACCGGCCAGCGTGGACAACTCCTCGCTGATCGCCTTCTCGCAGTGGCCGCAGCTCATGCCGGACACGGTGTAGGTGATGGTGCTGGACATCGGGGCCTCCTGGAGGTCGGTGCGGGTGCTGGATCTCCTGCTTCTCCAGCTCTTCGAACACCATACCCCTCTGGGGTATTTCCCGGAGGGGCGGGGGACGGTCAGGCCGGTGCGGAGGGCTGCTGTGCCGGGATCGGCGCGGTGGGCTCGCTGCGCACCAGCAGCCTCAGCCAGAGCAGACCCCCCAAGGAGACCACGAGCAGCCCCGCCGTGTCGTACACGGTGTACAGGTGGACCTGCTCGCTCGACGGGTTCGGCATGTAGCCCAGGTCGAACAGGGCACGCTGGAAGTCGCTCGTGGTGGTCCGGGCCACCAGCCAGACGGCGATGCCGCTCGTGCTGTCCCACAGCGCGTGCAGCAGCGAGACGCCCAGGTAGGTGAGCAGCGCCGGGGTGGTGAGGCGGAAGTGCCCGCCGCGCCGCTCCCGGAACAGCACCCCGCCGATGATCGCCGTCCACAGGATGTGGCCGACCGGGGCGAGCACCCCGCGCAGGATCTCCGTCTCCACCAGGTCGTCCAGCGACAGCCCCTGGATGCTCAGCACCGCGTTGAACGCGTACCCGGCGCTCTCGAACGCGGCGAACCCGGCCCCGACGGTCGCGCCCAGCACCAGCCCGTGGCGCAGCCCGCCGACCCGCAGCCGACGGCTGACCAGGATCAGCGCGGCCAGCTTGACCGCCTCCTCGATCAGGCCGACCCCCATGTACATCCACACCGAGGGGGAGAGCAGGTACGTCTCCAGCACCGAGGCGCCCAGGACGCCGATCACCCCGCCGATGCCGAAGCAGGTGAAGATCCGGTCCGGGCCGAGGTCGGCCGCGTAGCGCTCGTACGCCCAGGTCACCACCGTGGCCGGGACCAGGAAGCTGCCCAGCAGCACGATGGTCGGGACCAGGTTGCTGTTGTCGGTGAAGAAGGTGACCAGGACGGTGCAGGCCCACAGCAGCAGGCCGGTCAGGAAGAACTTGAGCCAGTGCTGGGGCCGGGCGGCCGTCCGGGCGGGGGGTGCGGTGATGCGCGGCGTGGGTCGGTATCCGGACACCGGGCAGGGCCTCCTCTGAGTAGCCGCTTTGGTCGAACTTTATGACAAATCAGGCAATGGGGACTTATGGGAGTGGCGGGAGCGAGGTGGGTGGGGTCGGCGGGGCCGGTGGGCGGGGGCGGTGCGTCGGGCGGTGCGTGGGGCGGTGGGTGGTTCGGGGCCGCGATCGTCCCTTATGTTCGGTATGTGTTCCCGATCCGCCGTGCCCAGTCGCCCTCGGCCCCCTCTGCCGCCGGGCTGTCACCGGACCGGCGGCGCGGCGCCCTGATGGCCGCCGACCTCCAGGACGTGCCGTTCCGGTGGCGGGCCGCCCCGGCGCTGCTCGCCGTCCTGCTGGTCGCACTCGCGGACCTCCTCTCCGGCAAGGACCGGTACCTCGCACCGCTGATGACCGTCGTCCCGGCCGTCGCCGCGCTCACCCTCAAACCCGGCGAACTGCTCGCCGTCTGCGCGGTCGGGCTGCTCGCCGTCTTCGGACTCAGCCACTACGACCAGGTCGACAACATCAACGACGCCCGCTTCCTTTACGGTGCGATGGTCAGCTATCTGGTCCTGACGCTGTTCTCGGCCTGGGTCGCCAAGATCCGGATGCGGCGGGCGGCCGCCTTCGCGGCGGTCAGCTCCGTCGCCGAAGCCGCCCAGCGGGCCCTGCTGCGCCTGCCCGGGCCGGCCGTCGGGCCGCTGCGGCTCGCCGTGCGGTACGTGTCCGCGGCGGACGCCTCACGGATCGGCGGGGACCTCTACTCGGTGCTGGAGACGCCGCACGGCACCCGGGTCGCGGTCGGGGACGTCCGGGGCAAGGGGCTGGCCGCCGTCCAGACCGCGGCGGTGGTGCTCGGCGCGTTCCGCGAAGCCGCGTACGACGAAGCCGGGCTGCGGGGGGTCGCCTCGCGGATCGAGGCCAGCGTCGAGCGGCACGTGCCCGACGGGGAGTTCACCACGGCGCTGTTCGCCGAGTTCCGGCGGCCCGGGGAGATGGAACTGCTCCAGTACGGGCACGTCGCGCCGATCCGGGTGGACGGCGAGGGGCGGGCCCACGTGCTGGACGCGCCCGACCCGTGGGTGCCGCTCGGCCTCGGGCGGCTGGCCACGGGCGAACCGACCACCTGGGGGCAGCCGTTCGGGGCGGAGGACGTCCTGGTGCTGTACACGGACGGGGTGATCGAGGCGCGGCACCGCAGGAGCGGGGAGTTCTATCCGTTGGCGGAGCGGGTCGGGCCGCTGGTGCGGGGAGCTGGGCGCTCGGCCGGGGAGCTGGAGGCGGCGGTGGGGCGGGTGTATGCGGATCTGCTGGCGCATACGGGTGGGGAGTTGCGGGATGACGCGTTGTTGTTGCTGATTGCGCGGACGGACTGAGGGGGGCCGCTGCGCGGGGGCTTTGGTGAGGGGGGAGGGGGGTGGTTGCTGGGGGTGCGGGGTGTTTGAGGGGTTTTGCTGCGGGCACGCGGGCTTGGCCCGCGTGCCCGTGGGGTGGTGGTCAGCGGGCGGTGGTTCGGGCGAGGGTGCGGAAGAGGAGGGCGGTGGAGGTGGCGCCGGGGTCCTGGTGGCCGGTGCTGCGGTCGCCGAGGTAGGAGGCGCGGCCCTTGCGGGCGCGGAGGGGGATGGTGGCGTGGGCGCCTTGTTCGGCGGCTTCGGCGGCGGCTGCGGTGGCTTCGGGGAGGTCGGCGCCGGTGGCGGCGGCGGCGCGGAGGGCGGCGACGGCGGGGGTCCAGGCGTCCACGATGGTCTTGTCGCCGGGGTCGGCCTTGCCGAGGATGCGGATCGCGTCCAGGCCGGCGGCGAGGGCTTCGGCGAGGGTGGTGGGGTCGGCGGGGCCGGGGAGGGCGGCGCCGATGGCGCGGAAGGCCTTGCCGTAGAGGGGGCCGGAGGCGCCGCCGACCTTGGAGATGAGGGTGGTGCCGGTCTTGGTGAGGACGGCGCCGGGGCCGTCCGGCCGGAGGTCGTCCAGGGCGGTGAGGGCGGCGGCGAAGCCGCGGTGGAGGTTGCTGCCGTGGTCGCCGTCGCCGATGGCCGAGTCCAGGTCGGTGAGCCGGGACTGTTCCTCCTCGACGGCCGCGGCGATCGCGCGGATCCAGGCCTCGGCGAGGGTGGTGTCGAAGTCCATGCCGTCTCCGTTCAGGCGCGCTTGAGGGCGGGGGTGTCGACCGGGGCGTCCCAGAGGTCCAGCAGTTGGGTGTCGGCCTTGGTGAGGGTGAGCGAGAAGCCCGCCATGTCGAGGCTGGTGACGTAGTTGCCGACCAGGCTGCGGGCCACCGTGATGCCGCGTTCGGCGAGCCGGGCGGCCACCTCGCCGTAGACGACGTACAGCTCCAGCAGGGGGGTCGCGCCCATGCCGTTGAGCAGGGCGATCACCTCGTCACCCGGGGTCAGGTGGTGGTCGGCGAGGATGGTCTCGACCACCTCGGCGGCCAGTTCGCGGGCGGGGCGGAGTTTCTCGCGGCGGCGGCCGGGCTCGCCGTGGATGCCGACGCCGACCTCGATCTCGTCCTCGGGCAGGTCGAAGCCGGGTTTGCCGGCGGCCGGGACGGTGGCGGCGGTGAGCGCGATCGCGAAGGAGCGGGAGGCGGCGTTGACCCGCTCGCCGAGGGCGGCGACCTTGTCCAGCGTGGCGCCGCGTTCGGCGAGCGCCCCGGCCGTCTTCTCGACCAGGACGGTCGCCCCGGTGCCGCGGCGGCCGGCCGTCCAGGTGGAGTCCTCGACCGCGACGTCGTCGTTGACCAGGACGGTGCGGACCTCCAGGCCCTCCTCGGCGGCGAGTTCGGCGGCGAGCTCGAAGTTCATCACGTCGCCGGTGTAGTTCTTGACGATGAAGACGACGCCGGAGCCGTTCTCCACGGCCTTCGCGGCGGCCAGCATCTGGTCCGGGACGGGGGAGGTGAACACCTCGCCGGGGCAGGCGGCGTCGAGCATGCCGGGGCCGACGAAACCGCCGTGCAGCGGCTCGTGGCCGGAGCCGCCGCCGGAGATCAACGCGACCTTGGGGCCGGCCGGGCGGGCGGCCCGGGTGATCACCCGGTGGGGGATGTCCACCGCCAGTTCGGGGTGGGCGGCGGCGACTCCGGCCAGGGCGTCCTCCAGGACGCTCTCCGGGGTGTTGATCAGCTTCTTCACTTCGCTCCCTTGGGTGACCGCGGGTGGCCTCGGTGCGGACGCAACAGCCTGGGGCCGACGCTACGCCAGACGGGGGGTGGGGGCACGGGGTGCGACACGCGCGGTTCCGCTCACCCTTCCGGAGCAGTGGGGCGGGCCGTAGGGTCGGGCGCATGAGTGGACGGGTGGGCATCGTTCTGGTTTCGCACAGTGCCACGTTGGCCGAGGGGCTGCGTGAGCTGCTCGGCGAACTCGCCCCGGACGGCGTGCGGGTGGCGGTCGCGGCCGGGACGGAGGACGGCGGGCTCGGCACCAGCTACGAGCTGATCGCCCGGGCCGTCGCGGAGGCGGACGGCGGGGCCGGGGTGGTGGTGCTGCCGGACCTCGGCAGTTCGGTGCTGACCGCGGTGACCGTGCTGGAGGACGAGCCGAGGCCGGGGGTGCGGCTGGTGGACGCGCCGTTCGTGGAGGGCGCGGTGGCCGCCGTCGTCACCGCCTCGACCGGGGCGGGGCTGGCCGAGGTGGTCGCGGCGGCGGAGGAGGCGCGTTCCTTCCGCAAGCTGTAGCGGCGGTCACTTGGCGTCGGCGTAGCAGTCCACCACCGCGGTGCTGAGCGGGAAGCGCACCGGGGTGTCGCCGAAGACCAGCCGCCGGGCCTCGTCGGCGGACTCGGCGACGGCGGCGGCCACCTGCTCGGCCAGGTTGGCCGGGGTGTGCACGATCACCTCGTCGTGCTGGAAGAACACCAGGTGCGGGCGGTCCGCCGGGCCGGGCACGGGCAGTTCGCCCAGCCGTCGGCGCAGCGCCGCCAGCAGGGCGAGCGCCCAGTCGGCGGCGCTGGCCTGGATGACGAAGTTGCGGGTGAACCGGCCGCGGGCGCGGGCGGTGCGGCCGCCGGTCTCGCCGCCGGCGTCGGCCTCGGTGAGGTCGAGGAAGGCGGCGGAGGCCGGCGGACAGACCCGGCCGAGCCGGGAGGTGACGACGCCGCCGTCCTCCCCGGTGCGGGCCGCCGCCTCGACGTAGCCCATCGCGGCCGGGTAGCGCCGGCGCAGGGTGTTCAGCAGCGGGCCGATGTCGCCGCTGGTCTGCCCGTACATGGCGCCGAGCAGGCCGAGCTTGGCCTTGTCGCGGTCGCCCTGGAAGGCCTGGGCGGCGAGCGACTCGTAGAGGTCGCCGCCGGCCGCGGTGCGGGCCAGCCCGGCGTCCTGGGAGAGCGCGGCGAGCACCCGCGGCTCCAGCTGGGCGGCGTCGGCGACCACCAGCAGCCAGCCCGGGTCGGCGACCACGGCGCGGCGCAGGATGCGCGGGATCTGCAGGGCGCCGCCGCCGCGGCTGGCCCAGCGGCCGGAGACCACGCCGCCGACCACGTACTCGGGCCGGAAGCGGCCGCCGCGGGCCCAGGCGTCCTGCCAGGCCCAGCCGTGGGCGACGTGGATCCGGGCCAGCTCCTTGTAGCGGATCAGCAGCCGGGCGGCCGGGTGGTCGACCTCCTTGAGCTCCCAGGAGCGGGTGGAGCCGAGCTGGATGCCGGCCTCGGCGAAGGCGCGCAGCACCTGGGTGTGCGAGTCGGGGTTGAACGGCTTGGCGCCGAGGGCCTGTTGGAGTTCGACGGCGAGGTCGGCGAGCACCCGGGGCTGGGTGCCGGGGACGGCGGGGCGGGGGCCGAGCAGGTCGCTGAGCAGCCGGTCGTGGACGTCGGAGCGCCAGGGCAGCCCGTCGTGGGCGATCTCGGCGGCCACCAGCGCGCCGGCCGACTCGGCGGCGACCAGCAGCCGGAAGCGCTGCCGGGCGGCCGGGTCGGTGATGGCGGCGATCCGCCGCTGCTGCTCGGCGTGCGCGGCCACCACGGCGGCCAGTGGGTCGGCGCCGGGCGGCAGTTGCAGCCGGTCGGGGGCGAACAGGGTGTCCTGGCCGTCGTCCGCGTCGGACAGGCCGGGTTCGGGCAGGTCCTCCGGGACGGGCAGGCCGTGCAGCCGGGACCAGGCGGCGCCGAGCGAGCGGGGCGCGCCGAAGCGGCCCTCGTGGCCCAGCAGCAGCGCCTCGACCAGCCGCAGGTCGTGGCAGCGGGCGAGCCGGTCGGGCAGGCGGGGCAGCAGCGGGGCGTACCCGGAGTCGGCGGCGGCCCAGACCCAGCGCGGGCGGGTGGTGGACTCCAGGGCGGCGACGGCCGCGGCGAGGTCGCGGACGGCCTCCGGCGGGCCGAGCGGCCGGCCGGCGTCGTCGAGCGGCTGGAGGCGGCCGCCGGGGCCGTGCTGGTCGGGCACGAGGGCGGTTCTGGGGGCCACGGCGGGTGTCTCCTCTCCTGGGGCGCGTCCTGGCGGTGCTGCGGCGGGCCGGGGGTGCGGGGCGGGTGTGCGGGTGGGGCGCGGGTGTGCGGACCGGGGGTCCGCGCGGTCGACGTTAACGGGTGGGTCTGACAACGATGACCTGGGGTGTATGGGCACGCGGGGTGACACCGCGTAGGGTCGGCGGAATGACCGAGAACCCGTTCTTCGCGGCCAGCCCCCTGGTCTACGAACTGCCTCCCTACGCCGAGATCCGGGAGGAGCACTACCTGCCCGCGTACGAGCGCGGAACGGCCGAGCAGCTGGCCGAGATCGCGGCGATCACCGACGACCGGTCCGAGCCGACCTTCGAGAACACCCTGGTGGCCCTGGAGCGCTCCGGTGAGCTGCTGCGCCGGGTGGACGCGGTGTTCCGCAACCAGTCCTCCTCCGACACCACCGAGCTGCTGGACGAGGTGGAGGCGAAGGTCAGCCCGCTGCTCGCGGCCCACCACGACGCGATCCACCTGGACCGGCGGCTGTTCGCCCGGATCGAGGCGCTGCACGGGGACCGGGCCGCGCTGGGGCTGGACCCGGAGTCGCTGCGGCTGCTGGAGCGCTGGTACACCGCGTTCGTCCGCTCCGGCGCCCGGCTGGGCGCGGCCGAGCAGGACCGGCTGCGCGAGTTGAACGCCGAACTCGCCGCGCTGGGGACGACGTTCCAGCAGAACGTGAACGCCGCCACCCGCGCCGCCGCGCTGGTCGTGGACACCGCCGAGGAGTTGGCCGGGCTGTCCGAGGGCGCGATCGCCGGTGCGGCCGAGAACGCCCGGGTGCTCGGCCACGAGGGCCGGTACGTGCTCAGCCTCAAGAGCACCTCCACCCAGCCCGAGCTGGCCCAGCTGGCCGACCGCTCGGTGCGCGAGCGGCTGCTGGCCGCCTCGCTCGCCCGGGCCGGCGCGGAGAACGGGCCGCTGGCGATCCGGATGGCGCGGCTGCGCGCCGAGCGGGCCGCGCTGCTGGGCTTCCCGAACCACGCCGCCTACGTCGTCGCGGACGAGACGGCCGGGACGGTCGAGGCGGTGTCCGGGCTGCTCGCCCGGCTGGTGGAGCCGGCCGTGGCGAACGCCCGCCGGGAGGCCGCCGAGCTGGCCGCGGTGGCGGCCGCGGACGGTGTCGAGGAGATCGCCGCGCACGACTGGGCGTACTACTCGGAGAAGGTCCGGCAGGCCTCCTATCAGGTGGACACCGCCGCGCTGCGCCCGTACTTCGAGCTGGAGCGGGTGCTGGTGGACGGCGTGTTCTTCGCCGCGGGGCTCGCGTACGGGATCACCTTCACCGAGCGGCCGGAGCTGACGGCGCACCACCCGGACGCCCGGGTCTTCGAGGTGTTCGAGGAGGACGGCACCGCGCTGGGCCTGTTCATCGGGGACTTCCACGCCCGGGCGTCCAAGCGCGGCGGCGCGTGGATGGACGAGCTGGTGGGCCAGTCCGGGCTGACCGGGCGGCGGCCGGTGGTGCTGAACACCCTCAACATCCCGCGTCCGGCGCCGGGCGAGCCGGCGCTGTTGAGCTGGGACGAGGTGCGCACCCTGTTCCACGAGTTCGGGCACGCCCTGCACGGGCTGTTCTCGGACGTGCGGTACCCGCTGTTCGCGGGCACCGCGGTGCCGCGGGACTTCGTGGAGTTCCCCTCGCAGGTCAACGAGATGTGGATGGTCCGGCCCGAGGTGCTGGCCAACTACGCCCGCCACCACGCCACCGGGGAGCCGCTGCCGGCCGAGTTGGTGGAGCGGATGACCGCGGCCGAACGGTTCGGGGAGGGCTTCCGGACGGTGGAGTACCTCGCGGCGACGCTGCTGGACTGGGCCTGGCACACCCTGCCGCAGGGCCACCAGGTCGAGGACGCAGAGGAGTTCGAGGCGCGGGCGCTGGCGGAGGCCGGTCTCGCGGTGGCGGCGATCCCGCCGCGCTACCGCACGCCGTACTTCCAGCACATCTTCTCCAGCGGCTACAGCGCCGGGTACTACGCGTACATCTGGTCGGAGGTGCTGGACGCGGACACCGTGCGGTGGTTCGAGACCAACGGGCGGTCGGTGCGGGACAGCGGCGAGCTGTTCCGGCGCGAGCTGCTGGCGCGCGGGTTCGGCCGGGACCCGCTGGAGTCCTTCCGCGCGGTGGTCGGCCGGGCGCCGGAGACCGCGCCGCTGCTGGAGCGCCGCGGTCTGGGCTAGTCAGCGGTCCGGGCTGGTCAGGGGTCCGGGCTGGTCCGCGGTCCGGGCTGGTCCGGCCCGGACCGCCGGTCAGCGCGGGGTGAGGGTCACCGTCACGGGTGTGCCCGGGCGGGCGTGCGGGAGCCGGATCCGTACGGTTCCCGCGCGGCCGTCCGCGGGCTGCTCGACCTCGACCCGGGCGCCGGCGGGGGAGGCGGCGACCCGGGCGCCGTGCGGGAACGCGGCGGGCGGCAGGACGAGTTCGCCGGTGCGGCCGCTGCCGTCGGCCGTCCAGCGGACGGTGGTGGCGCCCGCGGCGTTCCCGGTGGTGGTCCGGACGTCGGTGCCGGGGACGGCCGCCGGGTACGGGCCGAAGGCGGGGCCGTCGCCGGGGGCCGGGCGGCCGGCGGGGTCGAGGGCGCAGTAGCCGCCGGTGCCCCGGCACCAGTACCACATCGTCCAGCCCTCGGCGAAGCCGTCCATCGCGGCGACCTGCCGGCGGACCAGCAGGGTGTTGCCGGGGGTGCGGGAGTCGGGTGGGCCCCATTCGCCGACCAGCACGGGCAGGTGGTGGGCGGCCGGGTAGCCGGTGATCGCGGCGGTGTACTGCTCGACGAAGCCGTCGGCGGGGTTCCAGTCGGCGCCGTTCTCCACCGCGGTGTCGTAGAAGTGCGGGGCGTAGCCGAGCCGGGGCGCGCCGCGGCGGGGGTCGGTGAAGCCGGGGAGGGCGGTGGGCACCCCCTGGCCGACCAGCACGGTCGGTTCGACGAACAGCCAGGCGCGGGAGTCCGACCGGCGGACGGCGGCGATCAGGCGGCGGTACATGTCGGCGAGCCGGCCCTGTTCCAGGGTGGCGGAGGCGGCCGCGAGCACGGCCGGGTCGGTCGGGTCGCCGTCCACCGGGCCGAACGGCTCGTTGAACAGGTCGTAGCCCAACAGGGAGCGGTGGCCGCGCAGTTCGCGGGCGAGCCGGGTGTAGAAGTCGGCCTGCCAGGCGCGCAGGTCGGGGTCGTCGTAGAGGTGGCGGAAGGCGGCCTGGACGGCGGGCTGGAAGTAGCCGGCGAACCAGTCCTTCGGGTCGGGGGTGAACGGCAGGCCGTCGTCGCGGGTGGCCCAGCGGGGGATGCCGTTGGTGCCGCCGCCGAACTCCGGCCCGTAGACGTCCTGGTGGAAGTCGACCAGGACGAGCAGGCCCAGGTGGTCGGCCCGGTCCAGGAGCGCCTGGATCCGGTGCAGTTCGGCGGGGTCGAGGCGGCTGCGTCCGGGCTCCAGCCTGGTCCAGGAGACCGGCAGCCGGACCAGGGTGAAGCCCTGGGCGGCGACGGAGTCGAGGTCGGCCGGGGTGGCCTCGGCGTACTTGTCGAGGTTGACGCCGCGCAGCTGGAGGTGGCGGCCCTGGTCGTCGGTGAGGGCGGTGCGGCCGTCCGGGCCGGTGGCCGTGCCGGTGGGGAAGCGGGTCGGGGGGCCGCCGTGGGCGGCGGCCGGGGCGGCGCCGCCGAGGGCGGCGGTGGCGGCGAGCAGCAGGGCGGCGGCGAGCAGTAGGGCGGCGGCGGTGCGGCACAGGCGCATCGGGGACCTCGCACGGCGGGGGGTGGGGGCCCGATGATGCCCGTGGCCCCCGGGTCGGCACAAGGGTCGTGCGCGGACGGGGTCGGTGCGAGGGTCGTGCGCGGACGGGGCCGGTGCGAGGGTCGTGCGCGGACGGGGAGTTCAGTCGCCGTTCGGTTCGGCGGGGGTGGGCGGCAGGACGGCGGTGGGCAGGTCCGCGGCGGCGGCGAGCCGGCCCCAGAGCAGGTCGGCCAGGGCCTGCACCATGCGGGTGCGGGTGCAGGGTCTGGTCTCCAGCCACCAGTCGCCGGCGGCCAGCACCATGCCGGTGATGCCCCGGCCCCAGGCCTCGGCGAGCAGGTCGCGGTCGGCGCCGAGGTCGACCTGGTTCTGCACGGCGCGGGTGATCTCCTCGGCGATCTGCCGCAGTGCGGGGGCGAGGGCGTTGCCCGCGCCGCTGGGGTCGCCGGGCTCGGGGTGGGTGAGCAGCCGGTAGACCTGGGGGCGGGCCTCGATCCCGGCGAGGTAGGTGTCCAGGACGTGTTCGACCCGGTCGCGGCGTTCCAGCGGTTCGGCCAGGGCGGCCCGGACGGCGGCCAGCAGGCCGCCGGTGTGGCGCTCGGTCAGGGCCCTGATCAGGCCGGTCCGGTCGCCGAAGTGGCGGTAGAGGATCGGCTTGGTGATGCCGGCCTCGGCGGCGATGGCGTTCATGCTGGCGCTCGGCCCCTCGCGCTGGATGACCCGGTCGGCGGCGTTGAGCAGCTGCTCGCGGCGGGGCTCTCGGGACATGCGCTGCTCCTCGGGATTCTGGGTGGCCTGGGCGTTGACACCGGTTACCAATCAGTAGCAGACTCCGACGATGTTACCCGGGGTAACACCCCGGTGGGTCGCATCCGGCGGCCGTGATCCCTGCGTCGTCATCCCTTCTGCGGAGGCTCCACCATGAGCAGCACGTTCTCGCTGGACCCGGGCGCGGACCAGCTCGCCGTACGCGACTGGCTGCACGGCTTCGCCGCCGACGTGATCCGCCCCGCCGCGGCCGAGTGGGACGAGCGCGAGGAGACCCCCTGGCCGGTCATCCAGGAGGCCGCCAAGCTGGGCATCTACTCACTGGACTTCTACGCCCAGCAGTACTTCGACCCCTCCGGCGTCGGCATCCCGATCGCCATGGAGGAGCTGTTCTGGGGCGACGCGGGCATCGGGCTCGCCATCGTCGGCACCACGCTGGCCGCCGTCGCGGTGCTCGCCAACGGCACCGACGAGCAGATCGGCACCTGGACCCCGCAGATGTTCGGCACCCCCGACGACGTCAAGGTGGCCGCCTTCTGCTCCTCCGAGCCCGACGCGGGCTCCGACGTGGGCGCGCTGCGCACCCGGGCCGTGTACGACGAGGCCAAGGACGAGTGGGTGCTCAACGGCACCAAGACCTGGGCCACCAACGGTGGGATCGCCGCCGTGCACGTCGTGGTGGCCAGCGTGGACCCGGAGCTGGGCACCCGCGGGCACGCCTCCTTCGTCGTCCCGCCGGGCACCCCCGGGCTGAGCCAGGGCCAGAAGTTCAAGAAGCACGGCATCCGCGCCTCGCACACCGCAGAGGTGGTGCTGGACGGCGTCCGGGTGCCCGGCAGCTGCCTGCTCGGCGGCAAGGAGAAGCTGGACGAGCGGCTGGCCCGGGCCCGGGAGGGCGTCCAGCGGGCGGGCGGGCGGGGCAACGCGGCGATGGCCACCTTTGAGGCCTCCCGCCCGGCCGTCGGGGCGCAGGCGATCGGCATCGCCCGGGCCGCGTACGAGGTCGCGCTCGACTACGCGAAGACCCGGGAGCAGTTCGGCCGCCCGATCATCGACAACCAGGGCGTGGCCTTCCAGCTCGCCGACATGCGGACCCGGATCGACGCGGCCCGGCTGCTGGTCTGGCGGGCCTCCTGGATGGCCGCCAACAACCAGCCGTTCACCGCCGCCGAGGGCTCGATGTCCAAGCTGTACGCGGGCGAGACGGCCAAGTTCGTCACCGCGCAGGCGATGCAGATCCTCGGCGGGAACGGCTTCACCCGGGAGTACCCGGTGGAGCGGATGCACCGGGACAGCGCGATCTACTCGATCTTCGAGGGGACCAGCGAGATCCAGCGGCTGGTGATCGCCCGGGCGGTCTCGGGGATGCCGATCCGCTAGATGAATGAGTCCGATTGCTGGGCTGGCCGCGACCATGACGAAGGGTGCCCGTTGGTTGGTTTGTGAAGACGAACCTGGACACCCTTCTGAC
>NZ_JBVIWC010000051.1:0-26851 GCF_055594965.1 Kitasatospora sp. NPDC040550 | reverse complement strand
AACGCTCGGCTGGGAAACCCCAGCCGAGCGCCTGCATAAACTCATCGCGGCCTAGACAACCGACCACGTGTTGCAACGACCCCTAGAAACCGCCCCCCAGGCCCGGGGCACCGCCATGTCCGCACCGCCCGCGCTACTTCCTCAGCTTCCAGACCGGGGCGGCGGCGATCGCCCGCATCTGGTCATCGGTCAGCACCGGGGCCTTGCGGGTCGCCGGGCCGGTCTGGGTGCCGCTGTTGAACGAGCTGATCACCACCCGCAGGCCGTCCGGGTGCAGGGTGTCGACGGTCCACATGCCCACGCCCGGCTTGTCACTCCCCTGGCGGACGACCACCTTGGTGCCGTCCGGCAGCGTGCTGGCGTCGCCGAACAGGGAGTTCCCCCGGTCACCGCTCCAGTCCTGCACGTTGAGCTGCACCATGGACCTGCCCTTGCCGTCGTCCAGCACGAAGTTGGCGTAGCCGAAGCCGTCGCCGCCGGGCTCCGTCTCGGCCAGCCCGCTCGGCAGCAGCTCGGCGACGGTCTGCAGGATCTCCTGCGCGCTGTACTCCTTGGAGGTGTCGCGCACCGGGACCGGCTTCGGCTCCGGGATCGCGGCGATCACCGGGTCCCAGGACTTGTCGGTGACGATCGCCCTCAGCTGGTCCGGCGACAGCGGCGGGGCCGGCCGGCTGTCCGGCGCGCCCTTCTCGGCCGGGGAGTTCCACTCCGACAGCTCGACCTGCCGGCCGTCCTGGCCGATCAGCTTGGCGTTCCACCACTTGGTGGTGGCCCGCTTGTCCGGGTACTCGTAGCCCTGGAGGACGGTCAGCGACCCGCCGCCCGGCACACTCGTGCTGGAGCAGGCGTCGTACGGGACCAGCTTCTTGTCCGGGCAGGCGTTCTGCGCCCGGTTGGGGTCGTTCGGCGCCAGCCGGGTGAGCGAGATGCCCATCGCGGCCTTGCCCCGGCCGTCGTCGAAGAGCAGGGTGGCGCCCGCGTTCACTCCGCCGCCCGGCTTGCCGGACGGCGGCTCGGTGCCGGTGCCCTTGCCGTCGGTGACCTGGCCCTTGGGCAGCAGGGCCTGGAAGGCGGCCAGCACCTCGTCGCCGCTGACCGCCTTCGGGGTGGGCGTACCGGTCGAAGCCGGGGTCAGAGCGGAGCTCGTGCCCGCACTCCCCGACGCGGCCCCGGTGGAGGCGGCCGCCGGCGTGGCCACACCGGACGGCGAGCCGGACCCGGTCAGGTACACCGCTCCGGTGCCCACCAGGGCCAGCGCGGCGGCGCCGCCCACCACCGCGGCGGTCGAACGGCTGCGCCAGCGGCGGCGGCCGCGCTGGTACCCGCCCGCGACCATCCCGGCCTGGTCGGCCTGCTCGGGGCGGAATCCCTCACCGGTGCGGGTGAGGGCGTAGAGGAGATCGTCCTCGAACTTGTCCTGCTCGGGCATGGCGGATCACCGTCTCCTTGCGTCGCGGAAGTGCCGGGGAAATGAGGGGTGGGCGGGGCGTACCGGTGGGCGGGACGTTTCAGCGGGCCGTGAGCTCGGCCAGCGAGTCGCCGAGCAGGGTGCGCAGCCGGGCCAGCGCCCGGGTGGTCCTGGTGCGGACCGCGCCGGAGGAGAGCCGCAGCGCCTCGGCGGTCTGCTCGACACTGCGGTCCTCCCAGTAGCGCAGCACCAGCACGGCCCGGTCCGCGGCGGACATCCGCCCCAGCGCGTCCAGCAGGGTCAGCCGCAGACTGCTGTCCGCGTCCTGCCCGGCCGCCTCCGGCAGCGCCTCGGTCGGGCGCTCGCCGCTGGAGCGGCGGCGCTGCTGGGCGAGGAAGGTGCGCACCATCACGGTGTGGGTGTAGGCCGCCGGGTTGTCGATCCGGTGGCGGCCGCCGGTGAAGGCACTGCGCCGCCAGAGCACGTACATCCGGCTGAGGGCCTCCTGCACGAGGTCCTCGGCGTAGTGGGTGTCGCCGCTGGTGAGCAGACAGGCCGAGCGGTAGAGGTGCCCGGTGCGGCTGGAGACGAGTTCCAGGAACTCCGCGTCCTTGGCCTCCCGGCCGCCCCCGATCCACCCCATGTGCCCGTCGCTCCCCCGCGTCCGTGTGCCCCGCCGACACTTGATGGATGCGGTGGACCGGCACCGGTGTTACAGGCGTTCCCCGGGTATTTCCCGGACCCCGCAGGGCCGCGCGGGCGGGCGGGTCAGTCGGCGGAGCCGCGGCGCCGGTCGCGCAGCACGACGCCGCCGCCGATCAGCAGGGCGACCAGCAGCGCGCCGACGCCGACCACGTAGGTGGCGGTACGGCCGTCGCGGTCGGCCTGGGTCTCGCCGAGGCCGACCGGGGCCGGCACGATCGGGGCCGCGGCCAGCCGTACGGGGGCGTCCTGGGCGGGCTCGGACGGCGGGTCCTCCGGCGCCGTGGTGACGGCCTTCACCGGGTCCACCACGCCCCAGCCGACGAACCGGTTCGGGCCGCGCTCGGTGCGCTGGGCGGTCTGCTCGATCCAGGCCCGCACCTGGGCCGGCGTCCACTTCGGGTGCGCGCCGACCAGCAGCGCGGCGAGCCCGGCGACGTACGGGGCGGCGAAGCTGGTGCCGTTGTCCACGCACTGGCCGCCGCCGGGCACCGTGGAGAGCATCTCGACACCGGGCGCGGCGACCTTCACGAAGGAGCCGTACTGGGAGAACGGGGCGCGCTCGTTGTTGCGGTCGGAAGCACCCACGGACAGCACGGTCGGGAAGGCGCCCGGGTAGGTGTCGCCCTCGTTGCCGTCGTTGCCGCTGGAGGCGACCACCACGACCTTGTTCTGCTCGGCCCGCTCGATGGCGGCCTTCAACTCCTGGTAGCCGCCGAACCGGGCGTCGCCCGCGCCGCGCACGTCCTGGGAGATGTTGATGACCCCGACGTGCCTGTCGACCGCGTCGTTGATGGCCTTGGTCAGGGTGGAGACGTCGCCGTTGCCCGCGCTGTCGTTCTGCCGGATCGCGTAGATCCTGGCGTCGGGGGCCAGCCCGACGAAGCCGGTCCGGTCGCTGCGGCCGGCGGCGATGATGCCGGCCACCTTGGTGCCGTGGCCGACCGTGTCGGTCAGGGAGGTACCGTCGACGGCCTTGTTGCTCTGCTTGTCGATGAGCAGGCTGGGCCCCACGTCCACCCTGCCGTGCAGCTGCGGGTTGGTGTCGTCCACCCCGGTGTCGATGACGGCGACCGTCACGCCGTTGCCGGTGGTCGCCCCGCCCTGCCAGAGCTGGTCGAGCAGGATCCGCTGCAGCGACCACGGCACGGTCGGCACGTCGGGCGCCGGCCGGGGGCAGTCACCGGCGGCGGCCAGCCCGGGCCCGCCGTCCGCGTGCGCGGGGGCGGCCGGCGAACCGCCCAGCACCGTGAGCGCGGCCAGCGCCGCGGCCGTCCTGCGGATCCCGCGTCCGGACACCCTGCCACCCCTCATGTTCGCCACCCCGTGCCGCGCGCCGAAGGGCGGGCGCCCGGTTGCCGGGCGCCCGCCCCTGTCGTTCCCGTCCGGGGACGGTCGGTCGACTACTGCTGCCAGAGACCGGCGTTCTTCTTCTCGGTCGCGTTGTAGCTCTGCGCGGCGCTCTCCAGCGAACCGGAGATCTTGGCGCAGGTGTCCTTGAGGTCCTGGGCGGCGGAGTCCCACTTGGCCTGCTGGGCGTTGTAGCCCTGCTGGGCCTGGCCCTGCCAGCCCTGGGAGATCTTGGTGACCTCCTTGCGCAGGTCGGACAGCATGCCCTCGATCTTGTTGGCCGAGTTCTGCACGTCCTGCGACGCCTGGTGGAGGGTCTGGAAATTGACGAGGATGTGGTCGGTCACAATGTCTCCCTTGACGAGGATGCGGAGCACCCGGCGCTCAGCCGCGGGCGCCCCGTCGAACGGACGGTCGGAACAGAGTGCTGGTCAGCTCTTCGACGCTCAGCCCTGCGGGCCGAACAGCGCCTTCTGCTCCTCTTCCGCGCTCGCGTAGTGCTTGGTGGTCAGCTCGATGGCGTGCTTGATCGCGGTCAGCGACTTGCGCAGCTCGTCGACGTCCGTGTTGACCTTGCCCTGCAGCACCTTGTAGGCGTCCGCTGCCTGGCCCTTCCAGCCACTGGTGATGTTGTCGACCGTGGTCTGGAGCGCCTTGCGCTCCGCCTCGATCTGGCCGATGGCCGTCTCGATCTTCCCGGCGAAGTCCGTCATCTCCTGCGCGGTCACCGTGAACTGGCCGTCACTCATGCTCCACCATCCCCCATGAGACAAACATTGTGTGTACGCAGGGCCCCCCGGGGCCCCGCCGTCGCATCACCCGTGTGATGTCCAGCAGCACTGTAGTCGGCACACGCAACTCGCCCAACATCGAGCGCCCACTAGTTACCAGACCATGACACTGGGGCCAATTCCGTTGCCGGGCTTGGCCGATCAGGCGTTCTGCGGCTGCGCGGCGCTCTTCGCGGTCAGCGGCGGGCCGGCCGGGACCAGGTTCGACCACTCCTTGGGCACCGGCAGCGGCTGGACGTTCTGGTAGCCCAACCGCGCCTGGTTCCCGCCGGGTTGGTCGTCCGGGTTCTGGGTCGGCTGGCCGCCCGCGCCGGGGTTCTGGGCGCCGGGCGCCGGGGTCGCCGCCTTCGGCGCACCGCCGGCCGACGCCGACGGGCTGGGGCCGTGGCCGCCGTCGCTGTTGGCCGGGACGGAGTAGCGCAGGCCGGTCTCGGTGATCAGGAAGTCGGTGCCGGAGCCGTCGGCCGCACCGGCGTTGGCGTTCGCACCGGCGTTGCCGTTCGCACCGGCATTGGCGTTGGCGTTGCCGTTCGCATTGGCGGCCGCCGTCGCGGCGGCAGCGGCCGCGTTGTCCACGGCCCGGTAGAACAGACCGTGGCCGGGCGTCACGTACGCCGCGCCCGCGCCGTTGTTGTACGCCGCCGGGTAGGAGGTGCCCGCCCAGACGCTGCGCTTGGGCGTGCGGCCGTCCTCGGCCATGCCGTCGAAGGTGCTGCACACCACCTGGCGGGGGTCCTGCCGGTCCGTCCAGTTGTTCACCGGCGCACCGGACTTCACCGGCCAGTCGTCCGGCGTGTTCGGCAGCCGTACGTCCGTGTTGAACCTGGACTGGTCGTCCGGGGTCATCTCGTCGCTGCGCGGCCGCTTGTCCTGGTCGTACTTGTAGAGCATCTGGTAGGCCGGGTTCTGCCGGATCAGCTCCGCCTGGAACGGGGTGATCAGGAAGAGGCCGTCCTTGCCGACCACGTAGTTGCGGTCCTGGTAGTGCACCAGCCGGCCGATCCGGCGGTCCGCCGCGTTGCCCAGGGCCACGTTCGAGTTGGAGCCCTGGCTGTCCGCCATGTCCTTGACGTCGGGGAAGACGATCGGGCTCGCGGGCACCAGGGTGTCCAGCCACTCCCGCTTCACCCGCTGCGGCACCGCGTTGGGCCCGAAGACCGCGGTGACCAGCGCCTTGCGCTCCTTGTCGTCGGACTTCGGCCCGATCGGGTGCTTGCGGCCCTGCGCGTCGACCAGGAACAGGCTGGCCACCGCCTGGCCCGCCGCCGAGCCGGTCGACACCTGCTGGTCGTCGGCCTGCTGCACCAGCATCAGCTGGTCCGGGCCGAGCATCCGGTCCTTCGCGGACAGCGCCGCCGCGTCCGCCCCGGCCGCCACGAACACCGCCTGGTTGACGGTCTCCCGCTTGTCGTCCGACCCCGGACGGTCGCAGACCGCCCACTTCATCGCCTGGTTCGCGTTGTCCTTGCCCGGCAACTTGTCCGGGGCGTACGGGATCCCGATGGTCGGGCCGTGGTTGGGGTAGCGGTCCAGCACCCCGTCGTCCACCACCACGACCTTGGCATCGACCGGCAGCACCAGCCGCGCCGAGGACATGTTGAGCACCTGGTGCAACCGCTTGGTCTTTCCGTCCGGGTCGGTCAGCACCACGTAGCGGGTGGTCGACTGCTTGCCCTGGATGATGTTCTTGCCGCTGTCCCACTGCAGCGGGGCGGCGGGCTTGAACACCCCCCAGAGCCCGAACCCGGCCACCACCACGGCCCCCACCAGCACGCTCGGCAGCACCGCCTTCACCGGGCGCGGCGCGTCCTCGTCACTGCCGCCGCCGGAGGGCAGCAGGAACGCCCCCACCGTGCGTTTGCGGGCGAAGGTGTACGCGTTGAGCTCGTCCCGGCGCGATGCCATCCTCGTCGTCCCCCTCTGTCAGACGTGTGCCGGCGCCGTGCCGGCGGTGCCCGGCCTCCCGTCGGCCCGACCTGCCCGTGGCCCGCACCCGCCGGGCGGGATCCGGCCCGAACCCTCTACGATGCGGCAGCAGACGGTGAGTACGGTACGGGTACGGTCCGCGAACCAGCCAGCCGGGCCGCGGCAACGGATCAGAGAGGGCCATCGGGGGATGCCAAGCCAGACCGCTCCAGAACGCCGTGCCGACGCGGGCGGCGGAAGGTCGCACCGGTCCGGGCGGGCCCGGCGCGGCGCCGCGCCCGCCGGGGCCGCGGCCGGACGGCCGCCGACGGGCGGCGAGGGCGGCCCCGTCCAGGTGCGCGTCAACCCCCGACCCGGGCTGCTCGGCGGCCGGTTGAAGCTCCAGCAGCTGGTCCTGGTCGAGGTCGCGGTCGCCCTGGTCGCGGTCGGCTGGACGATCAGCCGACCGGTCGCGGCCGGCTTCGGCGCGGTCTCGCTGGTCCTGCTGGTGCTGGCGGTCGTCCCGCTGCGCGGCCGCACCGTCCCGGACCTGCTGCGGGTCCGCTCGGCCCTCAAGTCCCGCCGCAAGCAGGCGAAGTCGCTGCTGCCGCCGCCCGGCACCGACCCGGCGCTGGCGCCCGCGCTGGAGCTGGAACCGGCACTGCGCACCTGCACCCACGCCACCGAGGCCGACTTCGGCGGCCGCCCCGTCCGCCGGGAGACCGGCATGGTCGGCGACGGCACCTTCCTCAGCTCGGTGCTGCTCGTCCAGGCCAAGGACCAGCCGCTGCGCCCGGTGCGCACCGCCCTGCCGCTGCCGCTGGACGTGATCTGCTCGGCGCTCACCGTGGACGACATCGCCCTGGAGTCGGTGCAACTGGTCCAGCACACCCAGCCCGCCCCGGCCCAGCACGTGCCGGAGCAGTCGCTGGCCGCCCGCGGCTACCGCGAACTGCCCGACGGCACCGCCACCCCCGGCCTGCGGCTGACCTGGGTCGCCCTCAAGCTCGACCCGGAGCGCGCGGCCACCGCCGTCCGGGCCCGCGGCGGCGGCGAGGAGGGCGCCCGCAAGGCCCTCCAGCGGGTCACCGACCAGCTGGCCGGACGACTCAACAGCGCCGGGTTCAACGCCACCGTGCTGGACGAGCGCGAACTGATCGCCGCCCTCGCCATCGCCACCTGCGCCAACCCGATCGCGGTGGCCGGTCGCCAGGGCACCGGCAGCGGCGGCGGCACCACCCGCCGCACCCAGGAGGGCAACCGCTTCTGGCGGATCGACGACCGCTGGCACAGCACCTACTGGATCTCCCGCTGGCCGCAGCTGACCCGCCCCGGCGGGGCGGCCGGCCGGATCGGCGCCCCGGACCTGGTCAACCTGATCACCGGCTCCCCCGCGCTGGCCAGCACGTTCAGCCTCACCGCCGGGCACGGCACCGGCGGCTCGGTCACCGTCAGCGGCCACCTGCGGGTGACCGGGCGCAGCGAGGACGAGGTCGGCGACATCGGCCGCCAGCTGGAGGCGCGGGCGCAGAGCACCGGCCTCGGACTGGTCCGGCTCGACCTCGAACAGGCCCCCGGCATGCTCGCCACCCTGCCGCTGGGAGGAACGTCCTGATGGCGTACCAGACCTACCCCGCCCCCGGTCCGACGCCCGGCACCGAGCAGCGCCGGCCGCGCCCGCGGATCCTGCCCGGCTTCGGGCTGCGCGGACCGCGCCGGGAGAAGCACGTGCTGGAGGCCGCCGACCTGGCGGCGCTGGCCTTCCCGGTCGGCGACGACGGCGTGGTGATCGGCGTCGACCCGCAGGGCCTGCCCGCGGTGCTCGGCCTGTTCCGCCCCAGCGCGTACGACCTGGTGCTGGTCGGCGGTGTGTGGACGGCGCAGGTGATCGCGCTGCGCGCGGCCGCGATCGGCGCCCGGGTCGCGGTGGAGACCGCCCGCGCCCAGCTCTGGGGGCCGATGGCGCAGGCCGCCGGCGGCGGCCAGCCGTGCGTGACGGTGCACCAGGTCGGGCGGCTCGGCCCGCAGGGCGCCTCGGTGGCCTCGCCCGTCCTGGTGGTGCGCGACCTCGGCGCCCGCCCGCCGCGCACCCGGCTCTCCGCCGCCCCCTGGCAGACCACGCTGACCCTGCTGCCCTACCTCGGCCCGAACGCCTCCCGGGTGCTCAACGCGGCCGACCTGGTCGGGGTGCAGCGGATCATGCCCCAGGAGGCGGAGGTGGTCGGCCGGGTGCTGTCGCTGCCGCCGGAGGACGTGGCCGCGCTGCCCGGCCTCGGCGACGACCTCACCCTGTGGGCCACCCGGATGCGGCGCCAGTACGTCCGGACGGTGGCCGGCCAGGCCGAACAGCAGGTGCTCGGCGGCCCGCGCCGGATGGACTGAGGGGCGCGTCCGGGCCGGTCGTTCCCGGTCCGGAACCGAAGCCGCCTTCAACAGGGGCAGCCGAACGGCCTAGTCTTTGTTGCGGCAACGGCACCGCTGAACAAGCGGCGGCGAACACGAGGGAGCCCTAGTGAGCAGCGATCGGGACGGCGTCTACGTCGGCGACAACGCGGCGGAGGACGACGACGACTGGTCCGACGCGCCCGATTACACTCCCCCGTCCTGGTACGTGCAGTCGGGCCCGGCGGCGGCGCCCGCCGCGCCGGCCCCGGGGGCTGACGCCGCGGCGGCCGGGGCTCCGACGCCGGAGTCGGCCGCGCCCGCACCGGCCCCGGTGCCGACGGCCGGCCAGGCACCCGCGGCACCCCAGCCCGCCCCTGCTCCCCAGCCGCTCGCGGCTCCCGCACCGGACCCGGCCCCGGCCCCGGTCCCCGCCCCGGCCCCCGCACCCGCCCCGGCGGCCGAGCAGGCGTCCCTCGCCGCCCCGGTGCCGCCGGTCGCGCCCGTGCAGGCCGAGGCGCAGCACGTCCCCTTCCCGGCGGCGGCCCCGGCCGTGACGCCGGAGCAGCCGCAGGCGCCGGTCGCCGCCCAGCCCTGGCCGCCGGCGGCGGAGGCACCGGCCCAGCCGAGCGTGCCGCAGCCGTACCCGGCGGCCCCGCCGCTGCCGCAGCCCGTACCGTCCGCCCAGGCCGTACCGTCCGCGCAGCCCGCGCAGCCCGGTCCGCCGGTGCCGCCGCAGCAGTTCGCGCAGCAGCCGCCGGCCCAGCCCGGGCCGCCCCAGGGCCCGACCGCTCCGGCGGCGCCGCTGGACCCGCAGCTGAGCTGGGACCCGCAGGCCGCCTGGGCCGCCCAGCAGGCGGCCGCCGCCCAGCCCCAGCCCCACCCCGGCCAGCCCTACCCGGAGCAGCCCGCGCAGCCGCAGCCCGTCCAGCCGCAGCCCGCGCCGCCCGCTCCGGTGGACCCGCGCCAGGGCGGCTGGCCGCAGCCCGGCGCCTACCAGCAGCCGGCCGCCGCCCAGCCCCAGCCCCACCCCGGCCAGCCCTACCCGGGGCAGCCCGGCCAGCCGCAGCAGCCCGTCCCCGCCCAGCCCTGGCCGCCGCAGGGCGGCGCGGCCACGCCGCCGCCCGCCGCGTTCCAGCAGGCCGCCGCCCCGCAGCAGACCGCTCACGGGGCGCCGCTCGGCTACACCGCCGCCGTCGAGCTGTCCTCGGACCGGCTGCTGCGCAGCCAGCCCAAGCAGCAGCGCCAGCAGCCGCGGTTCCAGTTCGGCGGCAAGGCCGCGGCGGCCGAGAAGGCCCGCAAGCTGGAGATCATCCGCACCCCGGTGCTGAGCTGCTACCGGATCGCCGTGATCAGCCTCAAGGGCGGTGTCGGCAAGACCACGACCACCACCGCGCTCGGCGCGACCCTGGCCAGCGAGCGCCAGGACAAGGTGATCGCGATCGACGCCAACCCGGACGCCGGCACCCTGGGCCGCCGGGTCAAGCGCCAGACCGGCGCGACCATCCGCGACCTGGTGACGGCCATCCCGCACCTGCGCAGCTACATGGACATCCGTCAGTTCACCTCGCAGGACCTCAACTCGGGCCTGGAGATCCTGGCGAACGACGTCGACCCGGCCGTGTCGACGACCTTCAACGACTCGGACTACCGCCAGGTCATCGAGGTGCTGGGCCGCCAGTACCCGATCATCCTGACCGACTCCGGCACCGGTCTGCTGTACAGCGCGATGCGCGGGGTGCTGGACCTCGCCGACCAGCTGATCATCGTCTCCACCCCGAGCGTGGACGGCGCCTCCAGCGCCTCCACCACGCTGGACTGGCTCTCCGCGCACGGCTACGCGGACCTGGTGCAGCGCAGCATCACGGTGGTCTCCGGGGTGCGCGAGACCAGCAAGATGATCAAGGTCGAGGACATCGTCGCGCACTTCCAGACCCGCTGCCGCGGCGTCATCGTGGTGCCCTTCGACGAGAGCCTGGCGGCCGGCGCCGAGGTCAACCTCGACATGATGCGGCCCAAGGTCCGCGAGGCGTACTTCGAGCTGGCCACCCTGGTCGGCGAGGACATCGCCCGGGCCCAGCAGGCGGCCGCCCAGCAGGCCGGCTGGCAGCAGCAGGCACAGGCGGGCTACCAGCAGCCGGGCCGGCCGCAGCCGTACGCCGACCCCCAGCAGCAGGGCTACCCCGGCCAGCCCGCCCCGGGCGCGCCGTGGGCGCCGCAGCCCGGCCAGGCCCCGCCGCCCCCGCCCGGGTACGGCTACCCGCAGCAGCCCCCCGCCCCCGGCACCCCGTGGCCGCAGCAGCCCGGCGCCCCGCAGTGACGAAACGGAAGGGCCCGCCGACTCGACGTCGGCGGGCCCTTCGGCGTTCCCCGGCAGCGGCGGCCGGGGAGGGCTCAGGCCTCGGTCAGCTCCCGGGCGCGCTTGACGTCGTCGGCCATCCGGTCCAGCAGCGCCTCGATGGAGTCGAACTTCTCCATCCCGCGCAGGTAGGCCAGGAAGTCCACGGCCACGTGCAGCCCGTACAGGTCCAGCCCGACCCGGTCGATGGCGTACGCCTCGACGGTACGGGCGGTGCCGTCGAAGGTCGGGTTGGTGCCGACCGAGATCGCCGCCGGCATCCGCTCGCCCTCAGCGGTCAGCCAGCCCGCGTACACGCCGTCGGCCGGGACGGCGCTGTGCGGCACGGTCTCCACGTTGGCGGTCGGGTAGCCGAGTTCGCGGCCGCGCTGCGCGCCGCGCACCACCACGCCCTCGACCCGGTGCGGGCGGCCGAGCACCTCGTTGGCGCCGGCCATGTCCCCGGTCTCGACCAGGCGGCGGGTCAGGCTGGAGGAGAACGGCTCGCCGTCCCCGGCCGTGCCGGACACCTGGAGGTCCACCACCTCGACCTGGAAGTCGTCCGCCCCGCCCAGCTCGGCGAGCAGCGCGACGTCGCCCGCGGCCCGGTGCCCGAAGCGGAAGTTGGGGCCCTCGATCACCACCCTGGCGTGCAGCGCGTCCACCAGCACCTGCCGGACGAAGGTCTCCGGGGACTCCTGGGAGAACTCGGTGGTGAACGGCAGCACCAGCACCGCGTCCACGCCGAGTTCGGCGATCAGCTCGGCCCGGCGCGGGTGCGGCGCGAGCAGCGGCGGGTGGCTGCCCGGGCGGATCACCTCGCGCGGGTGCGGGTCGAAGGTCACCACGACCGAGGGGAGGCCGAGTTCACGGGCCCGCTCGACGGCCCGCCCGATGATCAGCTGATGCCCGCGGTGCACCCCGTCGAACGAGCCGATGGTGACGACGCTGCGTCCCCAGTCACCGGGGATCTCCTCCAGGCCACGCCAGCGCTGCACCCGACTGCTCCTTGTTCCGTACGGTGCGTGCCCTCGGCACGCTCAAACGCTCACAACCGAACCCCTATAGCGTGCCATGCGCCTGCCCCGGCTCAGGCACCGGAATGGGGGTTGGGCGCACCGGCGCGCGGACGGCCCGCACGGCCGCCGTCCGCTCGGCCTCGGCGGCGGCGTACTGGGCGTCCCGGCCGGCCGCCACCAGGGCCCGCATCCGGGCCAGCCGGGGCCCGTCCGGGGCGGTCGGGGCGGCGTCGGTCGGCCACCGGGCGAGCAGCCGGGCGAAGGCCGCCGAACGCCCCGCGCAGCGCACCAGCAGCTCGTCCGCGCCCGCCAGCCCCGGCACCGCCCGGGCCAGCACCGCGCGCGCCCGGGCCGGGTTCTCGGCCGCGCAGTGCTCGGCGAGGCGCTCCACGGCCGCGGTGAGCACCGCCCGGTCGACCTCGGTGGCGAGCAGGGTGTCCAGCAGCTCGCAGCGCAGCGCGTCCGCCGCCGGGTCCGCCACCGGGACGGACAGCGCCTCGGCGAAGGGCGTGCGGACCGCCGCCGCGGGGGCGGCCAGGACGCCGCCGAGCAGCACCCGCAGCTCCAGCCGGGCGGCCGGCCCGTCGATCGCGGCCCGCCCCAGCCGACGGCCGAGGTAGTCGACGGCGACCGGCCCGGCCAGCGCCGGATGGCGGCGCAGCAGCCGGGCGGCCAGGTCGGCGCTGCGCCGGGCGGCCACCGGGGCACGGGCGTCGGCCAGCACCCGCAGGGTCTCGGCGGGGGCCGCGCCGGGCCCCGCCAGGGCGTCGGCGAGCGCGGCCAGCACGGGCTCCGGGTCGCTCTCCAGGGCCGGGGCGAGGGCGCGCGCGGTCAGGAAGGCGTCACCGCCCGCGCGGTGCAGGGCGAGCGCGGCGTCCAGGTGCCCGGCCCGGGTCACCGGGTCGGCGACCAGCAGGGCCAGCGCGGCGCCGTGCAGGGCCGGTTCGTCCTCGCGGGCGAGCAGGGTCAGCGCGGTGAAGCGCAGCAGTTCGGCCCCGGCACCGCTCGCGTACGGGGCGGTCCGCAGCGCGTGCACGGCGGCCGCGACGTGCCGTTCGGGCCGGCGGTCGTGGCTCCAGCGGTCCACCGCGCGGCAGAGCGCGGACGGCTCCTCGGCGGCGAGCACGGTGAGCAGCGCGTCCGCCCGCGGGTGCGCGGCGTCGGCCAGCACGTCGGCCAACTCGTCCAGGGCGGCGCGGCGGTGGGCGTACAGCAGGTCGTGGGCGAGGTCCGCCACCGTACGGCCCGGGCGGCCCGGCAGGCCGGCCGGGTCGTCGAACCAGGCGCAGAGCAGCGGGAACACCGCGACCGGGTCGGCGCGCAGCCGTTCGGCCGTCGCCGCGAGGAACTGCCGCTCCGGGCCGTCGGCGGCCACCAGGCGGCGCAGCAGGGCGAGTTCGGCCTCGACGGGCAGGCCGAGACCGGTCCAGAACGCGGGGTCGAAGCGGTTCAGGCCGTCGACCGCCTCCCAACCGCCCGCGGTGGCCGCCCGTTCGGCCGTCCGGCGGGCCAACTGCTGGAGCAGCGCCAGGTGTTCGGCCGGGTCGGGGCTGGCGGCGAGTCCGGCGGTGAGCAACCGGGCCGCCCACCAGGCGGGTTCGCTGCCGGGCGGGCGCAGGTCCAGCGCGCGCCAGATCCGGTGCAGCCACGGGTCCAGGGCGGTCGCGCCCCAGGTCTCGGCGACCCGGCGCAGCGCGGCGGTGACCGGGCCGATCCGGTGCCGGGGGACGGCCGGTGCGGGGCCCTGCGGCCCGGGCGGGGTGTCCTCGGCCTCGCCGAGCAGCATCCGCAGCGCCGCGTCCAGGTCCAGGTGCCGGCCCTGCAGCCAGTCGGCGAACTCGCCGTGGGCGAAGCGGAAGCCGGGCCCGGCGGGGACGAACAGCCCCTCGGCGAGCACCGCCGTGGCCCAGCCGCCGTCGACCGGGAACAGCTCCTGGAAGGCCGCCCGGCCGAGCGCGCCCGGCTCCTCCCCGAGCATCCGCCGGGCCGCCTCGTGCACCCGTCCGGCCACCGCCGCCGCGAGCCGGCGCACCCGGCCCCGACGCGGCCCGGCGGGCCGGGCGGCGCCCCGGCGGTGGGCGCCCGGGCTGCGCGGCCGGCCGTCCTCGGCCAGCCGCTGGGCCACCCGCAGGCAGCGCAGGTCCAGGTGGGCGCCGAACAGTTCGCTGCGCAGCGCCGGCCCGTCGTGCAGGCCCTGTGCCCACAGCTCGCCGGCCAGCCGGACGGCCAGCGGGTGCCGGGCGTCCGCGGCGGCGGCCGGGCGGCCGGGCGGCAGCCCGTAGCGGCGGCGCACCCGCTCGGCCGCCTCGGCGGGCAGCGGGCCCAGCCGGTGCCCGGCCAGGGTCGGGGTGCCGGGGCCGCCGCCGTCCATCCGGACGGTGGGGGCGCTGGCGAGGTCGCCGTTCGGGCCCGGTTCGGCCGGACGGGGGACGGCACCGGCGCCGCTGCCCCAGGGCTCGGCCACCAGCCGTTCCCAGAGCTCCTCGCCGCAGGCGGTGAGCAGGCGTGCCCCGCAGCCGGTGAGCCACTGCCCGGCGCCGCGCAGCCAGCGCGGGTCCAGTTCGGCCGGGGCCTCCTCGGGGCCGTCCAGGACGACCAGCAGCGGGCGCCCGGCCGCCGCGCACAGCGCCGCCACCGGCTCCGGCGCGGGCGCCGGGGTGTCGAGCTCGGCCGCGGCGGCGGCCAGCGCCCGCTCCACCGCCTCGGCGAGCGAGCGGTCCTCGGCGCGCAGGTCGGCGCCGCGCAGCCAGAGGGTGGGCAGCGGCCGGGCGCCGTCGCAGCGGCGGGCGGCCAGTGCGGCGAGTTCGGTGGAGCGGCCGCTGCCGGGGGCGCCGACCAGGGCGATGACGGTCGCCTCCGGCTCGTCCCCGGCCAGGCCGTCCGGCCGGTCCACCCGGTCGGCGGCCAGCCCGGCCACCCGGCCCGGCCCGGCCCCGGCGGCGGCCAGCTGGGCGGCGGTCAGCCGCAGCACCCCGGCCAGGTTCAGCGCCGGGCCGTACCCGGGCACCGCCGCCGCGTTGCGCGCCAGCAGTTCGGCCAGCGCCGGCGCGACCACCGCGCCGCCCCCGGCGGGCACCGCCCACAGGGCGCCGCCGTACGGCCCGATGGCGGCCGCCCCGCCGTACTGCGCTCCCCCGTACTGCGGCCCGCGCAGGGCGGGCGCGGCCAGCGCCACCACCGCCCCGCTGCGGGCGTCCAGCACCGGTGAGCCGGCCGGCACCACGACCCCGGCCACCGCGGGCACGTCCAGCACCGGCACCCCGGCCAGCAGGTGCCCGCCGTACGCGGCGCCGCCGACGCCCAGCAGTCCGCAGCGCAGCACCACCGCCCGGCCCTCCTCGCCGGTCAGGGCGGGCAGCAGCACCTCGTGCCCGGCGCCCACCGCGGCGACCGGCAGCGGCGGGACGGGGAGCCCGCCGACCGCGTCGGTGCGCAGCAGCGCCAGCCCGTGCTCGGGCAGCGGCAGCACCGCGTCGGCACCGAGCACCCTGGTCTGTCCGCCAGGGGTGTGCAGCACCAGCCGGTCCAGGCCCGCCACGGCCTCGTGCGCGGTGAGCACCCAGCCCTGCGGGTCGGCGGCGAACCCTAAGCCGTGCAGCCGCCCGTTGAGGTCGCGGATCCGCAGCAGGTACCGCCCCGGATCGCCCTCCGCAAACCCCGGCATGGAACCCCCTCGCCCGTCGAGCGGGCCCGTCGCCCGCTCGCCGCCGGGAGCCTGCCCCCCGCAGGGGCGCCCCGACCGCGCCCGCGCCGTTCACCACGGCGGTTCACCTCGCGCGCTCCCCCGTGCGGGTGACGCCCCCCGTTCGGGTGAAGGACCCCGCCGGGGGAACCCCGGACGGGACGCGCAACCCCCGCCGGGAGGGCTCCCAACGGGGGTTACGGTACGACGGAGGGCCGCCTCAGCCGACGAACACCGCGACCGGCTTCGCCTGGCCGCCCTTCTCCTCGACCAGCGCGAGGAAGCGCCCGTCCGGCCCGAACACCGCGATCGGCCCGTCCACGCCCAGCCCGGGCGCCTTGAGCCGGGAGCCGTGCGACAGCTTCTCCGCGGAGGCCTCGTCCAGGTCCCAGCGCGGGAACGCGGCCGCCGCGGCCGCCCCGATCGGCAGCACCTCCAGCCCGGTGGCGGAGTCGCCGGTGACCGACTCCTCCAGCTGCTCCAGGGTGCGCGCCGACTCCACCCCGTACGGCCCGACCTTGGTACGGCGCAGCGCCGTCAGGTGCCCGCCGACGCCCAGCCCGGCGCCCAGGTCGCGGGCCAGCGCCCGGATGTAGGTGCCGGAGGAGCACTCCACGGTCACATCCAGGTCGATCACCGGCGTGCCGTCCTCGGCGACCGCCGCGCGCTGCTCGTGCACGGTGAAGGAGTGGATGGTGGTGGGCCGGGCGGCGAGCTCGAAGTCCTCGCCCTCGCGCACCCGCGCGTACGAGCGCTTGCCGTCGATCTTGATCGCGCTGACCTTCGACGGCACCTGCATGATCTCGCCGGTGAGCGCCGCGATCCCGGCGTCGATCGCCTCCCGGGTGACGCCGTCCGCCGGGGCCGAGGCGGTGACCTCGCCCTCGCGGTCGTCGGTGACGGTGGTCTGGCCGAGCCGGACGGTCGCCTCGTAGGTCTTGGCGGTCAGCATCAGGTGGCCGAGCAGCCGGGTGGCCCGCTCGACGCCGATCACCAGCACGCCGGTGGCCATCGGGTCCAGCGTGCCGGCGTGCCCGACCTTCCTGGTCCCGGCCAGCCACCGCAGCTTGGCGACGACCCCGTGGGAGGTGATGCCCTCGGGCTTGTCGACGATCACCAGGCCGTCCGGGCCGGTGCCTTTGCGCTTCATCGGGTTCTTTCTCTGGAACGTGCGGGAGTTGCTCTACGGGAAGGTCAGTGGAGTGGCCGCAGCGCGCCCCGGAACCGCTCGACCACCGCGGCGACGTCCTCCCGGGCGGAGAAGCCGGCCGCGAAGACGTGCCCGCCGCCGCCCAGTTCACCACAGGCCGCGGCGACGTCCACCGCGCCCTTGGAGCGGGAGGAACCGCGCAGCGTGCCGTCCGGGTCCTGCTTGAGCACCAGGGCCACCTCGGCCTCGGCCGGCCGCCGCAGGATGTCGATCAGCCCCTCGATCTCCTCGACGGTGACGCTGAACAGCGCCAGGTCCTGGTAGGGCACCCAGGTCCACACCAGACCCAGCCCCTCGGCCGCCTCCGGCTCGTAGACGGCCCGGTCCAGGGCGGCCGCGAGCACCTTGAGGTAGCCGAAGGAGGAGGTGTCCCACAGCTGCCGGGAGATCAGGTCGTGCCGGATGCCGGTGGCCAGCAGCCGCCCGGCGAGTTCGTGGGTCGCGGGCGTGGTCGCCCGGTACTTGAAGGAGCCGGTGTCGGTGGCGACCCCGGTGTACAGGCAGGTGGCCAGCTCCTGGTCGAGCTCGACGCCGAGCCGGCGCAGCAGTTCGTCCACCAGGACGGCGGTGGCCGGCGCGGTCGGGTCGATCAACTGGTGGGTGCCGAAGCCCGGGTTGGAGGCGTGGTGGTCGAACACCACCAGGACGGGCGCGGCGAAGGCCTTGTCGTGCAGCAGCCCCAGCCGGCTCTGCGCGGCGACGTCGAAGCAGAGCACCAGCTCGGGCACGTCCGGCACCTCGGAGGCCGGCACGATCAGCTCCTGGCCGGGCAGGAAGGCCAGCGACTCGGGCACGATCTGCGGGTCGTCGCCGAAGGAGACCCGCACCTGCTTGCCGAGCGCGCGCAGCGCCAGGGCCGCCGCCAGCGAGGAGCCCAGCGCGTCGCCGTCCGGGCAGATGTGGCAGATCAGGTCGATCGAGCGGGCGCGCCCGATCTCCGCCACCACCTGCTGCCAGATCAGCTCGAAGCCGCTCTCCTCGGCGCGCGGGCCGGGGAGCGCCGCGAGGGCACCCTCCACCGTGCTGGTGGAGGACGCCCCCGTGGTCGATCCGGCTCGCGAGGCGGCCTGCGCCGGCTCACCCGCCATGTCTACTCGTCCTCGTCGTCACGCTCGGACGCCGGAACCTTGTACGGGTCCGCGTCGCCGGCGTAGGTCGCACCCGCGGCGGTGGTGCGCACCGCCGCGTCGATGGCCTTGGCCCGGTCGAGCAGGTCGTCGATGTTCCGGGCGTTCTCCGGCAGCGCGTCCGCGACGAAGGTCAGCGTCGGGGTGAAGCGCACCCCGATCTTGCCGACCTCGGAGCGGATCACGCCCTTGGCGCTCTCCAGCGCGGCCGCGGTGGCCTCGCGGTCGGTGTCGTCACCGAAGACGGTGTAGAAGACGGTGGCCTCGCGCAGGTCGCCGGTCACCCGGGTGTCGGTGATGGTCACGAACCCCAGTCGCGGGTCCTTGATCCGCCGCTCCAGGGTCTGGGCGACGACCACCTGGATGCGGTCGGCGAGCTTGCGCGCCCTAGCGGTGTCGGTCACGTTGCCTCCTCGTGCAATGGGCCCGGTACCCGGGAGAGCTGCGCACCCGTCGGGGCCCACGCCCCAAAGTACCGGCCCGCGCCCGGCCTTGCGGGCGCTCTCGGTCCTGATCCGTGTGAGAACGGCGACTTCCGCCGGCCGGCTCCACGGTCCTCATTCGTCGTCGTCGTTGTGGTAGCGCCTCCTCGCGGAGAGGAGCTGCACCTCGGGGCGGCCGGCGACCAACCGCTCACAGCTGTCCAGGACCTCGGTGACGTACCCGGCTTCGCCGGAGACCACCGCGAGGCCGATCTCGGCCCGGCGGTGCAGGTCCTGGTTCCCGGTCTCGGCAGCGCACACGCTGTACTTGCGCTGCAGTTCGGCCACGATCGGCCGCACGATCGAACGCTTCTCCTTGAGCGAGTGGACGTCGCCCAGCAGCAGGTCGAAGGTGAGTGTTCCCACGAACATGTATGACAGGTCTCGCCGACCTGGAAGGCCTCGGGATGTCGGCGCGGAACCGGCCGACACCCCAGGACCCTACACAGCGAGACCGGGGCCGGTCGACGGAAATACCACCCGTCGACCGGCCCCGGTTGACACCGACTAGGCGCGCGGCTTCTCGCGCATCTCGTAGGTCTCGATGATGTCCTCGACCTTGATGTCGTTGAACGACCCCAGGGTGACACCGGCCTCGAAGCCCTCGCGGACCTCGGTCGCGTCGTCCTTGAAGCGGCGCAGACCCTCGATGGTGAGGCTCTCCGCCACGACCTTGCCGTCGCGCAGCAGGCGGGCCTTGGCGTTGCGGCGGATGATGCCGTCGCGGACCAGGACACCGGCGATGTTGCCGAACTTGGAGGAGCGGAAGACCTCGCGGATCTCCGCGGCGCCGAGGCGCACCTCCTCGTACTCCGGCTTGAGCATGCCCTTGAGGGCGTTCTCGATCTCCTCGATCGCCTGGTAGATGACCGAGTAGTACCGGACGTCCACGCCTTCCTTGTCGGCCGCGGCGCGCGCACGGCCTTCGGCGCGCACGTTGAAGCCGATGATGATGGCGTCCGAGCCCATCGCCAGGTCGACGTCGGACTCGGTGATCGCACCGACGCCGCGGTGCAGCACCCGGAGCTCGACCTCCTCGCCCACGTCCAGCTTGACGAGGGCGTCCTCGAGGGCCTCGACCGAACCGGAGACGTCACCCTTGATGATGAGGTTGAGCTGCTCGATGGAGCCGGCGGCGATGGCCTTGTCCAGGTCCTCCAGGGACACCCGGACCCGACGCTGCGCGAAGGCGGCGTTGCGGTCGCGGGCCGAGCGCTTCTCGGCGATCTGGCGGGCGGTGCGGTCCTCGTCGACGACGATGAAGCTGTCGCCGGCGCGGGGCACCGAGGTCAGACCGAGCAGCAGCACCGGGCGGGACGGGCCGGCCTCGGCGAGGCTGTTGCCGTTCTCGTCCAGCATGGCGCGGACGCGGCCGTAGGCGTCGCCCACGACGATCGAGTCACCGACGCGGAGGGTACCGCGCTGGACCAGGACGGTCGCCATGGCGCCGCGGCCCTTGTCCAGGTGGGCTTCGATCGCAATACCCTGCGCGTCCTGGTGCGGGTTGGCACGCAGGTCGAGCGAGGCGTCCGCGGTCAGGACCACGGCCTCCAGCAGCTGGTCGATGTTCAGACCCTGGCGCGCGGAGATGTCGACGAACATGGTGTCGCCGCCGTACTCCTCGGCCACCAAGCCGAACTCGGTCAGCTGGCCGCGGACCTTGGTCGGGTCGGCGCCCTCGACGTCGATCTTGTTGACGGCGACCACGATCGGCACACCGGCGGCCTTGGCGTGGTTGAGCGCCTCGACCGTCTGCGGCATGACACCGTCGTTGGCCGCGACCACCAGGATCGCGATGTCGGTGGACTTGGCACCACGGGCACGCATGGCGGAGAACGCCTCGTGACCCGGGGTGTCGAGGAAGGTGATCGGGCGCTCTTCGCCGTTCACGATCGTCGCCACCTGGTAGGCACCGATGTGCTGGGTGATGCCACCGGCCTCGCCGGCCACCACGTTGGACTTGCGGATCGCGTCCAGCAGTCGGGTCTTACCGTGGTCGACGTGACCCATGACGGTGACGACCGGCGGGCGCGGGGCCAGCTGGTCCTCGTCGCCCTCGTTGGCACCGAAGTCGATGTCGAACGACTCCAGCAGCTCGCGGTCCTCGTCGTCCCGGCTGACGATCTCCAGCTGGAAGCCCATCTCGTCCGCCAGCAGCTGCAGCGTGGCGTCGGAGACCGACTGGGTCGCGGTGACCATCTCACCGAGGTTGAACATGACGGAGACGAGCGCGGCCGGGTTGGCGTTGATCTTCTCCGCGAAGTCCATCAGCGAGGCGCCGCTCGACAGGCGAACGGTCTGGCCGTTGCCGCGAGGCAGCATCACACCGCCGACGGACGGGGCCTGCATGGCCTCGTACTCCTGGCGCTTCGCCCGCTTCGACTTGCGACCGCGAGCCGGGCGACCGCCCGGGCCACGACCGAAGGCACCCTGCGTGCCACCACGGGCACCCGGGCCACCGGGACGACCGCCGAAGCCGCCGGGACGGGGGCCGAAGCCGCCGCCACCACCGGGGGCGCCGCCACCCGGACGCGGACCGCCGAAGCCGCCGCCACCGGCCGGACGCGAGCCCGGACCGGCCGGACGACCCTGGAAGCCCGGACGGGCGCCGCCGCCACCGGGACCGGCCGGACGGCCGCCGGGGCCACCCGGACCACGGCCACCGGGGCCCGGACGCGGGCCGGCCGGACGCTGCGGCATCATGCCGGGGTTCGGACGCGGCATGCCCGACGGGGTCGGCGCGCCGGGGCGCGGACCGGCCGGACGCGGCATGCCGTCGGGACGGGGGGCACCACCGGGACGCGGAGCACCGGCACCCGGCGCACCACCCGGACGCGGACGGTCGCCACCGGGACGCGGGGCGCCACGGTCGGCACCGGGAGCGCCACCCGGACGCGGACGGTCGCCGCCCGGACGCGGGGCGCCACGGTCGGCACCGGGAGCACCGGCCGGACGCGGACGGTCGCCACCGGGACGCGGACGGTCGCCGCCCTGCGCGCCCGGGGCACCCGGACGGGCACCCGGCGCGCCCGGACGGCGGTCGCCGGGGCGGGCCATGCCGGTCGCGCTGCCCGAGGTGAACGGGTTGTTGCCCGGACGCGGGCCGGCCGGACGCGGGCCCGGACGGGCGCCGCCGGAGGCCTGGCCGCTCGGGCGCGGGGCCTGGGTGGCCGGACGCGGGGCGTCGGCACCGGCCGGAGCCGGCGAGGAGAACTCGGCCGCGGGAGCGGCCGGGGCCGCCGGGGTGGCCGGACGCGCGGCCGGGCGCGGGCCCGGGGTCGGCGCACCCGGACGGGTGGCGGCGGGAGCGGCCGGAGCCGCGGGGGCGGCCGGGGCGGCGGGAGCCGCGGCGGCCGGGGTCGGACGGGGACCAGGGGTCGCGGCAGGCCGCGGACCCGGGGTCGGGGCACCCGGCTTGGGTGCACCCGCGGCGCCTGCCGCGGGCTGGGGCGCCGCGGGCTTCCGCGGGCCAGGCTTGGCAGCACCACCAGTGGGGGCCACACCAAGCGCGTCAGTCAACTTGCGCACGACCGGCGCCTCGATCGTCGAGGACGCCGAACGGACGAACTCACCGAGCTCGGTGAGCTTGGCCATGACGGCCTTGCTCTCCAAGCCAAGCTCCTTGGCGAGTTCATAAACCCGGACCTTAGCCACTTCACTCCTGTCTATGAGTCCGGGGGTCTCGTCCGCCGGACTGTCGCTACTTCATGGGCGTACCCATCGCGTACTCATCGCGTACTCATCGAGTGCTCATCGCAATCTCGACCTACTTCCACATCGCGAGGTACCTGACTGGTGGCACGGCGCGCGGCTGCCCGAGCGCTGTGCTTGTTGCGGTGGTTCTCCGCCGCGGTGAGCGGCGGCCGTCACGGGTGGCGGCCCGCCTCAGGAGGCTCCGTCCGCCCGCTCCTCGATGAACCCGCGGAGCCGCTCCGTGTCGAGCGATCCCTGGAGGCGGAAGGCCCGGGGGAACGCCCGACGGCGGACCGCGAGGTCGAGGCAGGCCGGATCGGGGTGCAGGTGAGCGCCCCGGCCCGGTAGTGCGCCACGGGGATCAGGGACGCAGACGCCCTCGACCGCCGTGACACGCAACAGCTGGTGCTTGGCCGCTCGCTTGCGGCAGCCCACGCAGGTGCGTTCCGGGCGTGCTCGGACGTGCGTCCGGCCAGACGAAGGCAAGTCTACCCCTCCGAAGGGACATGGCGCCGCCCCGAAGATCCCGGAGGACCGACGGGGACGACAGGAACAACGCTCACCAGCGGGCTTCGGCCCCCTGCACCTTCACTACTGGGGCTCGGCCTGACCCTCGGTGTCCGGCCGGATGTCGATCCGCCAGCCCGTGAGACGGGCGGCCAGACGGGCGTTCTGCCCCTCCTTGCCGATCGCCAGGGACAGCTGGTAGTCCGGCACGATCACCCGCGCGGAACGCTGGGCGGCGTCCACGATCTCCACGCTCGTCACCCGCGCGGGGGACAGCGCGGCGGCGACCATCTCGCGGGGGTCCTCGGACCAGTCCACGATGTCGATCTTCTCCCCGTGCAGCTCGCCCATCACGGCGCGAACCCGGGAGCCCATCGGACCGATGCAGGCGCCCTTGGCGTTCAGCCCGGCCCGGCGCGACCAGACCGCGATCTTGGTGCGGTGGCCGGCCTCACGGGCGATCGCGGCGATCTCCACGCTGCCGTCCGCGATCTCCGGGACCTCCAGCGCGAAGAGCTTCTTCACCAGGCTGGGGTGGGTGCGCGACAGCGTCACCGACGGCCCGCGGACACCCCGGCGCACCGCGACGACGTAGCACTTGAGCCGGGTGCCGTGCCGGTAGTCCTCGCCCGGGACCTGCTCCTGCGGCGGCAGGATGGCCTCCAGCTTGCCGATGTCGACCAGCACGCTCTTCGGGTCGTTGCCCTGCTGGACGACACCGGTGACGATGTCGCCCTCCTTGCCCGCGTACTCGCCGAAGGTCTGGTCGTCGGCGGCGTCGCGCAGGCGCTGCATCATCACCTGGATGCCGATGCTGGACGCGATCCGGCCGAAGCCGTTCGGGGTGTCGTCGAACTCCTTCGGCTCGACACCCTCGTCCAGCTCCGCCGGGTCCTCCATGGCCCACACGGTGACGTGGCCGCTCTTGCGGTCCAGGTTCACCCGGGCGCGACGGCGCGAGCCCTCGGTGCGGTGGTACGCGGTGAGGAGGGCGGACTCGATGGACTCGACCAGCAGGTCGAAGGGGATGTTCTTCTCGTTGACCAGCGTGCGCAGGGCACTCATGTCGATGTCCACGGCTACGCCTCCTCGTCTTTCGTCACGTTCATGATGGTCGTACGGCGGCCGGATCACTCGGCGCCGTCGTCCCCCTCGTCGAAGTCGGCGGCCTCGTCCAGGAGCTGCTCGTCGTCCTTGCGGTTGAACTCGACCTGGACCCGGGCCCGCGCCACCTCGACGTACTCCAGACGGCGCTCCTTCGGACGGCCGCGCCCCTTCACCGGCTGCACCTCGACCAGCGCGCCGTCCTCGTCCGCCTCCAGCACCCGGGCGACCAGCTCCCCGCCGTCGACCAGGTGGATCTTGGCGAGCCGCCCCTCCGCGCGCTGCCAGTGCCGGGGCAGTTCGAGCGGGCGCTCCGCACCCGGCGAACCGACCTCCAGCAGGTAGGGCTCGTCCCCCATGACGTCCGAGGCGTCCAGGGCCTCGCCGACCACCCGGCTGAACTCGGCGATCGCGTCCATGTCCACGCCGCCGTCGGTGTCGACGTCGATCTGCACCTGCCGACGGCTGCCCGCCTTGGTGACCTTGACGTCCTCCAGGTCCAGTCCGGCCTGGACGGCCAGCGGCTCCAGCAACGCGCGCAGCCGGTCGGTGTGGGTGGTGCTCATCCGGGTGGACTCCTCGGCCGCGTCTGCTGTTGTCAGAGGTCGCCCCGTGCCCTCCGCGCCCCACGGGGCGCACACCGGGTCACGGCAGCTCGGCCCAAAGCCTAGCCGGTGAAGCCGCGAACCACCGATTCCGGACCTCCCCCGACCGGTCGCACGCCACCCACTGCGAGCAAGCTCACACCACCCCGCCCACCGCACCGAACCCCCCGGCACCACCCGCAATCGTGGGGGTTCTGCGAAGATTCAGGCCACCGAGGGCAGGCAGGGGAGGCCGCCCTCC
The DNA here is from genome assembly GCF_055594965.1 of Kitasatospora sp. NPDC040550. NCBI lineage: Bacteria > Bacillati > Actinomycetota > Actinomycetes > Kitasatosporales > Streptomycetaceae > Kitasatospora > Kitasatospora sp. NPDC040550. The sequence goes on along the minus strand of NZ_JBVIWC010000051.1, from coordinate 2,305 downwards.
CGTACCCGCTCCGGAGTGACCCCGATGCAGCCGCCCAGCCGACGGACCTTCCTGGCCCTCGGACTGATCACCCTGACCACCGCCTGCACCACCGACGGTGCCACAGCTCCCACCCCCGAGGACTCCGGCCCGGACACCGACCACCCCGTCCGCCTGCGCGCCGTCGCCGCCACCGACACCCTGCTGGCCGCCTACGACACCCTCCTCACCACCCCCGGCGACCGCGCCCCCCTGCTGCAGACCCTGCGCGCCGAAACCGTCCAACACCGCGCCGCCCTCGCCCAAGGCCTGCCCACCACCTCCATCCCCCCGACCCCCACCACCCCCAGCACCACCACCCCGGCAGCTCTGGCCACCCTGGAACACCAGACCGCCCAATCCCACCTCGCCGACCTCACCACCGCCCGCCCACCCCTCGCCCGCCTGCTCGCCTCGGTGTCCGCCGCCAACGCCCTGCACGCCACGGCCCTCGGCGCCCCCACCGACCAGCCCACCCCGGCCACCACCCCCACCCCGAGCAGCACCCCCACCCCCGGAACAGCCATCCCCGCCCTCCAGAAGGCCCTCAGCGCCGAACACGCCGCCGTCTACGGCTACGGCATCGTCGGCGCCCGCCTCCCCGACGACCAGCAACGCACCGACGCCCGCACCGCCTACGCCGCCCACCAGTCCCAGCGCGACGCCTGGCAACGCCTCATCACCACCCTCGGCGCCACCCCCACCCCCGCCGCCGCCGGCTACCGCCTCCCCTTCCCCGTCACCGACCCCACCACCGCCTCCAAGCTCGCCGCCCACCTGGAGACCAGCCTCACCACCGTCTACGCCGACCTGGTCGCCGACCTCCCCACGCCCCACCGCCCCACCGCAGCCACCGCCCTCCGCGACTGCACCCTCCGCGCCCACCGCTGGGGCGCCCCCGACACCCCCTTCCCCGGCATCCCCGCCCCCCTCCCCACCCAGAGCTGACCCCCACCACCCCACCCACACCGACCCCCCACCCACCTCCCACCCGCCCCAGGCGAGAGGGACGCGCTGCGGGAGGGGGCGGTGGAGGGGGTGGGTGCGGAGAGGGGCGTGACGGGTGATTTTCAGACCGCCAACGGCGCCCAACACCCCCCGATGAGAGTCGGCGGTCCGAAAATCACCCAGCCCCCGGAGCACCCACCCCCGGAACCGCCCCCGGACCCACCCACCCTCCCGAAAGCCCACCCCCACACCCCAGCCCCGCGCAGCGGCCCCCCACACCCCCGGCGGCGACAATGGACCCATGTCCGGACCCGCCCCGAAGATCACCGCCCCCACCTGGCTGACGACCACCGTCACCGCCACCCACGGCGAGCCCGGCCGCCGATGGCTCGCCGCTCTGCCGGCCACGGCCACCACCCACCTGGCCCGCTGGAACCTCACCCTCGAACGCACCCTGGACCCCGGCGGCAGCCTCAGCCTGATCGCGTACGTCCACCGCGACGACCTCTCCCCCGCGGTCCTCAAGGCCGGACTGGTCACCCCCGAGACCGCCCACGAGCACACCGCGCTCACCCACTGGGCCGGCCGCGGCGCCGTCCTGCTGCTCGACGCCGACCCCGCCGCCGGAGTCCTCCTCCTGGAGCGCCTGCACGGCGACATCCCGCTGCGCTCCCTCGCCGAGCCCAAGGCGATGCTGGAGGCCACCAGCCTGCTGCACCGCCTCTGGGTCGAGCCGCCCGCCGAACCCGCACTGCCCGGCGAACCCGCACTGCCCACCCTCGCCGACCGGGTCACGGACACCGCCGCCCGCCTCGCAGAGCACCGCACCCACCCCGCCGCGGCCGCCGCCCAGCCCCTCATCGACGAGGCCCTCGCCACCGCCCGGGCCCTGACCGCCTCCGCCGACGAGAACCTCCTGCTGCACGGCGACTTCCACCACGGCAACGTGCTCGCCGCCGACCGCGCCCCCTGGCTGGCCATCGACCCCCGCCCGCTGACCGGCGAGCGCGCCTACGACCTGGCCCGGCTCGCGCTGGACCGCGCGGACACCCTGATCGGCTCCCCCGGCGCCCCGGCCGCGGTCCGCCGCAGGCTCCAGCAACTCGCCGACGCCTTGGACGTCGACCGGGACCGCCTGCGCGGCTGGGCCCTGTTCCGCGCCGTCGACCTGGCCCTGCGCGCACTGACCACAGGCCGCCGCGAGGACGCCGAACTCCACCTGGAGTTCGCCGGTCACCTCTCCGACTAGGGCGTGTCTGACAATTCGCGTCGGATCAGCGTGCGGCGTTGGGGTGCGTGCATCGCAAGGCGGAGGAGGGAGTCCATGCGGAGCATCGGC
>NZ_JBVIWC010000050.1:0-32008 GCF_055594965.1 Kitasatospora sp. NPDC040550 | reverse complement strand
GGGAGGGGGGTCTTTGGTGGCTCCCACCGGCCCGGCCCCCCCACCTCCCCCGGGTCCCCCCCCCGCCCCCCCGCCCCCCCGCCCCCGCCGCGTCACGGGCTTCGCCGGCCGTCAGAGCCGGACCGGTAGGGCCCGCAGGTGGAAGCCGTCGCCCGGCCAGTGCGGTGGTCACGATGTGCCTCTTTCCTTCGGTTCCCGATCTCCTGCACGGTCATCGGTCTTCCGGGCCTGCTCTCGGCGCGGTCCCGGGGGCGGTGGCCGAACCGCGACTCCCGTGGAATTGAACGTGTTCAATATGCGCGCTAGGCTCGGGGCGAAGATGAGGGGGAACTCATGAAGATCGTCATCCCCGGCGGCTCCGGCGCGCTCGGAACCCTGCTCGACCGCAGTCTGACGGCCGCCGGGCACCAGGTCACGGTGCTCAGCCGGCGCCCCGCCGGGCCCCGGCAGGTCGGCTGGGACGGGCGGACCCAGGGCGCCTGGGCGGCCGAGCTGGACGGCAGCGACGTGGTCGTCAACCTGGCCGGGCGCAGCGTCAACTGCCGCTACACGCAGGAGAACCAGCGGGCCATGATGGACTCCCGGGTGGACTCCGCCCGGGCCGTCGGCCGGGCGATCGCAGCCGCCCGCCGGCCGCCCGCCGTGTGGCTGCAGATGAGCACCGCCACCGTCTACGCCCACCGGTACGACGCGCCCAACGGCGAGCTGGACGGCCGGATCGGCGGCACCGAGCCCGACGCCCCCGCCTCCTGGCGGTACAGCGTCGAGATCGCCCGGGCCTGGGAGGACGCCCAGGCGGACGCCGACACCCCGCACACCCGGCGCCTCGCGCTGCGCACCGCCGTCGTCCTGGGCCCCGAGCGCGGGGGCGCCTTCGACTCGTTGTCCTGGCTGGCCCGGCTCGGCGTCGGCGGGCCGATCGCGGGCGGCGCCCAGTACGTGTCCTGGATCCACGAGCGGGACTTCGTCCGCGCCGTCGAGTTCCTGGTCGCGCGGCCGGAGCTCAGCGGCCCGGTCAACCTCGCCGCCCCGAACCCGCTGCCCCAGCGCGAGTTCATGCGCGAGCTGCGCGCGGGCTGGGGCATGCCGCTTGCGCTCCCGGCGACCCGCTGGATGGCCGAACTCGGCGCCTTCGCGCTGCGCTCGGAGAGCGAACTGCTGTTGAAGAGCCGCCGGGTGGTGCCCGCCCGGCTGCTGGAGGCGGGCTTCGCCTTCGCCTACCCGGACTGGCCGCAGGCCGCCCGCAACCTGGTACGCCGGCTGCGCGGACGGTGAAGCGGGCGCTGAGAGGGGCGCTGGGACGGGGGCGGCGCAGGTTCGGGGGAGGGCCGAGGGCGTCACGGGGCTGTCACAGCTGCGCGCCGGAGCTTGCCCGGAGCGGGCCGGGACGGGACGGTGGTGGCGGCCACGGGGGGCGGGGCCACGGGGGAGGGGGCGCGGGATGCGCACGGTTCGGTTGTCGTCCATGCAGATGCGGAGCGAGCGCTCCGGTGTCGGCTTCGTGCTGATGGTCGCCACGGGCATCGCCCTGGTGGGCACCGGTGCGATCGACCCCTTCGGAGCCTTCCTGGTCGCGGTGCTGGTGGCCGCGGCCGCGTTCTTCGCGACCCCGTACGCCTTCTGGCTGCGGGTGGACGAGCGGGGCGTCACCCTCGTCCGGTACCTGCTGCCGCGCCGCTTCGCGTGGACGGAACTCCGCGGGCTGGCCATGGAGTTCGGCGAGGAGGAGGAGATCGGTACCCGCCGTCTCACGCTGCGCCTGCGGCTCGCCGATCCGCCGGGCCGGTTCCCCGGACCGCTGCTCGGCACGTTCCCGGTCACCCAGGAGGACACCCCGTCGGGCGTGCCGTCCCGGGCCATGGCCGAGCTGTTCGCGCTGTTCGGTGAGCGCGGACTGCCCGTCGAGGAGGCGGAGTTCGCGAACGAGGTGCTCCGGGTGCGCGGCTTCCCGCCGCTGCCGCCGCTGCGGGTGTGGGCCGCGCCCGCCGAGGGGGTGCCCGGGGCGGAGCGGGCCTACGCCGACGCGCCGGGCATCGAGCAGGAGGCGGACGCCCTGCCGGCCGAGGGCCGGCGGCCCCGGCAGCGGGGGCGGCGCGAGTACCTGCTGCGCCGCGCCGCGTTGGCCGACCGGGTCTTCCTGCGGGACGGGGACGGGCTGGCGCTGGCGATCGCCCTGCGGGCGGCGGAGCAGCTGGTCACGTACGACCGGATCACGGTCGAGGGCGACCAGCGGCACTACGTGCGCGAGCAGTACCTGAGCTGGCGCGCCCTCAATCCGTAGCGGGTTCAGTCCCCGGCCGGGCCGGGGCCGTGGCCAGCAGGTGGTCCAGCACCCGGCCGAACACCAGCCGGCCGGCGAGGGCCACCGCCGGGTCGAACAGCCGGGGCAGCCCGGTGATGCGCAGCTCCTCGGCCCACACCGCCTCGCTGCCCGCGCCGACCGCGCGGACCCGCAGCTCGGCGCCGCCGCGCACCACCCGGCCGCGCTTCGCCAGCCGGCACCGCTCGGGCGCGGCCAGCTCGACCAGCTCCATCGGGTCGTCGAGGCGCAGCGGCCCCAGGGTCGTCCGGGCCAGGACCACGTCCCCCACCTGCTGCCCGTCGCCCTGGACCACGGTCACCCGGGTGAACGGCACCCGGTCGCCGTGCCGGTGCCAGGCGGTCAGCCGGGCCCAGCACTCGGCGGGCGGCAGCGGGGAACGGCGGGTCAGGACGAAACGGGCCATGCCGCAGTCTACGGCTCCCGCGGCGCGACGGCCGGACGGCGGTTGCCGGTGAGGCGGCCTGGGCGGCCTGGGCGGGCAGGTGGGCCGACGCGACGGCGCGGAGGCGGAGCGCCGCCGCCGCACGGCCGCCGGGTGACCGTCAGTTCAGCCGGGCGCCGTCCGGGTGGGTCGGCGTCGGCAGCTGCTGCCGGTGGTCCGGCGGGTAGAACTGCCGGGCCCAGTGCCGCATCGCGCCGATCGGCCCGTCGCCGGCCGCGAGCCGTGGCGGGGTGAGGTACTTCTTGGTGGACCAGATCGGGAAGTCGGCCGAGGTGAACTCGACGCTGTGCCGGAACATCGGACCGGCCAGCAGTCTGGTCACCGTGCGGCTGACCGTCCGGGCGAGCGCCGGCGGCAGTGCGGCCGGTTCCGCCAGGGCGAAGCGGCTCGCCTGGCGCAGCTGCATCCGGGCGGGGGCGACCTGGGTGGGCATGACCAGGGAGCAGATCTGCAGGCCGAGCGAGCGGGTGTGGATGTCCGTGTGCAGCGCGGTGAGGCCGTAGCCGTCGACCTCGACCTCCACCTCGCGCATCCCGACCAGGGGAAACTTCTCCCGTACCCGCATCGAGATGTGGAAGCGCGGCCCGTCGAAGACGACCGGGGCCGCCAACTCGCCCTCCGGCCAGCCGTGCAGGGTGACGAAATGGCCGAGGTCGAAGGAGTTCTCCATGACGTCCTGGGCGTGGCCGGGCAGTTCGAAGGAGATGTGCCGCAGCGGCCGGCCGCCGAGGACGTGCCAGGCGGGGATCTCCCAGTCCGGCTCCCGGCCGTCGTGGTGGCGCCAGACGAAGACCGCCTCGTTCACCTCGCGCACCGGCAGCGGGGACAGCGCGGCGCGGGGCGGCGGGGTGCCGTAGCCGGTGCGTACGCAGCGGCCGTCGGCGTCGAAGGCGAAGCGGTGGAAGGGACAGAGCAGGTGGGTGCCCTGGACCTCGGCGAGTCCGAGGTGGGCGCCCAGGTGCGGGCAGTACGGGCGGACGGCGCGCAGGCGGCCGTCGCGCAACCGGTACAGCACCACGTCCTCGCCGGCGAGTTGCCGGGTGATCACCGTTCCGGGCTTGAGTTCGGCGGAGAAGGCGAGCGCGGCCCAGCCGTCGGGGTAGGGCAGGGCGGGCGGCAGCGCGACGTCGGCGGCGGTCGGTCGGGAACTGACGGGGTGGACGTGCGGGTGGGACACGTGGATGGGCCCTCCTGTCGGTCTGTCCGGCGCGGCCCGTCCCAGGCGCTTGGCGTCCGAACAGCGTGGATCTTCGATGCTAGCCACGGATCGGAGTGCTTCGTGCGGTCAATCTCCGCATGGGGGCAAAGGTCTGATGATCAGTCGGGTGCGTGAGGATCGGTCAAAGCTTGGTAAAGTCCGGTCCGTTCCCTGGATGTGCCATTGCACATGTCACATCATGCTCCCCATGAGAAAAGCCATCGCCCTGCTCTCGGCCGCTGCGGCTCTCGCCACCTTCGGCGGACTCGTCGGCCCCGCCTCGGCCGCCGAACCGGACAGCCCCGACCTGGTCGACACCGGCCAGGGCACGCTCGCCTGGAGCTCCTGCAACGACCCGGCCACCCCGGCCCTCCAGTGCGCGATGCTGGAGGTGCCGGTGGACTACGCCGCCCCGCACGGGCGCAAGATCAGGATCAAGCTCAACCGGCTGCCCGCCACCGCGCCCAAGGACAAGCAGCAGGGTCCGATCCTGCTCAACCCCGGCGGCCCCGGCGACTCCGGTCTGTGGATGCCGGCCTACATCGCCGGGAAGATCCCGGCGGACGTCGCCGCCACCTACGACTGGATCGGCTTCGACCCGCGCGGCACCAACGGCAGCGACCCCCACGTCATCTGCGACGCCCACTACTTCGACGCCGAACGCCCCGACTACCAGCTGAGCCAGGGCACCTCGAAGGCCTGGCTCAAGAAGGCGGCCGGCTACGCGGCCGACTGCGCGGCCGACTGGTCCTGGCTGCTGCCGCACATGACCACCGTCGACAACGCCCGTGACCTGGACAGCATCCGACGGGCCCTCGGCGTACCGAAGATCAACTACTACGGCGGTTCCTGGGGCACCTCGCTCGGCTCGACCTACGGCCAGCTCTTCCCCTCCCACGTGCGCCGGATGGTGCTGGACAGCATCGTCGGCCCGACCATCAGCTGGTACGACCACAACGTCCTCCAGGACGAGGAGCACCAGCGCCGCTTCGACGCCTTCACCGCCTGGACCGCCAAGGCCGACCCGACCTACCACCTGGGCACCGACCCCGCCGCCGTGGCCCAGGCCTACCACCAGGTCGAGGACGCCCTGCGCAAGGACCCGGTCGACGCCGCCCCCGCACCCGGGAAGATCGGCCCCGCCGAGTTCGAGGACACCTTCTACGGCGGCGGCTACAACTTCCTGCGCTGGCCCCGGATGGCCACCGTGCTCTCCGCCTACCTCACCCAGCACGACACCCGGCCGCTGAACATCGCCTACAACAAGTACGCTGCCCCCGGCGCCGACGACGGGGCCTTCCCCGCCTACAACGCGGCCCAGTGCACCGAGAACGCCTGGCCGCGCGACTGGGAGTACTGGAAGAAGGACCAGGCGAAGGTCGACGCCCGCGCACCCTTCTACGCCTATAACAACATGTGGTACAACGCCGCCTGCATGTTCTGGCCCTACCAGGGCAACCCGGCCGGCCGCTTGAAGATCACCGGCAAGGGCCTGCCCCCCGTCCTGCTCTTCCAGGCCACCGAGGACGCCGCCACCCCCTACCAGGGCGGCCTCGCCATGCACGACGCGCTGCCGGGCTCCAAGCTCGTCGTCCAGAACGGCGGCAGCTTCCACGAGATCCTCTTCCACGACAACGCCTGCCTGGACGACACCTTCACCGCCTACCTGCGCGACGGCAGCCTGCCCCAGGGCAAGGGACGGATCGCCAAGACCTGCGCCCCGGAGGCCGACCCGGCCCCCGTGTACGTGACCCCGCCGCCCGCCACCGCGAAGGCCCTCACCACCGCACCGGCCGCCCCGCTCGCCCCCACCGACCCCGAGGCCCTGCGCGGGGTGCTGCGCTAGGAATCCCCTGTAGGACCGACAGCACTGAGCGGCGCAGCCCCCCTTCACCGGGGGGCTGCGCCGCAGAGGTGGCGCGAGGGCTGGTGGCCGCCGGGTTCGCGGACCCGGCGGCCACCCGCGCTGTCCAGGAGGCCTACTCGAACTCGGTACGTGCGATCAGGCCGTGCCAGGTGTTCCGCCCGACCAGGCCGTCCACGCCGCCGGCGTCGGAGTACTTGTGCTGGTAGGCCACGACCGCGTCGTACGTCTTGCCGCCGAAGTCGCCGTCCACGAAATTGGGGACGTCCTGGCTCTGGACGAGGCCCAGCTGTACGAGATCGGACTGCAGCTCCTTGACGCAGACGCCGCCCGAGCCCTTGCCGAGCGTCACGTCCGGGAGGTCCCAGCCCAGGTAGTGGTAGCGGCCGACCTCCTGCATGCAGGACTGCCAGTAGCCGTACTGCGCCTGGGCCGGCGTTGCGGTCAGCCCTGCGACGGCCGCCACCACCGCGCCGAGCATCGCGGTGTTACGTACGGCACGCTTGCCTGCTGCCTTCATGGGTCTGCCCTTCGAGTGGTGGGTGGGCCGGGCGGTTCCCGCGCCGGCCGTCGGTGCTGCCCGGAACGGTCAGTTGTCGAACCGCTGGCACGCGTAGTTCGGGTGGTAGAGCTTCTCCCAGGTGCTGGGGCCGACGATGCCGTCCTCCGACAGTCCGTTGCAGTGCTGGACCCAGATCACGCCGGCGTACGTCTGCTGGCCGTACTTGCCGTCTATCTGCACGGCGTTGTTCATCCCGAAGCCGCTCTCGAAGAGGATCAGGCACTGGGCCTGCTTGACCGCGTCGTTGTTCTGGTTCGGGGACACGTAGGGCCTTGCGCTGTCCGAGATGTAGCTGCAGTACCCGTCCGCGGAAGCCTGCGGGGCCAGGGCCACCACGCCTCCCAGGGCGATGGCAGCAGATGCGGTGAGGGCGGCCATCCGGCGCCGGAACTTGCTCATGACGAACTCCCTGGAAACAGCTGTCGTGTACGGAACTTCGGGCGGATCCTCGCGACCTTCGGCCGGCCGGAGGTGCCCCACCGGCGGCCCAGGACCTGGGCCGCCGGGACCTGAGGGGGGATCACCAGGCGACGAAGCGCAGCGCGGGCCAGGTGTCGGGGCCGACGAAGCCGTCCTGGGCCAGGCTCTCCCCACGCTGGACGACACGAACAGCGTCCTGCGTCTTCGGCCCGTAGTAGCCGTCCACGGTCAGGTTGTTGCCGATCGTGTTGAGCAGGCACTGCGCCTCGACGGTGGCCCAGCTGAAGGTGGACGGGGACGGGGTCTCGGTGTAGCCGTTGTAGAAGCCGAAGTGCTTGTCCGACTCGGAGGGCTTGAACGGCGCGCCGCCCTGCTCGTACTCACGGCCGGCGCAGCTGATCGGGGTTGCCGCCGACGCGGTACCGGCGGTGGCGATGCCACCCGTGGCGAGGAGCAGGGTCGCGGCCACCGCGAGAGTGGCCTTCTTCATGACGTTCATCGCAATCCTCCGTAGCCAGGACACCGGCCGCAGTCGCCCGGCTCGCCCCGTGATCCGTCGGTCCAGCCCGGAACCGACAGGGAGGACTTTGCACCAGGCGCGAGCCCGTTCGGCCCGCTGGGACGTCGACAGGGGACGCCTCTGCTCGTCCCAGGGCGCTGACCTGCGGCTTGGGACACGGCGACCGGTCATCCGGGGACGAGGGGGGACACGGGAGGGACGGCGCAACGGTTCCAGGAGTCGTTGCAACACCCCAGCTCAGGAGGTGCATGGCAGCCGGCGGGCGGCGTTGCGGGGCACCGGCCCGGAGGCCGTGCGGGGCGTGCTCCGCTAGGAACCGCCGCCGGAAGGACCGACGGCACTGAGCGGCGCGGCCAGCGACTCCAGGCTCCGTCGCTCGGCCTTCACCCCGATGGCGGCCTCGACGAGGCCGGCGGCCGTCATCAGGGCGGCGCCGATGCAGAAGGCGAGCGTGGTGTCGGCGACCTTCCCGCTGCTGACCAGGCCGTTGAAGAGCAGCGGCCCGCTGATGCCGCCGACCGCCGTGCCGACGGCGTAGAAGAAGGCGATGGACATGGCCCGGGTCTCCAGCGGGAAGATCTCGCTGACCGTCAGGTAGGCCGCGCTGGCCCCCGCCGAGGCGAGGAAGAGCACGGCCGTCCAGCAGGCCGTCATGGTGGCGGCGGAGAGCGAGCCGTGCTGGAACAGCGCGGCGGTGCCGAACAGCAGGACCCCGGAGCCGAGGTAGGTACCGGCGATCATGGGCCTGCGGCCGACGGAGTCGAAGAGGTGGCCGAGCAGCAGCGGGCCGAGGAAGTTGCCGACCGCGATCACCGCGAAGTAGTAGCCGGTGTCGCCCTCCGGCACCGCGAAGTAGGTGGTCAGGATGGTGGCGTAACCGAAGGTCACCGCGTTGTAGAGGAAGGCCTGACCGATGAAGAGCGCCAGGCCGAGGACGGTGCGGCGGGGGTAGCGGCGCACCACGGTGCGGGCGATGGCGACGAAGCCGAGCGGCTTGCGCTCGCGGATCAGGATCGGCTCCCCGGTGACCGCCGGGAGCGGCTCCCCGGTCTCCTCCTCGATGCTCCGCTCGGCCTCCGCGACGACCTGCTCGGCCTCCGGCGCCCGCCCGTGGGTGAACAGCCAGCGCGGGCTCTCCGGCACGTGCCGGCGCACCAGCAGGATCACCAGGCCCAGCACCACGCCGATGCCGAAGGCGAGCCGCCAGCCGACGTCGGTGGCGAACAGCGAGGTGTTGAGCAGGGCGATGGAGGCGAAGGCGCCGACGGCGGCGCCGATCCAGAAGCTGCCGTTGATGATCAGGTCGACCCGGCCGCGGACCCGGGCCGGGATCAGTTCGTCGATCGCCGAGTTGATGGCCGCGTACTCGCCGCCGATGCCGAAGCCGGTGAAGAAGCGGCAGAGGAAGAAGAACCAGGCCGTCCAGGACAGCGCGGTGACGGCGGTGGCGGCCAGGTAGACGGCCAGGGTGACCATGAACAGCTTCTTGCGGCCCAGCCGGTCGGTCAGCCAGCCGAAGAAGAGGGCGCCGGTGCAGGCGCCCGCCACGTACACGGCGGCCGCGACGGTGGTCACCTGGGCGGTGGTGATGGCGATGCCGCTGCCGTCCTGGGCGAGCCGGCCGGCCATGTTGCCGACGATCGTCACCTCCAGGCCGTCCAGGATCCACACCGTGCCCAGGCCGATCACGATCCGCCAGTGCCAGCGCGACCACGGCAGCCGGTCCAGCCGGGCGGGCACGTCGGTGGCGATCACCCCCGGTGGGGGCTGCCGGTGCTCGGACGCGGATGGGGTCGGCTTCGTCGGATCGGTCATGACGGTCCTCCTTCGTCGGCCGGATGACTGCTCACGGATGCCTGGTGCCCGGAGAACCGCTCCGGATGCCTGGTGCCCGGATGACTCCCGCCTGGTCGTCACGCTCGGTGAACGGCCGGGACTATTCCGTCATGATGCCCCGGTGGCGGCCGGCCCGCCGCCCGTACGGCACTCGAACGGTCGGACGGCTCCGGGCGTGGCGCCCGGTGGCCGGGTCGATGGGCTGGGAAGCAGGTGGTGCGGCGGCGACGCCGCGATCCGGGCGCCGAGCGCCACACCGCCGACGGCCCTGGCTTCGGAGCGGGCGGATGGTCAGGCGCCGTGCAGGTGGCGGGTGAGTTCGCCGAAGGCCAGGAAGCAGGGGATGACGAGCAGGAGGGCGGTGAGGACGGCCCGGAGCGCACCGCGCCGCCGAAGGCCCGCGAGCAGCAGCAGGGCCGTGGCCGGGAAGATCCCGAGGAGGAACGGCAGGGGGACCAGGAAGTACGGGACGGAGACGGCGGCTTCGGCGACGAACACCAGCCCCGCGACGGCCAGGCAGGCCCGGCGGAACACCGCGGCGTCGGTGGTCAGCAGGGGCAGCGCGGTGAGCGTCAGGGCCGCCCACCAGAGGGCGGCGAGCCACGGGGTGACGGAGCTGTCGATCAGGAACCAGGGCTGCGCCCAGGTGGCGGTCGCGAGCAGGACGAGCGGCCAGGGCCGGTCGGCTCTGCGGGTGGAGAGCTGTGGTGACATCCGGTCCCCCCGGTGGCTTTGAACGGGTTCAAACTGAACGAGTTCAAAACTACGCGCGGAGGCTTCCCTCCAGCAAGTCCGGACCTCGGCCCGTGCTTCCGGGCCGTCAGTTGCACCGCCCGCTGCCGCTGTAGCAGGGCACGTACCAGGTGGGCAGCGGTGGCGGCGGCGCGGGGTGGCGGCGGTCCCACTCGTGCTGCATCAGCAGCGCGGAGGCCGTCAGTGCCAGCGCGACCAGCACCTGGATCGCCGCCGTCCAGCGCGCCCGCAGCAGCGCCGCGACCCCGGCGAGCCCGAGCGCGAGGCACACCAGGTGCCAGGTGAAGTCGAGTTGGGCGCGGGCCGGCCGGTCGCCCGCGCCGGCGGCGCCCTGTCCCGCCCAGGCCTCCATACCGAAGGCGAACATCCGCAGCACGTAGGCGACCGCCAGGGCGAGGAGGAGCAGCACGCCGATGCCGAGGTCGAGGCCGAGCGTCGGTCGCGGCGGGCGGCGGAGCGGGCGCAGGCGGCCCCGGAGGCGGGTGGCGGCGGGGGAGCGGTCGGTCGGCGGCATGCGGACAGCCTGCCAGGGGTGGGGCGGTGTGGAACTGAGTACGGATACTCGGTTCCCTCGGCGACGAACGGCCGTCGGAGGCCCGCGCCCCGGCCCGCACGCCACGGCCCGCGCGCCGGGGCCCGGGGCCCGGTCGAACACCCGGTGCACCGCCCGGTGCGCCTGGGCGTGCGCCGGTGCGCCGGTCGGGTGCATGCGCCCAAATCACTGGGTGAGACACGGAGTTGGCGCTTTGCTGCGGCGTGGTGGAGCATGGGCGGGGCCCGGTCTGTTGCGGCGCGCTTGCGCCCGGCCGGAGCGGTACGCGAACGGCGAGAGGAGGCGGGTCCCGTGGTTTCGGTGACACGTCCGTTTCTGGTCCGGGGGAGGGCGGTTCCGCTGGCCAGGTACCTGGCGGAGGAGGAGATCGAGGGCCTGGTGGCCTGTTCGTGCATCGGCAACGAGGTCACCATCGACCTCGCGGACACCCGGATCCTGGTGAGCCTGGCCGACGTCGGTGCGGTGGTGGGCCTGACCTTCCACATGATCCAGGACGGTCCGGCCAAGCCCCGTTCCTGGACCCGCCGTCTGCCCAGCGACACCGGGCCGAAGGAGCTCGCGACCCGCATCGCCCGGGACGTGCGGACCCTGGAGCGCGAACTGGCGCCACTGCGCCGCCGGCCCCCGGAGCGCCCGGAGCGCCGTGGGGCGGTCGGCTGAACCGGTGTTGCCGTGCCGGTGGCCCGACGGCTTCCGGTGGACCCATGGTCGGCAGGGTCCCGCGAGTGGACAGTTGGGCCCGGTGGCGGTTCGGCCACCGGGCCCGGGACGGCGTCCTGACGGCTGACTACTTGGTCACCAGCCAGGACAGGCTGCCGGTCAGGTCCTTCCGCAGGGCCGGGTCCGCGACGGCCGGGGTCGGGTCGGTGGCCACGGCGGTGAGCAGGTGGGGGCGTGAGCGCGGGCCGGTGAGGTGCAGTGCGTCCAGGTCGAGCGCGCTGCGTCCGCGCAGCCTGGGCTGTTCGCGTCCGTCGAGGTACCAGTGCAGTTGGGTGCCGGGGACGGGCAGGTCGACGGTCAGCTGGTCGGCGGCGGTGAGCCGACTGCCGGTGGGGGTGGGGCTGGTCAGCGGGGTGGCGTGGCGGTAGAAGCCGGCGATCATCGCCTCCCGTCCGGGCAGGTTGAACTCGCGGCCGAGCGAGCGCATGATCGAGTTCTCCGTCGGCCGGTACAGCCCCGTCGGGTAGTAGCCGCCGCCCTCGTAGCTGCCGACCGTCCCGCCGTCGGGCGAGGCCTGGCCGAGCCAGCGGGTCCACTTGGTGCCCTGGTCGCGCATCCGGTCGGCGGTCAGGGTGCTGAGGTTGGCCTCGGGGGGTTCCGCGCCCTGGTACGTCCCCTGGCCGTCGTAGGCGTACTCGTCGGCCAGCTTGCCCAGTGAGTGGCCGGTCTCGTGCACGGCGATCTGCCCGGACTTCGCGTTGCCGCCCGCGACGGTGGCGATGCCCTCGTAGCCGAGCGGGGACTTGATGTCGTTGTAGCCCGCGCCGCCGTACTTGGCGGTGTTGGCCACGACGATCACCAGGTCCGCCTGCGGGGCCTTGGCGGCGTAGCGGTCGACGGCCTTGTCGTCCACGCAGAGCAGCCGTTCCACGCCGTCGCACCAGAAGTAGGAGCCGAGTGCGGTGTGCCGGACGGTGGCCTGGTCCGGATCGCCGGTGACGCCGGACTCCGGGGAGACGGCGGACACCGCCCAGACGTTGAACAGCTGCCGGTAGGTGGCGTACGGCTCGACGGCGGTGATCTCGCGCCACTTCTCGGCCGCGTCGGTGCGGAACTTCTGCTGTTCCTGGGCGGTGTAGCCGTCGCCGACCACCACCACGTCGAGCTTGGTGGCCGGGTCGCCGTTGCGGACCAGGGCGGTGACCTCGCCGTCGCCGTCGGTGCCCGGGGCGGTGAGGCCGGCGGGCGGCGTGGCCAGGTACGGGGAGGCGGCGGGGGCCGTGGCGCGGGCGATGGTCCCGTCCTCGGCGAAGGCCTCGACCTGGTGCCGGGGCCGGTCGGTGCCCGGTGCGGTGGATGCGCCGGGTATGCCGGAGGTGCCGGGCGAGCCGGGCTCCGGTGCGCTCCAGGCGGGGGAGGCGCCGAGGAGCGCGGCGGCGAGGGCGGCGGTCAGCAGGGCCGGTGCGGTCCTGCTCCTTCTTCTTCTGGTCGTGAGCGGCACGGAGTTCCTCCCGGTGGGCGGCGATGTGGGGAGGCTCCTTCCCTTGTTGGGGACCTGACAATCAGGAGAACTCGTTGAGGATGCCGCGGAAGAGGGCGGTCGCGGCGATCCAGCACAGGGCGGCGACGATCAGGGTGACGACCAGCGGCCACTGGAGGGTGAGCAGCGCGATGGAGCCGAGGAGCGTGGCGAACACGTTCGCCACGACGGTGACGGCCAGGAAGAACGGCGCGACCCCGTCGTCCTGCGGCCACGCCTGGGTGAGCACCAGGGCCGTCCCGGCGGCGATCAGCAGGCTGAGCACGGCGGCGTCCATCCACGGGTAGGTCTCCGTCCGGGAGCGGTGGCCGTGGTAGCTGATCTCGATGACCCGGCCGTGCAGGACGTTCACGTCCACGGTGGTGCCGGCGGTGACGTCGTCGTAGAACGCCTTGCCGACGCCGTACTCGGCCGCCGGTGCTGTTTCGCGGGCCACGGTCAGCGTGTAGGGATCCGAGTCGGAGCTCGCATCCAGGTGCTTCCCGGTCACCCGGCCGCTCTCCCGTGTCGCGCAGTCGTCGGACGGCTTCGCGGTCGCGGTGCAGAGCGGTGTGTCGTGGTAGTGGCGCACGTCCTCGAAGGCGCCGGTGAACCGGACGAAGCCCGCGACGACGAGTGCGATGCCGATCAGGCCGAGCACGATCCGGGCGACGGGCCGCAGCCCGGCGCCGAGGGGCGGCGGCACCTTCCAGCCGTCCGGGTTCGGGCGTGCGTCCCGGACGGGAACCGCGTCCTCAGGCATCGCCGCGGTCCAGCGCCGGCACGGTGTGCTCGTTCATCGCCACCCCCATCGAGTCCTCCCCGGCCACCCCGGCGTTCGCTGTCGATGCGCCGCCGGCCACTGCCCGGATCATGCCAGGGAACGGCGGAGTGCGCGAGGAATTGCCCCTGCCCGGAACGGACTTGTCAGCGGAGATAGGTTGGCGGGCATGACGTCGACGCCCGATGCGATGAGCCCGGTCTCCCGCACCGCCCTGCCCGTGGCGCTGGTGCGGGCCCACGAGAGCACCCGGCCGGAGCCGCTGTTCACCGACCCGTACGCGGCCCGGTTCGCCGAGGCCGCCGGGCTGCCCGCCGAACTCCCCGAGCGGGCGAGGCGCGAGGGCCTCGCCGCGGCGCTCGCCGTGCACATCGTGCTGCGGACCCGCTACTACGACGACCGGCTGCTGGCCGCCCGGGCCGAGCAGGTGGTGCTGCTGGCGGCAGGGCTGGACGCCCGGGCCTACCGGCTGGACTGGCCGGGCGGCACCCGGCTGTGGGAACTGGACCTGCCGCCGGTGCTGGAGTTCAAGGAGCAGGTGCTCGACGCGGCCGACGCCGCGCCGTCCTGCCACCGCCAGGTGCTGCCGGGCGACCTGCTCGACCCGGGGTGGCCGCGCCGCCTGGTCGCGGCGGGCTTCGACCCGCAACTGCCCACCGCCTGGCTGGCCGAGGGGCTGCTGGTGTACCTGAGCGCCGAGCAGGCGGCAGGGCTGCTCACGGCCGTCGGCTCGCTCTCGGCGCCGGGCAGCCGACTGCTGATGGAGCGCGGCCGGGACGTCTCCCGCAGCCCGGAGGATCCGGCGCTGGCCCACGTCACCGAGCTCTGGCAGGGCGGGCTCGGCCCCGACGCCGACCAGTGGCTGAACGCCCATGGCTGGCAGGCCCGGACCACCTCCCTCGCCGAGGTCGGGGAGGCCTACGGCCGCCCGCTGCCCGAGGGCGCCGGCCGGACCAGCGGTTTCATCGAGGCGGTCCGTACGGCCGAGGGCTGAGCCGGGGCGCCCGAAGGGGCAGGGGTGCGCCGGGGGCAGGGGTGCGCCGGAGGAAGCAGTGCGCCGGCAGCACGAGTTCACCAGAGGGAGTGGCGGATCCGCACACGGCCCAGCCCCGTCGCCCCGGAGATCCGGATGACCGGTCCGCCCGGGCGGACGGCCCGGCGGGCGCGGTAGCGCGGCTGCTTGAGGCCGGCGTGGAGGGCGGCGAGGTCGACGACCGCGTTCCGGGGCACGGTGATGCCGGCCCCGCCGGTGCCGAGCAGCAGTTGGATGTCGACCACCGGGTGCTCGATGACCGCCCGGGAGAGGTCCAGCCGCACCCGCCCGAGCGCCGAGGCCACGGTGAGCACGCGCGGGACGCGCCAGGCGCCGCGCCGCCGGATCCGGCCGCCGAGGGCATCGCCCGTGAGGGTGGCCGCGGACCGGGTGGCCGGTTGGGCGACGGGCTCCGGTAGCCCGGTCAGGGCCTCGGCGAGGCCGTCCGGCGTCGTCGTGGTGAGCGCCCGGTGCAGCCGTTCCTCCAGCTGATCGAAGCCCAACTGCCCGTCGGCGTAGGCCTCCTGGAGGCGGCGCACGGCGGTGTCGCGGTCGGCCTCGCTGATCGGTGTCGGACCGTCCGTGCCGGTCGCCATCACTTCACCCCTCGACTGAGTACGTTGTACGCGGTCATGGGGGCCACGCTAGATTACCGGGTACCGTGTACGCAAGAAGAAGGGTCGACGGTGGCCGACGCCGAGTACGTGAACATCTGGATGCGGCCCGAGCGCCCCGCCCGCGGGCCCAAACCCGCCTACAGCCGGGCGCAGATCACCGAAGCCGCCGTCCGGATCGCCGACGCCGAGGGCCTGGAGGCCGCCACCATGCGCCGGATCGCCGCCGAGATCGGCGCCGGCACGATGTCGCTCTACCGGTACGTCCCCGGCCGCGACGAGCTGATCCAGCTGATGGCCGACCGGCTGATGGGGGAGATCGACGTCGAGGGCATGCCCTCCGGCGACTGGCGGGCCGACCTCACCCGCTACGCCCACGGCCTGCGCGCCATGTGGCTGCGGCACCCCTGGATCGCCACCGTGCACCGCGCGCTGCCCGGCTTCGGCCCCCGGCAACTGCGCCTGATCGAAGGGGTGATGGGTGTGCTGGACGCCCACCTGCCGATCGACGAGAACCTCGGCCTGATGGCCGTCCTCAACGGCTACGTCGAGGGCGCCGCCCGCGACGAGGTCAGCTGGATCGAGGAGGTCCGGCGCAGCGGCGTCAGCGAGCAGGAGTGGCAGGCGCGCAACTACCCGTACGTCCGACACCTGCTGGAGAGCGGGGAGTACCCGATCTTCGGCCGGATCGCCCTGGAGGCGCGCGGGCCCCGGCTCGGCCGGGACGAGCAGTTCCGGATCGGGCTGGAGCGGGTCCTCGACTGCATCGGCGCGGCGCTCCCGCCGGAGGCGCGGTCGTAGCGCCGGAACGTCGACCGGAGGCGGAACGGCGCGGGACGGTCGCCGCCGCCCGGGGCGGTCACAGCCGGCGGGTGCGCAGCACGCCGGTCAGCATCGGCAGGGTGAAGCCGCCGTCCGCGGTCTCCGGTCGGCTCGCCAGGAACGCGCGGATCCGGGCGAGCGCGGCCTCCCGCCGGTCGTCCGGCATGACCAGCATCCCCGCGCGGGTGGCCAGGGTCGACACCAGCGAATCGGCGGTGCGCGGCTGCCCGTGCGCGAAGAGCTCCTGCCGCGCCTCGCCGAAGCGGACGGCTCCGCCGCTCCTCGGCAGATGGGCGCCGGCCGTCTCGGCCCGCCAGGCGGCGGGCGTGTCACGCGGCCCGACCGCCGCGGCCCCGCTCACCCGGGCCAGCTCGGCGACCCACTCGACCCGGTCGTCCAGGAGGTTCCAGAGGCCCGCCAGGATGCCGCCGGACCGCAGCACCCGGGCGATCTCCGGGCCCGCGACCGCCATGTCGAACCAGTGCATCGCGTTCCCGGCCAGCACCACGTCCACCGAGGCGTCCGGCAGCGGAACCGACTCCGCGCTCCCCGAGAGCGCCCGGACGGTCGGCAGCGAGCGGCGCAGCTCGGTCAGCATCGCCGGATCCGGCTCGACCGCGATGACCTCGGCCCCCAGGTCGAGCAGGGTGGCGGTCAACTTGCCGGTCCCGGCGCCGAGATCGAGCACCCGCGGCCCGGGCGCGGCGTCGAGCGCCCAACGCACGGCGGCGTGCGCGTAGTCCGGGCGGTGCTCGGCGTAGGCCGCCGCCGCGGTGCCGAAGGACGAGGCGTGGAGCTGGTGCTGGTCGTGATCCATCCGGCCACGCTATCGGCGCCCGGGCCCGTCGGCCGGTTTTCTCATCAGTTCCTCAACTTCCGTCCGCGCCCGGACCGGCTGTGCGGCGGTGCGCCGGTGTGCCGGTGCGGACGGTCCGGGAGCGGGCGCGGCGTCCGGTCGAGGGCCGGTTCGGCCGATCCGGATCAGGTGCGCGGAGGCGCCGTACGGATCGCCGGTACGCGGCTCTACGCGTAGCGCTCGAAGAGCGCCGCCACGTACTCCTCCAGGCGGGCGGACAGCAGCTGCGTGGTCAGGTCGGTGCGGCCCAGTTCGCGCCAGGGCACGGCGACCTTCTCCGCGTCCGGCGCGAAGGACAGCGCGTCCAGGAGCCGCCAGTACAGGTGGTCCTCCCCGGTGGCGGTGAGCGTGCCGCCGGCCCGTTCGTAGGCGTCGGCGAAGGCCAGGCCCGTTGCCACGCCGTGCAGCAGGGCCAGTGCGGTCGAACAGTGGGCGATGTCGAGGTCGGTGGGGCCCCAGGAGGTCTCCACCCAGTCGACGACCCCGCTGACCGCCAGGTCCGCCCCCGTACCGTCGAACAGCACGTTGCCCGGGTGGAAGTCACGGTGCAGGAAGGCGCCTTGGTGCTCGGGGGCGGGGCGTCCGATCACCGTCACGGCGCGTTCCCACAGTTCCGGTCGCTCGGTGGCGGGCGGTATCTGCACGCGTTCGGGGGAGGTCCAGGCCTGCCACGCCCGGGGCCGCTGTTCCTCGTCGACCTCGATGGTGTGCACGGCGGCCAACTGCTGGGCCAGCAGCTCCACCCGGCGTGCCACGTCCCCGTCCTCCTGCACCCGCACCCCGCCGCCCAGGTGGGTCATCAGCAGCGAGGGGTGCTCGCCGTGCTCTCCCCGCGCGTCCACCGCGCGCAGCCGCGCGGCCGGGATGTCGCGGGTGGCCAGCAGGCGCAGCACGTCGGCCTCGCGCTCCAGCATGCCCGGGGCGTGGCGGACGTAGAACGGCTTGACGAAGGAGCGCAGCACCAGCGAGTAACCCCCGGTTCCGGTAACGCGGTTGTCACCGGTCCCGCCGCTGTGGCCGTGGTCGGCGCCGTCGTCGCCGTGGTCGGAGTCGATGTCCAGGCGCCGGATCTGCGAGGTCCACCCGCCCTTGAGCACCCGCACACCGACGATCCGCTCACCGGGGGCCAACGTGCCCTCCACCCACCGGCGTGTTCCGGCCCACCCCTGGACGTCGTCCTCGATCATGGTCGACCACCCTACGCCCCGCCCCGCGCCCGTGGCAGCCCGGGCCTGTTGTCGAAGTCCCGTCCACGGGCGAGGGCGGGGCGGGGCGGGGCGTTGTGCTCAGCCGGCCGCGCGGTAGGCCGTGCCCATCCGGTTGGGCGTCGCCCGGTTGTAGAGACCGGTGCCGCCGCGGTCCGCGGAGAGGGTGAACCACGCGTAGCGTTCGACGAAGGGGAGCCCCTGGAGCATGGCGGTCGACTTCGTCACGAACGCGGCCTGCTGGTCCGGCGTCGGGTACCTCGGGGTGCCGCCGGAGAAGTCGATCAGGGCGTACTCGGTGAGCCAGATCGGCTTCCTGTAGCGGTCGTGGACGGCCTGGAGGTAGCTCCGCAGCTGCCCGGTCGCGGCATCGGCGCGGAAGTCCGAGCCGTACCAGTGCAGGGGGATGAAGTCGACCTTCTGGTGGCGCGCGGCGGCGCCCTTCATGAACTGGTCGAGCCAGCCGCCCGCGACGTCGCCGCCGCCCGCCACCGCTGGTGCCCCCAGGCGCATCCCGGTCGACTGGAGCCGGGGCCACAGGTCGAGGGCCCTGGACACGCTCAGGTCGGCCTGGCCCCGCAGGTCGGGTTCGTTGAACCCGAGCAGGGTCGTGCCCTCCTTCCTGGCCGTCGCGAGCTGCGCGTCGGTCACCGAGCCCGCGCCCCAGATCATGGGGACGAACTCGACGCCGGCCGGCGGCCTGATCTGCTGCCGGTCCGAGGCCCAGGTGTAGAACCAGCCGACCCTGGCGTCCGCCAGGGCCTGGGTGACGTCGGTGAAGTTCCAGGCGCTCACGCCCTTCTTCTTCACCGGGGCGGCGGACGCGTCGGCCGCGGTGCCGACCGTGAGGCAGGTCAGCACGGCGAGCAGGACGGTGAACAGACGTGTTCGGCGTGGCAAGGTGTTCCCCTCCTTCGAGTGGGCGGTCATGACCGGCGGTCGGGCGTCTGCCGAGATCGGGAATCTCACGCGGAGGGCCCGAAGGTGACGGTGAAGCCGCTGCAACGGCTGCACTGCTGCATCACCTTGTTGCCCGGCACCTGGTCCTGCTTGGACCACGTGTAGGCCTTGGGGCACTTCGCGCTGAGCGCGCGGCTGTAGTTGCTCGGGGTGTCACGGCTGGGGTTGGTGCACAACATCGGCTTTCCGTCCGGCCCGCGGGTCAGGTCGGCGGGCGGGCAGGAGGACAGCAGGTTCGTCGCGCAGCCCCGGGTGTCGCAGCCCCCGCCCGCCGGGATCGAGGCGTTCACCGGAGTGATCGTGACCGGCAGCGAGAACGCGTTCACGTAGCTCACGTCGTACCAGGGGGCGGCGCCGTCCTTGGCGTCGAAGTTGAACTCGGCCAGGCTGGCGGGCTGTTCGCCCGTCGTGCAGTGGTCGGCGAACGGGCCGCAGTCGCCCACCCGGCAGTGGAAGCCGCTGCCGGAGGCCCCGCCGCAGCCCTGGCGGGCGAAGAACTTCCCCCGCCAGTGGAACGGGGCGGTCGTCTCGGGGACCGTCACCGTCGCCGACTGCCCGGGCGCCAGGACCGGCAGCCGGGTGAACTGCTTCGACCCGTCGGCGTTGACGCCGCTTCCGATCCACAGCCGCTGCGACGAGTGGTTCACGAACGTCACGGTGTGGTTGACCGCCGCGGCCGCAGCCGTGCTCGGTGCGGTGGGGGCCGGCGCCGCCGCGCCCGCACCGGGCAGCACCACGGTCAGGGTGGCAGCGGCTGCCGCGACGAACAGCCTGATCAGGAACCTTCGCATGACGTCTCCGTTCCGCTCAGCAGGTCAGGTTGGTTCCGGGGGAGGTGCGGAGGATCCGGGCGAACCGCTGGTACTGGTTGACCCTGTCCTGCATCTCGGCGGTGTTCCTGCCGTTGCACTCCACGGCGCCGTTGATGCTGCGGATCGCCTGGCCGAATCCGGCGCCGGTGACGATCGCCTGGGCCGTGGCACGGCGGTCAGCAGGTCTTGTCCGGGTGGTCATGGGTGACGGCGCAGATCATCGCCTTCGCCCGGCCGTTGTTCGGGTACCTGCGCTGGAGCTCGTCCTTGAACTGCTGCCACTGGCGGCCGACGTCCTTGACGGCGAGGTCGTAGGCGCGGTCGAAGTTGTGGCCGACGGCCGAGCGCGGGGTGTCCTTGGTGTCCTTGTTCAGCACCCCGTCGTGGGTGACGCGGTTCGCGCAGTTCGACACCGTTCCGGTGTGGTCGCGGTCCGGGTAGCAGCCGCTCGCCAGGTCGTGCGGGATGTGGCCGGTGGCGTCCTTGACCCAGTCGGGCCTGCTCATGGTGCTGTAGCGGGCGATGGAGAAGAACGCGGGCAGGTCGGTCCGGCCCAGACCCGGGGGGTTCCTGACACCGACGGCTCCCGGGCCGGCCTGGTCGACCCAGTTGCTGTGGGCGTAGAAGTCCTCGATCTGGTGCCAGGCGCGGCCCAGGTCCTCCAGGACTTCGCACTTCGCCCGCCCCGGTCGGTCGTTCCAGTCACAGGCCGGTGAGATGGCGGTCTGGGCGGCGACGACGTGCCCGTTCGCGTCGACCAGCCGGTCCGCGGCGGCGACGGCCCGCTTGACGTTGTGGACGGAACTGTCGATGCAGTCGATGATCTCGGCGTCGGCCTGCTCGCGGCTGCGGGGGTAGTGGCTGTCGTACCGGGGGTCGAGGTAGTCGGCGTTGTCGCAGTGCAGCTTGCCGATGCCGAAGTACTCGCCGTGGTCGTTGGCGACGATCGCGCCCGAGTTCCCGTCCGCCATCGCGGTCAGCGAGTTCGGGTGCCATCCCCCGGCCCCCAGGGCGGCCCGGGTGATCTTCTCGTGGTTCCCCCCGCTGAAGGCCTGCGCCGGTGGCGCGGCGCCGACGGCGACGGCGACGGAACACAACAGCGCGACGCAAGCGGCGCCGGGAACGCGCAGGCGCTGCCGTCGGAGAATGGAGCTGGGATGCACGGGGTCTCCAGGTGTGCGATGGACGTCTTCGGCGGGCGCGCGTCCGAGCGCGACGTCCCGTCCGAACCGCGCGGGCCCATGGCGGAATCCGGTGACGAACCGTCACGGACAGTGTGGCTCGTGCGTACGCTAGCCGTTCGCACCCACCCCGCGAAAGGCCGCCCCCCGCCCGCTGTGGACGGTGCCCGGCACAGGACCACGTCGACGACCGGACCGCCGATGGGGCGGAGCCGGGTACGTGCCGCCGTGACCGCAACAGGCGTCAGGGGCCCGGTGGGTGGGGGGTGCTGTGGGCCTCGGCGTCGGCGGCGGCGACCACGGCGGAGAGGAGGCCCGGAAAGCGCTGTTCGAGTTCCTCGGTGCGGAGGGTGTTCATCTTCGTGGTGCCGACGTAGTACTGCCGTACCACTCCGGCCGCGCGCAGCACGGAGAAGTGGTGGCTGGAGGTGGAGCGCCCGATCGGCAGGTCGAAGGAGCCGCAGCTCAGGTCAGCGCCCGAGTGGGCCAGGGTGCGCACCACTTTGCGCCTCGCCGGGTCGGCGAGCGCCTCCAACACCTGCTGGACGTTGACGTCCTCCACACCGGGGTGCACGATCACTCGCGCCGTCACGCGTGCCCGTCCCACACCCACCACCCCTTCCCACGTCTGGCCCCCGTTCCGAGTCGAACCCCCGTCAATCGCCGCGCTCCGAGCGCGACTTCATGCCCGACGCTACTACGGGAAGGCACCCGGCCACGCCCGCTGCAACAGCTCTGCAACACGAACCGCGCACCGACGGCCCGAACGGGTGGCGTCCCGGCCGTCCCCATGCGTGGCCAGCCCGTTTCCCTCAGGCGAGTTGGGCGGCCAGGCCCGTGGTCAGCAGCGTGAGTCCGGCGGTGAACGTGGCGTCAGGGCCGGGGTGTTCGGCCTGCCACTGCAGGAGGAGCGGGTAGTGCGTCGGGTCCGGTCCGGCGGTTCCGCGGGTAGGGGCGTGCTCCCGTTGCTCCTGGAGGACGAATCCGATCACGTAGCTGGTCACCGCGTGCCCCAGCACGGCGGCTTGGGCCGGTGTGAGCCCCTGTGCGCTCATCAGGACCAGGCCGCCTTCGACGGACCTGAGCGTGGCCGGTCCGGGGACGAGGTGCCCCGACACCAGCCGTGCGCCGTCGCGGCGTGCCAGCAGTGCCCGGCGCAGTCGATGCGCGAACGCTTCCGTGTGCTCCGCCCAACTGCCCGCCTTCGCCGCCGTTTCCGCCTCCGTCCCGGCTCCCCCGTCCGTCCCCGGGGTGGTGAAGGCCGGGGCCGCGACGGTGGCCGCCATGGCCGCCAGGAGCTCCTGCTTGCTGCGGACGTGCCAGTACAGCGCCCCGGGGGCCACGCCCAGGCGTTCGGTCAGTGCCCGGGTGGTCAGCCGCTCGAGCCCGACTTCGTCCAGCAGATCCAGTGCGGCGGTGATGACGTCATTACGGTGCAGCGCCATGGCTTCGGCGGGCTCCTTCCGGTGGGAGAGGTTTGGGGCAGCGGGACTTGAGCTTAGAAGCCGTTGTCCTTCCGATGGTGACGGGTGCGTCTCCGCCGGTCAGGCATAGTGCCGGCGCCTCGGTGGCAGAGACCGGGGTGTCGCCTCTTCGGTGGAGGTGCCGGATGCCGTCGATGAAGGGGCTGCTGGAGGAGCGCGATCCGCAGCACCTCGCGGGCGAGGTCGACCAGGCGTCCGGTGCAGCCGCCGTCGGCCCACAGCAGCGTGATGCGCCAATGCCGCTCACGCAGCCGCTCCAGCAGTGTCTGGCCGGCCTCGCGGTCGGTCACGGATGCGGCGGTGACCATCACGGCCAGCAGCAGGCCGAGGGGGTTCACGACTCTGTGCCGCGTGCGGCCGTTCACCTTCTCCCCGCCGTCGACCCCCCCGGCCGGCGGCCGGCGCCGACGTGGCCCCCTTCACCGACCGGGAGTCGACGTTCCCGGCCGTCGGCTCCGGATCACGGCCCGCCGCGATCCGGAGCGGCACCACTCAGATCGAACTCGCAATGTCGGTAGCCGGATTGGGCCGGTGATCAGGCCGGTCTCGGCGGGACGGCCGGCGATGAGTCGGAGGCGGCAGTGGATCTTCCGCATGACCGCAGGGTGTCAGGCGGCAGCTGTTTTCCCCGTCACCATGCCAGGGAGCCGGCGCGAGTGCCATGATCGTCCGTGCGCGTCGTCGGACGGGTCTGGGCTGCTCAGGGGGGCAAGGGGATGGCGAGGACATTCAGCGACAGAGTCGGCGGATCGTGGTGGGAGAGGTTCCTCGATGTCGAGAACCCAGGGCTGGTGTTCCTCGGGGGGCTGTTCGGGGCGTTCTTCGTGGCGCTCGGGATCGGGGCGCTGTTCGGGCCGGACTACGGGCTGGGTGGGGATGCGGTTGTCTGGTGTGGGCTTGCTGCCGTTCTCGGGCTGATGGCCAGCGGGGCCGCGCTCCTCATCTCCCTCCTCCATCCGACCCGTGGGCTGCCTTCGATGGTGGTGGGTGGGCTGCTCGGGGTGGGGGTGTTCGTGCTGTTCGCCGGGCCGGAGTTGCGTGGGGCGTGGAGTGTGCCACCCGACCGGCCCTCGGGTGTCCGAGCGGTGGGGAGTTGGACGAGTGAGGGTCTCGTGGTCCGGGCGCGGCCGGACCAGGTGGTGGCGTACCGCGCCGACACCGGTGAGGTGGCCTGGCGCTGGACGCCGCCCGGCGAGGATTCCGTGTGCGCGATGAGCCGGGAGAGCGGGCACGGTGTCGGGCTGATCGGGCACGCCGGGCTCAACCAGCCGTGCGCTGCCGTGGTCGCGCTCGACCTTGCGAGCGGCACCGCCCGCTGGACGGCTTCGCTGGACGCGCCCGCCCGGAGCGGGGACTCGGCGGCGGACGGGTTGCTCGCGATCGCCGCGGACCGTGCCGTGCTCCAGGAGAACGGCGGCTGGCGCGCGGTCGACCTGGCCAACGGGGCGCCGGGTTGGCGCAGTGGTGCCGACCCGGGCTGCTCGCCGCTGCGCGTCGCGGGTGGCCCGGATGCCGTGGTGACGGTCGCGCAGTGCGGTACGGGTGCGCCGGTGTTGCGTTCCCTGGCGGCGTCGGACGGGCGGGATCGGACGCGGGTCGTGCTGCCGATGGCGAACGGGCTGAACGCGGTGGCCGTGCTCGCCACCAGCCCGCTCACGGTGTGGGCGGACGAGAAGGGCGATCGCGGCACGCACGCCGTGCTCAGCTTTGACGCGGCCGGGCGGTTGCGGTCCTCGATCCCGGTGTCCGGTACCGAGTACGACCTGGACATCACGCTGGGGACACCGTCGCTCCCCTTCCCGAAGTTCACCGCCCGCCCGTCGTACGGCGCGGTGGTAGTCGGTGATCTGCTGATCGCACCGGCCGAGAAGGCGAGCGACGTCAGCTACAGCACCAGGAAGGACCACACTGTCCAGCGCCGTGCCGTCGGCCGCCTCGCCGCCTACTCGCTCGCGGACGGCAGCGAGAAGTGGACGGTGGACCTGGACGACCAGGTGGCCGGCATCGCGGTGGACCCCGACGGCGCGGGGGTGTGGGCACTGACTCAGGCCAAGCTGACCCGGATCGACGCCGCAAGCGGACACCCGGGCACGGTGCTGCCGATCAGCGAGGTGGAGGCGGACGCCCCGGTGGACCTGTCGGTCACCGGTCACGACCGCTTCACGCTGGTGGCACCGGACGGGACCGGTGGGCAGCCGCCGGTGCTGGGTCTGCATTGAGAAGCCGCTGCCCTTCCGATTGTGACGGGTTTGTTTTCGCTGGTCAGGCGTAGTGTCGACGCCTCGGCGGCAGAGACGGGGCGTCGTGTCGTCTTTCGGTGGAGGTGCTGGATGCCGTCGGTGATGGGGCTGCTGGAGGAGTGCGAGCGTGCTTCTCGGCAGCGGGCGGAGGTCACGCAGGCCGAGCTGCGAGAGGCGGAAACCGCGTGGAAAAGGTTCGTGATTGTCCGTCAGACGGTTGCCGAAGTCCTGGCGGCACCTCGCGCGGGCGAGGAGGAACCGCCGGCAGGGCTGGCCGGTGAACGGCCTGCGCGGGTCCCCGGGGCGGTGCCCGGATCGGTGATTCCCGCCTGGAGGGAAGGGCTTCCTCCCGACTCGCCGGCGCCGGAGTGCCAGCGGCTCATGGAGGTCCGGGCGGGGAACGGGGAGGAGATGGACTGTCGGCAGCTCACGGCGGCCTCGGGGCTGGCGGTGGTCGCGGCGAAGGTGGAGGGAGTGTGGTCGGAGGTGACGCGTCCGACCGTGCGGAGCCGGCTGGCCGAGGAACGGTCGGGAATGTTCAACGCGCTCGCCGGGTGAGTCGGCGGCTCATGACCATCTGCCGACGGAAGTAGTCCTCTGACCGACCGCCACAGCCTTCCGGTCGACAGGGGGGCACTGAGCTCAGCTGATCTGCCTATGATCGACCTGAGCAATGCTCAAGTAGCTTTCAGACTGGCGGACATGGAGGCGTGACATGGGTGAGTATGTGAACGTCGGTGGACATCGCACCTGGTGCGAGATCCAGGGCGAGGGTGATCCCGTCGTCCTGCTGCACGGGGGAGGGGTGACCGCCGACAGCTGGTGGGGCCAGATCCCGGCCCTTGCCGCGCACTTCCGTGTCCTCGCCCCCGAACGCCGTGGCCATGGCCGCACCCCCGACGTCGAAGGCCCCGTCACCAGCGACCTGATGGCCGGTGACCTCATCGCCCTCCTCGAAACCCTCGGCACCGGCCCCGTCCACCTGATCGGCTGGAGCGCGGGCGCGACCGTAGCCCTGCGGACGGCGCTGCGCCGCGCCGATCTGGTGCGTTCCCTGGTCCTCATCGGCGGTGGCGTCAGCCGTGACGGTTCCACCGACGCCGACGCCGCGATCCTCGACGACACCACGGGTCTGGAAGCGATGTTCCGCCCGCAGTACGAGCCGCTGTCCCCGGACGGCCCGGCTCACTTCCCCGTGGTCTTCGCCAAGTGGCTGGCCATGTGGCGGGAGGAACCCGACATCGGCCTCGCCGCCCTGGCCGACCTGCCCATGCCCCTGCTGGTCATGCAGGGCGACGACGACGGGGTCCGCATCTGCCACAGCGCCGCCGTGGCCGGCACCGCCCCCAACGGCCAACTCGCCGTCCTGCCCGGCACCTCCCACACCGCCTCGCTGGAGAAGCCCGACCTCGTCAACCGCCTCCTGCTCGACTTCCTCACCCAGCCCGGCCCGCCCGACCGGCGCCTCCCGCTCGGCGCCCTCGCCCAGGCAGCCCGCGACCACGCCTGACCCCCGACCCCTGACCGGGCCCCGGGCTGTCGGCCCCGCGCCCGAGGCGCCGGCGCGCCGCACCCCCCCCGGGAACGGGCGGCAATTCGCTCGCGCGTGCTTCATCCGGCCGCGTACGGTCTGCGCATGACGAGGACCACACCCGCCAGACCGGTGTCCGTGGAGGCGGTGTTCCCGGAGCTGGCCCCCTACCGAGCTCGGACGACCCGGTTGCACCCCCGACCGGGTCGGCCCGGCGTGCACGACAGTCACGTCGGCGGGCCCATGCTGTGGCCGGAGGGCGAACCGTGGCCGCTCTGTCACGAGCCGCACCAGCCCGAGAGCGAGGGGTACGCACCGGAGGAGATCCGTAGCGCCCGGGCCGAAGGGGCCCGGCCGCTGAGTCGGCCATGGCCCCCCGCGGGAACTCCCGGACTGGACGGGCCGGTGCCCTTCGTGGGGTTGGCCCAGTTCTTCCGCCGTGACATCCCGGGCCTTGCCTGCGGGCCCGACGGCGCCGACCTGGTGCAGCTCTTCCGCTGCCCCTTCACCCACGGCCCGTACCTGGAACGCCGCTACCGCCTGTGGTGGCGACAGGCCGGGCGGACCGAGCACGCGGAACGCTTCCTCACCGACCCGCCGCACGTGCCCATGGTTCGATGGGAGGTCGAACTCCCCGAACCGTGCGTCCTGCACCCGGAGGAGGTGGACACCTATCCCTGGGCCGAGGACGACACACTGCCGGCCTCGCTGATCGCGCGCATCGACGCGTGGGACGACGCCCAGGTAGCGGAACACGGCCCCGACGCCCCCAGCTACCAGTACGACCTCTCGATCCCTCCTGGGTGGCGCGTTGGCGGCTTCCCCAGCTGGGCGTCGACGGGCCCGATGGCCATCGACTGCGAGTCCTGCGCGACCCCCATGCGGCTGCTGTTGACAGCAGAGGGCTACGAGATGGACGCCGGCTCGCACAGCTGGGTGCCGCTGGAGGACCGTGACCCGACGCTGAGGGGGAAGGCATCGATCCGGGGTGGCCGATCCGTTGTCCAACCCACCCGGCTCCGCTTCGGCCGGGACCGGGACCTGCACGTTTTCACCTGCCCGACCGACCCCGGACACCCGCCCCGATGGGTGCTCAGCTAGGCGTTCCCTTCCGACCGTCGGATCGCTGGTCCGGTGCGTCGTTCACCGTGAGTGGCAGGTAACCGCCCGTGCGCTGGTTTCCCGCCGCCGGAGAGATCGCGCCGGCGATTGAGCTCCGCCGGGCCGGAGCCCGTCCCGGCGGGCGGGGGGCCGGTGACCGTCGGACTCAGGAAAGCCTCGCTTCGGGGGCGAAGGCCGGCAGTTTCTCGAGACTGCTGCGCACGGCCTCGGTGCCGTACTCGAACATCTGCCGCTCGTAGTCGTCGACCGCGCTGAGCAGATCCTGGCGGCCTTCGTCGGCCTTGATCAGGCAGCGGCGCAGCAGGTCGGCATCCCGCAGCGCCGTGTTCGCGCCGTTGCCGCCGGTCGGGGAGGTGGCGTGGATCGCGTCGCCGAGGAGTGTGACCGGGCCGGACGCCCAGCGCTCACCGGGCTTGACCACCCGGATGGACAGCAGCGTGCTGTTGTCCGGGTCGGCCTGCTCGATCAGCGCGCGCAGCTGGGGGTGCCAACCGTCCATCCTGGACAGCACGGCGTCCTGAGCGGTCAGGTCCGCCGGTGAACCGTTCGGCGGCAGGATCATGGCCCAGCGCACGTAGTCGCCGATGTCGGGCAGCGTGACTTCGGGGGCCAGTCGCTCGGCGGCCTGCTTCGGCGGGGTACGGAAGCGCATGGCGCCGAGCAGCAGGCTGACGCCGTCGCCCGCGATCTTCGAGCCGTAGGCCTTGGTCAGGTCGGCGAACTCGTCGGTCAGCGGGGTGCGGCCGATCACGAACCGGACGCCGGTGTCGGTGGGGGAGGTCTGCGGCGACAACACCCTGCGGACCGCGGAGGTGACGCCGTCCGCGCCGACGAGCAGGTCGGCGGTGGCCGGGTCGCGGCGGGCGAAGCGGGCTCGGACCTTGCCGTCGGCCAGCACGTCGTAGCCGGTCAGCGCGGCATCGGTGTGCACGGTGAGGCCCGTCAGCAGCAGCTGTCGCAGCACCTGCCGGTCGACCACGATGCCGGTCCGGCCCGCGCCGAGCCTGCCGATCTCGTTCAGCTGCGGGTCCAGGATCAGCTGCTCGGCGGAGGCGGCCATGACGATCTCGTCCAGGAGCGGGTGCCAGCGCGTCGGCAGGCAGTCGCGCACCGCCTGGAACCCGACCGGGTTCATCACGAGCCGGTAACCCTGGAACCGGGCGGCGATCCCCGGGTCGCGCTCGAACACGTCGGCCTCGATCTCGGCACCGCGCAGACCCTGCGCGAGGGCCAGCCCTCCCAGGCCGGCTCCGACGACGGAGACTCGCATCACACACCTCCATGAGGAGCGGAACGAACATTGTTCGTCCTGACGATCTAAGTTCTACGAAACGAACATAGATCGTGTCAAGGTAGAGTGGACGACATGTCCGCCGATCCCCGCCAACGCCGCGCAGCCCGCCACGCCCAACCCGCAGCGGAGGCCGCCGCCGCGGCACCACGCAAGAAGCCGATCACCGTCGAACGGATCACCGACGCCGCCCTGGAAGTCGTCGCCACCGAGGGGTACGACGCGCTGACCATCCGCCGGGTCGCCGCCGTGCTCGGTACCGGTCCGTCGTCGCTGTACGCGCACATCGTCAACAAGGACGACATCGACGATCTGCTGATCGGCCGGCTCCACTCCGAGGTCGTCCTCCCCGCACCGGCCCCGGCCATCTGGCGCGAGCAACTGCTCGGGGTGTACACGCAGATCCGCGACCTGTACCTGAAATACCCTGGGGTCTCGCGCGCTGCGCTGGCCACGGTGTCCACCAATCTGGAGACGCTGCGGGTCGGCGAAGGAATCCTGGCGATCCTGCTTGCGGGCGGCATCGAGCCGAGGACGGCCGGATGGGCCCGCGACGCGATGTCCCTCTACGTCAGCGCCTACGCGCTGGAGCAGTCGCTGGTCCAGCAACGGCGCCGGCACCCGGATCAGGAATGGGTGCTCAGTCAGGAGGAGTTGCTGGACCGCTTCACCGCACTGCCCGCCGAGCAGTTCCCGCAGACCCGGCGCCATGCCGCGGAGCTGATCTCCGGCACCGGGCACGACCGCTTCGAGTTCGCCCTCGGCCAGCTCATGAACAACCTGCGGCCCGCATCTGGTTGACCGGCGGTGGGCGGTGGGCGGTGGGCGGTGGGCGGTGGGCGGTGGGCGCGTTCGGCGTCGCTCCTGCCGGATCAGGTGGGTCGGGCCCCTGTTCGATCGCGCCCCGGGAGGTGGCTGGCGTGTAGATCGAGGCTGGGCGAGGACGGCGGCTGGGCCCCGGGCCCCGGGTGCGGGCCCGGCCCGTTCCGGGGCCCGGCCCGTTCCGGGGCCCGGCCCGTTCCGGGGCCCGGCCCGTTCCGGGGGCCGGCCCGTCCCGGGGCCCTGCGGGTCGCGGGGCCCCGGGGGTGCGGGTCAGGCGTGGTGGATGTTCTGGCCCGGGGTGAGGATCCCCGCCGGGTCGAAGCGCCGCTTGGCCCGCACGGCCTGCTCCCACAGCTTCCCGTAGTGGGCCTGCCAGTCGGTGCCGGTCATGTCGGGAATCGCGCCGATGAGGTAGCGCTTCCCGCCCAGCTGGACGGCCCGCTCGTACAGGCGCCGGTTGCGTTCCAGCATTCCCGCGGTATCGGCGCCCGGCGCGGGGAAGGCGAGCAGGTCGAAGTGCCAGCCGATGGGGGCGTCGGGGAGGACGGCCAGTGGCGTCGTCACCTTCGCCCGCGTGTACGGGTAGAACAGGAGCAGTCCCGCACCGAGGTCCGCAGCCGTCAACTGCTCGGCCGCTTCCCGCATGAACGTTCCTGCCGTGGTGGCCGGCAGGAACAGGCTCAACCAGGGCTTGGGCAGCCCCCAGAAACCGGCCGAGCGCAGGTACCCCGCGAAGGCGTCGACCCGGAACGCGTACTCGCGCCAGCCCTGTTCCACCACGGTGGTCTCGCCCGCCACCGGGTTCAGGCCCGCCAGCAGCGCCTTGCGGTCCACCGGCCGGCTCGCCGACCCGTGCGCTACCAGCTCGGCGGTGTAGCGCCAGCGGTGTCCGTCCGTGCTGCAGACCACGTTGCCGACCTGGAGGTCGAAGCGCCCGTCAGCGAGCACTTTCTGCTGGTCGGCCAGGTAGGTGTCCAGGTCGTCGTAGGCGAGGGTGAAGACGGTGGAGCGCTCCGGGGCGGGCACCAGCGCCAGTGTCGCCCGCACGATGATCCCCGCCTGCCCGCCGCCGGCGAGCACCGCCTCGAAGAGTTCCCGGTTGCGCCCGCGCGAGGCGGTCACCAGCTCGCCGGTGCCGGTCACCACCTGGAGCTCGCGCACCGTGTCCGTTTGCAGGCCGTGGTGCTGCACCGCCCCGCCGATGCCGCCCACGCTCAGCGTCCCGCCCACCGACAGGTGCAGGTAGTCGGTCAGCACCGGCGGAACCCAGCCCTTGGCCAGGCCCGCATCGACGAGTTGTGCCCAGGTGGCGCCGGTCTCGACGACGGCCTCGCCGGGCTGTATCGAGACGATCCGGTTCAGGCCACGGGCGTCGATCGCGATGCCGCCGCGGGGGTTGGCCTGGCCGTAGTTGGAGTGCGACTCCAGGGCGGCGCTTCCGACCGCGGCCGCGTCGCCGCTCTGCCCGTTGACGGCCACCGGGACACGATGGCGCCGAGCGAAGGCGACCACCTTCTGCACGTCGCGCACCGAGCCGGGGCGCAGGACCGCGCGGGGCGCGCGGGTGACCAGGTGGCCGAAGTCGGTGGAGAAGCGCTCCAAGACCTCGCTCTGCAGCGTCACTGCCCCTTCCAGGGAGGGCAGTTCGGCGACGTCGGCGCCAGGGGCGGCGGCCCAGGCGCGGGCGGTGGTGTTCCACCCGACGACGACGGCGGCGCCGGCACTGGCACCGGCGATCAGGGCGCGGCGGGACAGGCCTGACCTGCTCATCTCAGGGTTCTCCGATCAGTCGTCAAATAGGGATTGTTGTACCGCAACCATCCCGCGACCACCTATCCGGCCCGCCGGGCCACCAGGCCGCCTGCCCGCCGACGCACCTCGGCCCCTCCTTGGTTTCCTGGGGGGTGTGTGGGGGTTTGGGTGGTCTGTGGTTGGTGGGCGGGTGATCCGGGACTGGTACTCCCTGGCTTCTGTCTCTGCTGCTGGTCATGCTGGGTTTTATGGTTGATCGTGGTGGTCTTGCGGATTTCCTTACGCGTGCTCGTGCTCGTGTTTCCCCTGCTGATGTGGGTTTGCCGCCCGGGGCCAGGCGCCGCACCCCTGGGCTGCGTCGGGAGGAGGTGGCGGGGTTGGGTGGTTTGTCGGTGGATTATTACGCGCGGTTGGAGCAGGGGCGTGGTCCGCAGCCGTCGGTGCAGTTGTTGGTGGCGTTGGGGCGGGCGTTGCGGTTGAGTGAGGACGAGCGTGATCATCTGTTCCGTCTGGCTGGTCATGAGCCGCCGCGTCGGTGGGGGGTGTTGGCGCATGTGCGTCCTGGGTTGTTGTTGATCCTGGATCGTCTGTGTGATGTGCCGGCGCAGGTGGTGTCGGATGTGGGGGATGTGTTGGCGCAGAACGCGATGGCGGGCGCGGTGTTCGGGGATGTGGGTGGGTCGGGGCGGCGCAATCTGTTGTTGCGTTGGTTCGCGGAGCCGGCGAGTCGGGTGTTGTTTCCGGTGGAGGATCACGCGGGGTTGGCGCGGGCGCATGTGGCGTCGTTGCGGGCGGCGTGTGCGGCGCGTCCGGGGGATCGGCGGGTGGGTGAGTTGCTGGCCGAGCTTGTGG
>NZ_JBVIWC010000049.1:0-33851 GCF_055594965.1 Kitasatospora sp. NPDC040550 | reverse complement strand
GCCTTCCAGCGGGCCCTCCGGGCGCTTCGTTCTTTCGTGTTTCCAGCTTACCAGATGTTTTCCGCTCCGTTTTCCGGAGTTTCATTCATCCGATTTTCCGAACTGGTCGGGCCGCTTTTCGCGACGACCACCACTTTAGCGCATTTCAAGAGTGACTCGAAATTCACGCTCACACCTGTTGGCAGATACGCCGACGAACCCAACCGAATGGGCTTCGAAGTGTGAGAGTGGGTCTTGCTGAGTGGGGTGGCCGCTCTAGCGACTCGTTCAACACTAGGCCACCTGGAGGACATCGTCAAACGTCGAGGGCGGGATCCGGCTGGATCCCGCCCTCGATCGTCGAAGCCGCAGCTCAGCGGCGTCGGTTTTCAGTCACTCAGTCGCTCAGTCGCTCAGTCACTCGGCCGCGTTGGCCGACTCGGCCGACGCCGGCACCAGCTCCGCCGCCGCCAGGTTCCGCTTGCCGCGGCGCAGCACGAGCCAGCGCCCGTGCAGCAGGTCGGCCTCGGTCGGCACCGCCTCCTCGTCCGTCACCTTGACGTTGTTGAGGTAGGCACCACCCTCCTTGACCGTCCGGCGGGCCGCCGAGCGGCTCGGCGCCAGGCCGACGGCGACCAACAGGTCGACGATCGGCTGGAGTTCGGTGACCTCGGCCTTCGGGACCTCGGCGAGGGCCGCGGCCAGGGTCTGGGCCTCCAGGTCGGCCAGGTCGCCCTGCCCGAACAGGGCCTTGGATGCGGCAACCGCGCGCTCGTACTGCTCGGCGCCGTGCACCAGCGTGGTGAGCTCCTCGGCCAGGGCGCGCTGGGCGAGGCGGGCGGCGGGGCGCTCGGTGGTCTCGCGCTCCAGCTCCTCGACCTCCTCCTTCGAGCGGAAGCTGAAGATCCGCAGGAAGTTGGAGACGTCCCGGTCGTCCGCGTTCAGCCAGAACTGGTAGAAGGCGTACGGGGTGGTCAGCTCGGGGTCGAGCCAGACCGTGCCGGACTCGGTCTTGCCGAACTTGGTGCCGTCGGCCTTGACGATCAGCGGCGTGGCCAGCGCGTGCACGGACTTGGCGTCGGCCTTGCGGATCAGGTCGGTGCCGGCGGTGAGGTTGCCCCACTGGTCGCTGCCGCCGGTCTGCAGGGTGCAGCCGTAGCGGCGGTTCAGCTCCAGGTAGTCCATGCCCTGGAGGATCTGGTAGCTGAACTCGGTGTAGCTGATGCCCGCGTCGGAGTTGAGGCGTCGGGCGACGGCCTCCTTGGCGATCATGTTGTTGACGCGGAAGTACTTGCCGACGTCGCGCAGCAGGCTGATCGCCGACATCCCGGAGGTCCAGTCCAGGTTGTTGACCATGCGCGCCGCGTACGGGCCCTCGAAGTCGAGGAAGCGCGAGATCTGGCCGCGCAGGCGCTCGACCCAGCCGGCCACCGTCTCGGGGTCGTTGAGCACGCGCTCGGCGGTGGGCTTCGGGTCGCCGATCAGGCCGGTGGCGCCACCGACCAGGCCGAGCGGGAGGTTCCCCGCCTGCTGGATGCGGCGCATGGTGAGGATCTGCACCAGGTTGCCGAGGTGCAGGCTGGGGGCCGTCGGGTCGAAGCCGCAATAGAACGTGACCGGGCCGTCCGCGAACGCCTTGCGCAGTGCGTCCTCGTCGGTGGACAGGGCGATCAGCCCACGCCACCGCAGCTCGTCGACGATGTCCGTCACGGTCACGCTTCTCCTTCGATCGGGCGTCCGCCCGTTGTCGGCCCGGTTCGGTTCGGTCGGGCTCCGGGTCGGTACGACTCCAGCCTGATAGAGCCTACGCGGTTCCGGCCAGCGAGTTTTCCCCGAGGCACCGGGTCGGTCGGCCGGGGTCCCTCCCCCGGGTTCCTCCCCGATACCGGAAATTCCGTTGTTAGTCGGCTGTGGGCCCATTCAGAGTGGTTTCACCGCCGCGCGGCGGCAGTGACGTGTGTGGAGACGGTCGTGCCGCCGTGGCACGCCCGTGGGAAGGGTGTGCCGAGTGCGCAACACGCTGGTTCTGAACGCGAGCTACGAGCCCCTGACGACGGTGTCGCTCCAGCGCGCCGTCGTCCTGGTGCTCCAGGACAAGGCGGTGGTGGAGCAGGCGCATCCGTTGCGCTCGATCCGGGGTACGGGCGTGGTCGTTCCGGTGCCCCGGGTGATCAGACTGCAGAGGTACGTGAGGGTGCCGTTCCGACAACAGGCCCCGTGGTCGCGGCGGGGAGTCCTGGCCAGGGACCAACACCTGTGCGCGTACTGCGGGCACCGGGCCACCACGGTGGACCACCTGCACCCCAAGTCGCGCGGCGGCGAGGACAGTTGGCTGAACACGGTGGCCGCGTGCGCCGAGGACAACCAGCGCAAGGCCGACCGGACGCCAGAGCAGGCCGGGATGAAGCTGCTGCGGCGCCCGTTCGTCCCGACGCCGCAGGCGACCCTGATGCTGGCGCTCGGTCTGCGCGGCTCGGAGGCCCGGGAGCTCGCCGACTGGCTGCCGGCCGTACCGGGGCAGCCGGTCACAGCGGCCTAGCGACGGTTCAGCCCTTCGCCTGGAAGCCCGCGGCCGTGCCGTAGTTGGCCGCGTGCTCGGGCACCACGACCACCTGCCCGCCACCGATCAGCACCCGCCCGGAGAGCAGCAGCGAGCCGGTGCCGGACGGGAAGTTGCCGCCGACCGCCTCCTGGCCGCCCGCCAACGGGAAGCGGCCGAGGCGGGCGGGCTGGTCGCGGCGCTCGTCGGCGGCCAGCACCAGCGAGCCGCCGTCGATGCCGACGGCCCTGGCGGTGCCCTTGGCCGCGGTCGGCGCCTTCCAGCGCTGCTTGCCGGTGTCCAGGTCGTAGCCGACCGCGGACACCGGCCCGCCCGGGTTCGCCGGGGTCATCGCGGCCACCATCGTGCGGCCGTCGAAGAAGACCTCGGGGGTGGCCGAAAACGTTCCGTGGGTGACGGCCAGCCGACCGCCGTCGGTGACCACCGGGATCTCGGCAGCCGGGTCGCCGGCCGCTCCCCAGGCGAACACCCGGTCGTCCTCGGGCTTCGCGCCGGTGGTGAGCACCACGGCGGGTTCGGCGGAGAGCACGGTGACGGTCTTCGGCTGGTTGTTCAGGCCCCGCCACCAGCCGACCTTGCCGTCCGCCGCGTTCAGCGAGACGGCCTGGTCGGCGGGCGTGGAGTCGGCGCAGGTGGAGGCGACCAGCACGGTCTTGCCGGTGA
This sequence comes from Kitasatospora sp. NPDC040550, assembly GCF_055594965.1. NCBI lineage: Bacteria > Bacillati > Actinomycetota > Actinomycetes > Kitasatosporales > Streptomycetaceae > Kitasatospora > Kitasatospora sp. NPDC040550. The sequence goes on along the minus strand of NZ_JBVIWC010000049.1, from coordinate 30,649 downwards.
CGCCGCCGGACAGGGTGCAGAACTTGCCCTGGCCGGTGTACTGCCAGACGTCCTTCCCGTCGGCCGACGCCCAGGCCACCGCCCGGTCGTCGCCGACCGCGATCACCATGTCCTCGGTGACGCCGATCCGCGCCGAGTAGGCGCCCTTGGCGTCCGAGAGGGTCTTGGTCCAGGTGGTCCTGCCGGTCTTGGTGTCCACGGCGGCGACCAGCGTGCAGGGGCTCTTCGGGTCGGCCTGCGGCCGGAACAGGGCGGCGCCCAGCCCGGCCTGGTTCACGCCCGCGGACAGTCCGCACGGGACGGCCCCGGCCGCCGGGGGCTCGACCGACCAGGTCGGCTTGCCCGCCGTCCGGTCGTAGGCGTGCACGCCGGAACCGTCGGCGCGGACCACCGCGTCGGCCAGCAGCCAGCTGCCGACCAGCGTGTCGTCACCCGCGGGCTGCGCGGCGGCTACGGGCTGCGCGGACCAGGCCTTGGTGTGCGCCACCGCGAACCCGGGCTCGCCCCCGCTGCTCGCGGCCGCACTGCCGCCGCCCTCGGCGCCGACCGTCAGCGCGGCGGTTATCAGCACGCCGAGCGCCGCCACCCCGGCGCCGGCCCGCACCAGCAGGGCCCGTCGACCGGGCACGTGCTCCCCGGTCAGGACGGCCGACCGGACCTTGTCCACGAGCGAGGAGGCGGAGGCGGAACCGGAAGCGGAAGCGGAACCGCCGTCACCACGCCGGCCCGCACGCGAGCGCGCAGCGGGCTCGGCGGGCGCGGCGACCTGGTCACCGGCCTCCCCCACCGCCGTCGCCGGCTCCACGGGGGGTTCCGGGGATTCCAGGGACTCCGGGGATTCCTCCAGCCGCACGTACCCGTCGGCCGAGTACTCCGCCCCCGCCGGGACGTACAGCCCGTCCGCCATCGGCCGGTCCTGCGCCTCGGCGGCGTACGGCTGCTGCTGCCCGTGGCCCGGGAACGCCGGGTACTCGGAGTACGGCTGCTGGTACGGCTGGTACGGCTGCTGCCCCTGGGCGTACCCGCCCTCGACGTAGCCGGTCTGCCCGTACCCGCCCTGCTGGTCGTACGTCGGCTGCCAGTGGCCGCCCTGCTGCTCGTGGTGCGGCACCTGCGGCCACTGCCCGTGCGGCTCCGGGTGCTGCCACTGCGCCTGCTGCTGCGGGTCGTGGTACCCCGGCCAGTCCTGCTGCGGGCCCTGGGGGTACCACGGCTGCTGCTGGGCGTGGGGGTCTCCGAAGGGCTCCTGCGCCACCGTTCCGTCCCTCCCTGCCCCCGCCGGCTGCCGATTGCGGCAGTCAGCATCTCACGCCCGCCCCGGCCGCCCGCCTGGGCCCTCGGCGCGGGACGGACCGGGCCGGAACGGGACGGAGCGGAGCGGGCCGGAACGGGCCGGGCACGGCGGAGCGGGCCGGGCGAGGCGGAGTGAGCCCTCAGACCGCGGACTCCGCGCGCAGGGCCTCGTCGATCCGGGCGGCGAGGGTGAAGTCCAGGCCGGTGAGACCGCCCGCGCTGTGCGTGGACAGTACGAAGCGCAGGGTGCGCCAGCGGATGTCGACGTCGGGGTGGTGGTCGAGCGCCTCGGCCTGTTCGGCGACGGCGACGACCACCCGGATCGCGGCCGGGAAGTCGGGGGCGTCGGCGCTGCGGACGATGCTGTCGCCGTCCCGGTGCCACAGCGGCGCGGCCGCCAGGGCCGCCACGATCTCGTCCTCGCTCAGTCGGGCCCTGCTACTCATCGGTGCGCTCCGGGGGTCGTCGGTCGGACCGGCGGGGTGCCGGTCGGTCGGGGTTCCGGTCAGGCGGCCTTCCGGCGCGGACGGACCACCAGTTCGCCGCCGCAGTTGGGGCAGTTGGCGGCCATCGCCTCGGTGCAGTCGGCGCAGAAGGTGCACTCGAAGGAACATATCGAGGCGGGGCCGTCGGCGGTCAGCGACACCTCACAGCGCTCGCAGATCTCGCGCATCTCCAGGGCCATGGCACACTCTCCGGTTCACGTACGGCGGTTCGGTCGGTCGTACGATCCCACAGCCGTCCGACGCCCGGTCAACTCAGCTCAGCAGCAGCTTGGTGACGGCCGCGAGCCCGACCACCACGATGACCCCGCGCAGCGCGGTCGGCGGGAGGCGGCGGCCGACCTTGGCGCCGATCAGGCCGCCGACCAGCGAGCCCGCCGCGATCAGCCCGGCGGCCGTCCAGTTCACCGTCGTGGTGAACAGGAAGAACAGGGCGGCGACCCCGTTGACGATCAGCGCCAGCGCGTTCTTCACCGCATTGATCCGCTGCAGCTCCTCCTGGAGCAGCATGCCCATCAGCGCCATCAGCAGGACGCCCTGGGCGGCGCCGAAGTAGCCGCCGTAGATGCCGGTGAGGAACACCCCGGCCAGCAGCACCGGGCCGCCGTCCGGATCGCCGTCGGCGCGCCGCCGGGCCGCGACGGCCTTGGCCACCCGGGGCTGGAGCACCACCAGGACGAGGGCGAGCAGGATCAGCGCCGGGACGATCGCGTCGAAGGCGCCGCTGGGCAGTGTGGTCAGCAGCAGCGCGCCGAGCAGCCCGCCGAGCAGCGAGGCGGTGCCCATCCGGCGCAGCCGGCGGCCCTGGCCGGCCAGTTCGCGGCGGTAGCCGAACACGCCGCTGAGCGAACCGGGGACCAGGCCGAAGGAGTTGGAGACGTTGGCGGTCACCGGCGGGATGCCGACCGCGAGCAGGACCGGGAAGGTGATCAGGGTGCCGGAGCCGACGATCACGTTGATCATCCCGGCGCCGACGCCGGCCACCAGGACGGCGATCGCCTCCCAGAGCGTCATGGGTCACCCCTCCTCGTGGTCCTGTCCGAGGGGATCATGCCGGACGGCGCACCCGCCCGACCAGGGCCGACCACCATTCGGGACGTACGCCACACCACCGGTGCACCACCCGGGGCACCACGCGCGACCGCCACCAGGGCACCACCCGGGGCACCACCCGGGCACGGACCGGAGAAACGGCGGGGCCCGCCACCAGCAGGCAGCGGGCCCCGACCGGAAGACCGGTCCGGTCACTCCGGGTCGATCTTGCGGTACTCCCGCGCCGGGTCCACCCGGGGGCGGGCGGCACCCTTCTCGACGTCCACCGGCCGCGGCCCGGCCGCCGGGTCGAGTGGCACCTGGGTCGCCGCCGGGGGCGCCTGGGGAACGCTCGGCGCGGCCACCGCGCCGCCGTTGGCGCCGCCGCCGTTGCCGGCCAGGCCGGTGAAGGCACCGCCGAGGCCCTTGAGCGCGTCGCCGACCTCGCTGGGGATGATCCAGAGCTTGTTGGAGTCGCCCTTGGCCAGCTCGGGCAGGGTCTGCAGGTACTGGTAGGCGAGCAGCTTCTGGTCGGCGTCGCCGTCGTGGATGGCCTCGAACACCGTCCGGATCGCGGCCGCCTCACCGTCGGCGCGCAGCACCGCGGCCTGCGCCTCACCCTCGGCCCGGAGCACGTCCGCCTGCTTCTCACCCTCGGCCTTGAGGATCTGCGCCTGGCGCTGGCCCTCGGCGGTGAGGATCGCGGCGCGCTTGTCACGGTCGGCGCGCATCTGCTTCTCCATCGAGTCCTGGATGGAGGTCGGCGGCTCGATCGCCTTGAGCTCGACGCGGTTGACCCGGATGCCCCACTTGCCGGTGGCCTCGTCCAGGACGCCGCGCAGACCGGCGTTGATGACCTCGCGCGAGGTCAGGGTGGACTCCAGGTCCATCGAGCCGATGATGTTGCGCAGCGTGGTGACGGTCAGCTGCTCGATGGCCTGGATGTAGCTGGCGACCTCGTAGGTGGCGGCCCGGGGGTCGGTGACCTGGTAGTAGATGACGGTGTCGATGTTGACGACCAGGTTGTCCTGGGTGATCACCGGCTGGGGTGGGAACGGGACGACCTGCTCGCGCAGGTCGATCCGGTTGCGGACCCGGTCGATGAACGGCACGACGATGTTCAGCCCTGCGTTGAGCGTCCGGGTGTAGCGGCCGAAGCGCTCCACGATCGCGGCGCTGGCCTGCGGGATGACCTGGATCGTCTTGATCAGCGCGATGAAGGCCACCACGACCAGGACGACCAAAACGATAAGGACGGGTTCCACGGACTCTCCCCTAGACGACCAGGGCGGTCGCGCCCTGGATTTCGACGACGTCGACCTGCTGCCCGGGCTGGTAGACCTGGTCCGGGTGGAGCGCGCGGGCCGACCAGATCTCACCGTTGAGCTTGATCCGACCGCCCTCCCCGTCGACGGTTTCCGCGACGACCGCGGTGGCGCCCTGGAGCGCCTCGATGCCCATCTTGACCTGCGGGCCCTTCTGCAGCTGCCGGTAGGCGATCGGACGGACGAAGGCCACCAGCGCGACCGAGACCACCAGGAAGGTCACGGCCTGGAGGACCACCCCCACGCCCAGCCCGGCCACCCCGGCGGCCGCGAGCGCGCCGACCGCGAACATGGCGAACTCCGGCATCGCGGTGAGCACCAGCGGTATGCCGAGTGCTGCGGCGGCCAGGAGCCACCAGATCCAGCTGTCCACACGACCATCCTAGGGAGCGAAGGGCCTTCGAGGCGGACAGTTCCCGCAGGTCGAGGGGCGGAAACCGGTCGCCCGTGCGACCGGTTCCGACGGCCTGTGCGAAAGTCGGACGGACCGGGGGTCAGCCCAGCGGCAGACCCTGCGCCGACCAGCGGTCGCCGTGACGCTCCAGGGTGAGCGGCAGGCCGAAGCACTTGGAGAGGTTGCGGGCGGTCAGCTCGGTGTCGATCGGGCCGGCCGTGAGCACCTTGCCCTGGCGGATCATCAGCACGTGGGTGAAGCCGGGGGCGATCTCCTCGACGTGGTGGGTGACCATCGCCATGGCCGGCGCGAACTCGTCCTGGGCCAGCGCGCCGAGCCGGCGGACCAGGTCCTCCCGGCCGCCGAGGTCCAGGCCGGCCGCCGGCTCGTCGAGCAGCAGCAGCTCGGGGTCGGTCATCAGGGCGCGGGCGATCAGGGTGCGCTTGCGCTCGCCCTCGGAGAGGGTGCCGAACTTGCGGCCGGTGAGGGCAGCCATGCCCATCCGGTCGAGCAGGGCGAGGGCGCGGCCCTCGTCGGACTGCTCGTAGGACTCCTGCCAGCTGACCGTCATGCCGTAGGCCGCGGTGAGCACGGTCTGCAGCACGGTCTGCTCGGCCGGCAGCTTGTCGAACATCGAGGCACCGGCCAGGCCGATCCGGGAGCGCAGCTCGAAGACGTCGATCTCGCCCAGCTTCTCGCCCAGCACCGAGACCTTGCCCGAGGTCGGGAAGAGGTACGAGGAGGCGATCTGCAGCAGGGTGGTCTTGCCGGCGCCGTTCGGGCCCAGGATGACCCAGCGCTCACCCTCGGAGATGGACCACGAGACCTGGTCGACCAGCGCGCGCCCCTCCCGGACCACGGATACGTCCACCAGCTCCAGCACGTCGCTCATGCCCACGCCTTCCCCAAATTCACAAATGTCGGCCGTCGGTGCGGGCGGCGGACCGACCCCGGCAGCCGGTGGGCACGGGATGGGTGCGCCGCACGCGCATGGGCAAACCTACGCCACGCGGATGACCGCCGATTCCGTAGGCTGGCCGGATGCTCGTGACTCCTGCCGACAATCCGTACGAAGAGCCCCGTTCGGGGCGGCTGACCGCCTGGGGCAACGCTCTGCTGAGCGGCCTGGTGGCGCCGGACGACGCCGCCGAGGCCGTGCTCGGCGCCGACGAGGGCCACCGGGTGACCGGGCTGCCCGGGGACGCGCCGGGCGAGCAGCACGCGCTGACCTGGGCGTTGGGGCGGCTGCGGGTGCTGGGCGTGAAGGGCCTGCGGCTGGCGCTGCCCTCGGCCGGGCACCCGCTGGGCCTGACCGGCCCGGCGGCGTTCAACGAGCGCGCGCTGGCGGCCGGCGAGGCCGTGCTCGCGGTCGGCGCACCGCTCGGACTGGTGCCGGAGATCACGGTGTTCGGCCCGGAGGGCGACCGCTCGGCCACCGTGCTGTGGCGCTGCGCCGAGGTCGGCGACGCCCCGCCGGCGGACGTGCCCTCGCTGCACGAGGCCGAGCGCGAGCTGGCGGACGGGCTGCGCGAGGCGACCCTCCTGCTGACCAGGCTGGACGTGGCGGGCGCGGGCCCGGAGGCGCTGCGCGCCCTGGAGGCGTACCGCCGGCGCGGCCACGCCGAGTTGCTGGCCCCGGGCTACCCGCCGCGCGCCGTCCGGGTGCTGGAGTCGGCCCGCCAGGTGTCCGCCCTGCTGGCGATCGCCTCGGGCGGCCACGGCGCGGCCGTGAGCGCCTCCGAGATGGCCGCCCGGCAGTCGGTGCTGGCCCCGCTGCGGCGCACCGCGCGGCGGGCCCAGGTCGCCGCCTACAACGCCCTGGTGGACGAGCGCGAGGACCACTGACGAAGGGCCGCCGGCGAAGGACCGCTGACTGGCGAAGGACCGCCGGCGAGGGGGCCTCAGGCCCGGGCCTCGCCGTTGCGGACGGCCCACAGCGCGGCCTGGGTGCGGTCGGCGAGGTCCAGCTTCATCAGGATGTTGGAGACGTGGGTCTTCACCGTCTTCTCCGACAGGTGCAGGCTGCGGGCGATCTCCCGGTTGGAGCGGCCGTCGGCGATGTGGCCGAGCACCTCGCGCTCGCGCTCGGTGAGGGTGCCGCCGCGGCCCTGCGGGGCGCGCGGGCCGTCGTCGGCGAGCAGCGCCTCGGCCAGTTCGGGCTGGAGCAGCACGTGGCCGGCGTGCACCGAGCGGATCGCCCCGGCCAGCGCCTCCGGGTCCACGTCCTTGTAGACGTACCCGGCGGCGCCGGCCCGCAGCGCGGGGACCATGGTGCGGTGCTCGGTGAAGCTGGTGACGATCAGGATCCGGGCCCGGCTGCCGCCGTCCTTGAGGGTGCGCAGCGCCTCGATGCCGTCGACGCCGGGCATCTTGAGGTCCATCAGGACGACGTCCGGGTCGAGTTCGCGGGCGCGCTCGACGCCCTCGGCCCCGTCGGCGGCCTCCCCGACCACCTCGATGTCGTCCTGGACCTCCAGGAAGGTGCGCAGCCCGCGGCGGACCACCTGGTGGTCGTCGACCAGCAGGACGCGGATCGACGGCGTGCTCTCAGGCACCGGGGACCTCCATCTCGACGAGCGTCCCCTTGCCGGGGGCGGACTCCAGGGTGAGCGTGCCGCCGACGGCGGCCGCGCGGTCGCGCATCGAGGCCAGGCCGAGGTGGCGGCCGGCCCGGCGGACGGACTCGGGGTCGAAGCCCCGGCCGTCGTCGCGCACCCGCAGCACGGCGCCGCGGGCGGGGGTGCCAGCCAGGGTGACGGTGACCCGGCCGGCGCCGGAGTGGCGCAGCGCGTTGTGCAGCGCCTCCTGGGCGACCCGCAGCAGCGCGGCCTCCTGGGCGGGCGGCAGGGCGCGGACGCCGTCGGCGGCGAAGGCGAGGTCGGCGGTGTGGGCGCGGTCGAGGACCTGCACCTGGGAGGCGAGGGTGGCGCTCAGGCCGTCCTCCTCCAGCGCGGCGGGGCGCAGTTCGACCACCACGGCGCGCAGTTCGTCGGCGGCCTCGGCGGCGAGCCGGGCGACCTCCGCCAGTTCGGCGCGGGCCCGGGCCGGGTCGCGGTCGACGAGCTTGGCGGCGGCCTTGGCGGTCAGCCGCAGTGAGAACAGCTTCTGCGAGACGGCGTCGTGCAGGTCGTGGGCGATCCGGGCGCGCTCGCCGGCCAGGGTGAGTTCGCGGCTGCGTTCGTACAGCCGGGCGTTGGTGAGGGCGAGGGCGGCGTGGGCGGCGAGGATCCGCAGCAGTTCCTCGTCGTGGTCGGTGAACAGGCCGCCGCCGCGCTTGTTGGCGAGGAAGATGACGCCCGTCACCCGGGGTTCGTCCTCGCCGGCCTCGGTGTCGAGGATCGGCATGCCGAGGAAGGCGTCCATCTCGGGGTGGGCTTCGGGCCAGCCCTCGAAGGCGGGGGCCTTGCGGACGTCGGTGAGCCGGGTGGGGCCGGTCTCGTGCAGCAGTTCGGCGAGCACGCCGTGCTGGCGGGGCAGCGGGCCGATGGCCCGCCACTGCTCGTCGGTGATGCCGTCGACCACGAACTGGGCGAAGCCGCCGTGGTCGTCGGGCACGCCGAGGGCCGCGTACTCGGCGCCGAGCAGGTCGCGCGCGGAGGCGGTGATGCGGCGCAGCACCTCGCGGACCTCCAGGTGCCGGCTCATCGCGAGCAGGGCCTGGCTGACGGCCTCGATGCCGGCCAGCGGGTCGCAGGCGGAGCGCGGGTCGAGGGGGGTCCGGTGGTCACCGGTCGGGCTGGGCATACCGCCAAACTACCGCCGGCGCGGGGGCGTCCGCGTCCGTCCCCGGCCGCTCCGGGCGCAGGTCCGGGGACCTAGGCCGATGGGCCCACCCGGCGGGCGGGCGGCCCGCCGACAGCGCGAAGGGCGCTCCCCCGCCCGGGGGGAGCGCCCTTTCTCAGGGGGCCGGTCGGCAGGGGGCCGGTCAGCCCTTCTGCATGACCTCGGGCTCGTGCCGGCGCTGCAGCCGGGTCACGATCACGCCGATCACGACCGAGATGACGATCAGCACGGCCGCGTCGATCGACCACTGGGCGACGCTGTGGTCCCACAGCGGGTCGTAGTTGGGGTTCTGGAAGTCCTTGTTCCAGGGGCCCATGAGGTGCGACAGGTCGAGCGTGGTGGACACCATGCCGGTGCCCCAGCGGGCCGGCATCAGCCAGGCGACCTGCTCCAGGCCGGGCTTGCCGAAGATCTGGAAGAGGCAGCCGGTGAACACGACCTGGACGATGGCGAACATGACCAGCAGCGGCATGGTCTTCTCGGCGGTCTTCACCAGCGCGGAGATCATCAGGCCGAACATCATCGCGGCGAAGCTGAGCAGGATCATGCCGATGGTCATCTCGATCATCGGGATGTTCTTGACGATCAGGCCGTGCTCGGGGAGCTTGCGCGGCAGGAAGCCGACGGCGGAGATGATCGCGCCCTGGATGACCGAGAAGATGCCCAGCACGATGATCTTGGACATCATGTACGCCGACCGGGACAGGCCGGTGGCCCGTTCCCGTTCGTAGATCGCCCGTTCCTTGATCAGCTCGCGGACCGAGTTGGCCGCCCCGGAGAAGCAGGCGCCGATCGCCAGGATCAGCAGGATCGTCGCGGCCCCGTTGTTGAGGTGGAGCTGGGTCTTCGGGTTGGGCGCCAGCCCCGGCTCGTTGGGGATCAGCACGCTGACCGCGCCGATCACCGCCGGCAGCAGCACCGACAGCGCCAGGAAGCCGCGGTCCGAGGCGAGCACCGACATGTAGCGGCGCATCAGCGTCCACAGCTGCGAGCCCCAGCTCTGCGGCTTGGGCGGCCGGACGGCCTCCTGGGCGACCTGGACGTGCTGCACCTCGCCCGCCTCGACGGTCGGCGCGGAGTACTGCTGGTAGTGCACCGAACCGCGGTAGCGGCCGGCCCAGTCGTGGTCGGGGTAGTTCTCGAAGGCCTGGAAGACGTCCGCCCAGGTCTCGTACCCGAAGAAGTGCAGCGCCTCGTCCGGCGGGCCGAAGTAGGCCACCGAGCCGCCCGGCGCCATCACCAGCAGCCGGTCGCAGAGCGCGAGTTCGGCCACCGAGTGGGTGACGACCAGGATGGTGCGGCCGTCGTCGGCGAGGCCGCGCAGCATCTGCATGACCTCGCGGTCCATGCCCGGGTCGAGGCCCGAGGTGGGCTCGTCCAGGAAGATCAGCGAGGGCTTGGTGAGCAGCTCCAGGGCGACCGAGACGCGCTTCTGCTGGCCGCCGGAGAGCGCGGTGATCTTGTTGTCGGCGCGCTTGTCCAGGCGCAGCTCGTACAGCACCTCGTCGATCCGGGCGTCGCGCTCGCGGGCCTCGGTGTCGCCGGGGAAGCGCAGCCGGGCCGCGTACTTGAGGCCCTTCCGCACGGTGAGCTCGCGGTGCAGGATCTCCGACTGCGGCACCAGGCCGATCCGGGAGCGGAGTTCGGCGAACTGCTTGTAGAGGTTGCGGCCGTCGTACAGCACCTCGCCGCGGTCGGCCGGGCGGTAGCCGGTGAGGGCGCGCAGCAGGGTCGACTTGCCGGAGCCGGACGGGCCGATGACGGCCACCAGGGACTTCTCCGGGACGCCGAAGCTGACGTCGTTGAGCAGGACCTTCTTGCCGCCCTTGTGGTCGACCTCGACGGTCAGGTGGCGGGCGGAGAAGGAGACGGCGCCGGTGTCGACGAACTCCTGCAGCTGGTCGCCGACCAGTACGAAGCCGGAGTGGCCGACGGTCAGCCGGTCCTGCGGGCCCATCAGCTGGCGCTGCACCCGCTGGCCGTTGAGGAAGATGCCGTTGTGGCTGCCGAGGTCGACGATCTCGTAGCGGCCGTCCGGGAGTTGACGCAGCTCGGCGTGGTGGCGGGAGACCTGGAGGTCGGACACCACGATGTCGTTGTCCAGCGCGCGGCCGATCCGGATGGTGCGCATACCGGCCGTCAGGTTGCGGATCACCGTCGGCTGCGGGCCGCCGCCGTCGTGCTCCGGCGGGGCGGGGAAGCCCTGCTGCTGCGCGGGGAAGCCGTGCTGCGGCGCCGGCTGGTCCTGCGGCGGGTACGGCTGGGCGGCCTGCTGCTGCGGCACGTACTGCTGCGCGGGCTGGTGCTGCGGCGGCCAGGCCTGCTGCGCCTGCTGCTGGTACGGGTCCTGACCCGGCCAGGCCTGCTGCGGGGCGGGCTGCTGGGGCGTCGGGGCGGGGCTGCGGCTGGTGACGGCCTCGTGCACCGGGGTGGGCTGCGGGGCGGCGGCGTGGGCGGGCGCGGAGAAGGCGAGTCGGGGGCCGTTCTCCGGGTTGCCCAGGTTCACCACGGCACCGGGGAACAGCTGGGCCTGCATGGTGCGGGCGCCGGCCACGTAGGTGCCGTTGGTGCTGCCGTGGTCGTCCAGCTGCCAACCGCTGCCGTTGAAGCTGATGGTCCCGTGCTGCCAGGAGACCCTGGCGTCGTCGAACGTGAAGTCCGACTGCGGGTTGCGCCCGATGGTGTAGGACCGCCCGGGCTCAAGAGTCCGCTGCTGTCCGTTGATATCAATGACGAGTTGCGGCACTGCTTGCCTGCCCCGCTCTCTCGGTTCCCCCGATTTGGCCCCCGGCCGGGGGTGCACTGTTCCTCTGACTGACGGGGGGAATCATTCCAGCCCGCCGTCCGCGGGTGAAAGTCACCCCGGGTGACTGTGACCAGGCTGCTACCCGGGGCTGCCGGTCGGCCGCGGGCACGGGTGTCCCGCGAGGTGGGACAGGTGCCCCCGGCGGGGCGGCCGACGGGTAGCGTGGGAGCCACCATGAACGCATCGCCCCTGGCCGCTGAGCCCCTCCCCGCCGCCCAGCCCCGGACCGCGGACGAGCGCACCCTGCTCGTCAAGGTGTTCGGCAAGGACCGCCCCGGCATCACCGCCGGCCTCTTCGCCACCCTGGCCGGCTTCGGCGTCGACGTCATCGACATCGAGCAGGTCGTCACCCGTGGGCGCATCACGCTGTGCGCCCTGGTCACCCCGCCGCACGCCCGCGACGCCGAGGGCGGCCTGCGGGCCACCGTGCACCGCTGGGCGGAGGAGCAGAAGCTCCAGGCCGAGATCCTCTCCGGCATCGGCGACAACCGCCCGCGCCGCGAGGGCCGTTCGCACGTGACGGTGCTCGGCCACCCGCTGACCGCGGCCGCCGTCTCCGCGCTGACCTCCCGGATCACCGCGGCGGGCGGCAACATCGACCGCGTGTTCCGTCTCGCCAAGTACCCGGTGACGGCGGTCGAACTGGCCGTCTCCGGCGTGGCCACCGAGGAGCTGCGGGCCGAACTGGCCCAGGAGGCGGCCGCCCAGCGGGTGGACGTCGCGGTGGTGGCCGCCGGGCTGGAGCGCCGGGCCAAGCGCCTGGTGGTGATGGACGTGGACTCCACGCTCATCCAGGACGAGGTGATCGAGCTGTTCGCGGCCCACGCGGGCTGCGAGGAGGAGGTCGCCGGGGTGACGGCGGCGGCGATGCGCGGCGAGCTGGACTTCGCCGAGTCGCTGCGGGCCCGGGTGGCCCTGCTGGCCGGGCTGGACGCCTCGGTCACCGAGAAGGTGCGCGCGGAGGTCAGGTTCACGCCGGGGGCGCGCACCCTGATCCGTACGCTCCAGCGGCTGGGCTTCCAGGTCGCGGTGGTGTCCGGCGGGTTCACCCAGGTCACCGACCACCTGGTGGAACAGCTGGGGCTGGACTTCGCGGCGGCCAACACCCTGGAGGTGGTGGACGGCAAGTTCACCGGCCGGGTGGTCGGCGAGATCGTGGACCGCGCGGGCAAGGCCCGCTGGCTGGCCCGGTTCGCCGAGCAGGCGAAGGTGCCGCTGTCGCAGACGGTGGCGATCGGCGACGGTGCCAACGACCTGGACATGCTGAACGCGGCCGGGCTCGGGGTGGCCTTCAACGCCAAGCCCGTGGTGCGCGAGGCCGCCGACACCGCGGTGAACGTGCCCTTCCTGGACACCGTGCTGTACCTGCTCGGGATCACCCGCGAGGAGGTCGAGGCGGCCGACGGTGGGCTCTCGGTCGACTGAGGCGTGCTGACACCTGAGGGGCGCGCGGATTGATCCGCGCGCCCCTCAGGTACGTTCCGGGGCGAGCGCCCCGGAGGTCAGTCCTGCGGTGTGTAGTACGAGACCAGCTCGGCCACGCCCGGCTCGACGCCCTTCCACGAGCCGCCGAAGCTGAGCACCGCGATCGCCGCCGTCGGGAAGCCGCCCAGGCGCAGCCGCTCCAGCGCGTCCCGGTCCCCGGCGTCCCCGGCGAGCACCTGGGTCAGGCCCAGCACCCCGGGGTTGTGGCCGACCAGCACCACGTCCGCGAACTCCTCCGGGGTCTCCTGGAGGACGGCGATGATCTCGCCCGGGCTGGCCTCGTAGATCCGGTCCTCGTACACCGTCCTGCGGGCCCGCTTGGGCAGCTCGTGCGCCGCCAGCTTCCAGGTCTCGCGGGTGCGCAGGGCGGTGGAGCAGAGCACGAAGTCGGGGTTGATGCCGGAGTCGACCAGCCAGCGGCCGGCTTCCGGGGCCTGGTGACGGCCCCGGTCGGCCAGCGGCCGCTCGTGGTCGTCCACGCCGTTCGGCCAGTCGGCCTTGGCGTGGCGGAGAACGATGATCCTGCGGGGCGTGTCGGCGCTCATACCCAGCAAGCTTGGCAGAAAAGCGGCCCGGGGGCGCGACGCTCCCGGGTGCCGCCACTCCCCGGGGTGGCGGGTGCCGTCATGCCGCGCCGACCGGGGTGTCACCGGGAGTACGGCACCGGTGCACCCCCGGTACGGGCGGTACGGGCGGGCTGGGCGGCGGGGTCAGCCCATCGCGGCGGCGACGGTGGCGATGATCGCCACCAGCACCACGATGCCGCCGAAGAGGAGGGCGATGCGGCCGAGCTGCTTGCGGCCGTCGGTGGGGTTCGGGTCGAGAACGGGCATGTCGGGATTCTCCCACCCCGAACACGCCCGTCCCCGGCGGGCCCCACCGCCTTGGTCAGGCCTTGACCTTCCCGGTCAGGCCTTGACCCGCTCGGCGGGCAGGACGGCCTCGTCCTCGATGTGCCGGGCCTGGGCGGCGCGCAGGCCGAACAGCATCTGCGGCACCAGCAGCAGGGCCAGGAAGCCCAGCGGCCAGTACCACTCACCGGTGACGTCGTAGATCCGGCCGATCAGGATCGGGCCCGGGACGGAGATCAGGTAGCCGAGCCCCTGGGCGAAGACGGACAGCTGGGCCACCCCGCCGGCCGTCCGGGCGCGCAGCCCGATCATGGTCAGCACCAGCGGGAAGGCGCAGTTGGACAGGCCCACCAGCACGGCCCACACCCACGGCGCCCCGGCCGGGGCGAGCGCCAGCCCGGAGTACCCGGCGATGCCGCAGCAGGCCAGCAGCACCACGAAGATCCGCTGGTCACCGCGCCGGGCCGCCAGGTTGGGCAGCACGAAGGAGACCGGCACGCCGATCACCATGGTGACCGCGAGCAGCACCCCGGAGGTGCCCTTGTCGATGCCGGAGTCCTGGAAGATCTTCGGCAGCCAGCCCATCACCACGTAGGCGCCGGTGGCCTGGAGGCCGAAGAAGCAGGCCATCGCCCAGGCCGTGCGGCTGCGGGTGATCGGCAGCCTGGCGGGGGCGGCGGCGCCGCCGGCCCGCTCGCCGCGCTCGCGCTTGGCGATCAGCAGCGGCAGCCAGAGCAGCAGGGCGACCGCCCCCAGGGCGGCCCAGCTGCCCAGGCCGTACCGCCAGTCGCCGCCGAGCGAGCTGGTCAGCGGCACGCTGACCAGCGCGGCCAGCGCGGTGCCGGCGGACAGCGCCATGGAGTACAGGCCGATCATCGGCCCGACCTTCTCCGGGAAGTACCGCTTGATGACCACCGGCAGCAGCACGTTGGAGACCGCCACCCCGGCCAGGGCGAGCGCGGTGAACAGCAGGAACACCGCCGTGCCGCCGGCGAACGAGCGGGCCAGCACACCCGCCGTGATGGCGGCCATGCCGGCCGTGATCACGGCGATCGGGCCGATCCGGCGGGCCGCGGCCGGAGCGGCGAGGCCGAACAGCGCGAAGCACAGCGAGGGGACGGCGGTCAGCAGCCCGGCGAGCGTCGGGTTCATCCCGAGGTCGTCGCGGACCTGGTCGAGCAGCGGCCCGAGGCTGGTGACCACGGGGCGCAGGTTGAAGGCGGCGGCGGCGATCGCGACGGCGAACAGCACGCCGAGGTACGTGCCGGGGGCGGACGGCCGCTCGGTCTGCGGCCGCTCCCCGCTCCGTGGGGAGGAGGTGGTGGTGTCTGCTGCGGGAGGCATGGGCGCCATCATAGAATGATGGGATGAATTGATGCACCTCGGAATTGGCATGATGTCCCGACCCGTTCGTCCATCAGCCACTTTCCCCCCACGGCCCACCCAACCCCGTAGTCGCTAGGAGTCCCCGTGGCGCTGTCCTCGCCGAGGCGCACCCCGTTGTCCGACCAGGTGATCGCGCAGCTGCGCGCCCAGATCACCTCCGGGGAGTGGCCCGTCGGCTCGCGCATCCCCACCGAGGCCGCCCTGGTCGAACAGCTGGGGGTGGCCCGCAACACCGTCCGGGAGGCCGTCCGGGCCCTCGCCCACAACGGGCTGCTCGACATCCGCCAGGGCTCCGGCACGTACGTCCTGGCCACCAGCGAGCTGGCCGGGGTGATGCACCGCCGCTTCGCCGACGCCGACCAGGCGCAGGTCGCCGAGCTGCGGGCGGCGCTGGAGACCTCGGCGGCCGGCCTGGCCGCCGCCCGCCGCACCGACCGCGACCTCGGCCTGCTGGACGCCGCGCTGGAACGGCGCGAGGCCGCCTGGCACTCCGGCGACGCCGAGGACTTCGTCCAGGCCGACGCCGCCTTCCACCACGCCGTGGTGGCCGCCGCCCACAACGACGTGCTGCTGGCCGTCTACTCCGACCTCGGCGAGGTCACCCGCGAGCACCTGCGCAACGACGTCGGCCCCGAGCTGATCGCCGAGCGCTACATCGGCCACCACACCATCCGGGACGCCATCCGGGACGGCGACCCCCAGCGCGCCTCGGTCGAGGCCGGCCGCGCCATCGGCGCCTGCGCCACCGCCGACGCGTAGGCGCGGCCACCCGCCTCCGGGGCGGGACCGGAAACACGACTGCCCGGCACCCCCGCGAACGGGGGTGCCGGGCAGTGGCGGAAACCGGTCGGTCAGGCGCCGATCGCGTGCAGACCGCCGTCGACGTGGATGATCTCGCCGGTGGTCTTCGGGAACCAGTCCGACAGCAGGGCGACGACGCCGCGGCCGGCCGGCTCCGGGTCGCTCAGGTCCCACTTGAGCGGGGAGCGGTGGTTCCAGGTGTCGGCCAGGTCGCCGAAGCCCGGGATGGACTTGGCGGCCATCGAGCCGATCGGGCCCGCCGAGATCAGGTTGCAGCGGATGTCCCGCTCGCCCAGGTAGCGGGCCAGGTAGCGGTTGGTCGACTCCAGGGCGGCCTTGGCCGGGCCCATCCAGTCGTACTGCGGCCACGCGTACTGGGCGTCGAAGGTCAGGCCGACCACCGAGCCGCCGTCCTGCATCAGCGGCAGCAGCGCCATGGTGAGCGACTTGAGCGAGTACGCCGAGACGTGCATCGCGGTGGCCACGGACTCCCACGGGGTGTCCAGGAAGTTGCCGCCCAGGGCGTCCTGCGGGGCGAACCCGATCGAGTGGACGATGCCGTCCAGGGTCGGCAGGGTCTCGCGGACCTGCTCGGCGATGCCGGCCAGGTCCTCCGGGCTGGAGACGTCCAGCGACAGCACCTTGACCGGCTTCGGCAGCTTCTTGGCGATGCGCTCGGTCAGGCTCGGGCGGGGGAAGGCGGTGAGGATGATCTCGGCGCCCTGCTCCTGGGCCAGCCGTGCGGTGTGGAAGGCGATGGAGGACTCCATCAGCACACCGGTGATCAGGATCCGCTTGCCCTCGAGGATTCCACTCATGATCAGTGACCCATGCCCAATCCGCCGTCGACGGGAATGACGGCTCCGGTGATGTACGCGGCCTCGTCCGAACCGAGGAACCGCACGGTGGACGCGACCTCGGCGGGCGCCGCGTAGCGGCCCAGCGGCACGCCCGAGACGATCTCCGCGCGGCGCTCGTCGCTGAGCACGGCGGTCATGTCGGTGTCGACGAAGCCGGGGGCGACCACGTTGACGGTGATGTTGCGCGGGCCGAGCTCGCGCGCCAGCGAGCGGGCGAAGCCGACCAGGCCGGCCTTGGAGGCGGCGTAGTTGGCCTGGCCCGGCGAGCCGGAGAGGCCCACCACGGAGGAGATCAGCACCACGCGGCCCTTGCGGGCGCGCATCATCAGCTTCGACGCGCGCTTGACCACCCGGAAGGTGCCGGTCAGGTTGGTGTCCAGGACGGACGTGAAGTCCTCCTCGGACATCCGCAGCAGCAGGGTGTCGTTGGTGATGCCCGCGTTGGCGACCAGCACCTCGACCGCGCCGTGCTTCTGCTCGATCTCGGTGAAGGCGGCGTCGACCTGCGCGGCGTCCGTGATGTCACAGCGCACCGCGAGGACGTCGAACTTCGCGAGGGCCTCGGGCACCTCGCCCGAACGGCTGGTGATGGCGACCTTGTCGCCCGCCTCGGCGAAGGCCTGGGCGATCGCGAGGCCGATGCCCCGGTTTCCTCCGGTGACGAGAACCGAGCGGCTCAACGATCCACCTCTCTCCGTGTCTGAGCGCGTCCGTCCGAACGCGTACGCAGTGTGACGCTATCGGGCGGTCGGCGGCGGCGGCGAATCGGTCTCCCACAGCGCCGCAGCAGAGGAACTGTCGCAATCCGACAATCCGCGCCCGCGGCGCCCGCGCCTCCCGGCCGTCCGCCGCAGGCCGGGGCGCCGCCGCGAAAGGGAGCACTGTGCGGGAACAACACGGGCGGGCGTGCCCGTTGCCCCCGTAGTGCGGGCCGACCTCGGGGCCGGACGTACCCTTCCCCCGAAGAGTCCCGGCGAGGATACGAAGGCAGGGCGCATGACCAAGGCACGGCCCGGGAGCACCACCGGACGCGGACGACTGCTCGCCCTCACCGCCCTGGCGGCGGGCCTGGGCGCGACCGTCTGGGCGCTGCGCGACCTGCCCGCGGCGTTCGGGCGCCGCCCCGACGGCGAGCACGAGGAGCGGGTGCGGGACTCCCCCCAGTACCGCGACGGCGTCTTCCACAACGCGCCCTCGACCCTCGCCCGGGCCGGGAGCGCCCCCAGCGTCGACCGCGACACCGTCCGCCGGATGCTGTTCCAGCGCGAGGGCCGGGTCCCGGCCCACCCGGTGCCCACCGTCCGCCCCGCCGCCGCCCCCGGTCCGGCCGCCGAGGGCGTGGAGATCACCTGGTACGGCCACGCCTCCGCGCTGGTCGAGATCGAGGGCTCGCGGGTGCTGCTCGACCCGATCTGGAGCGACCGCTGCTCCCCCTCCGCCCACGTCGGCCCCAAGCGGCTGCACCCCGTCCCGGTCGAGCTGGAGGAGCTCCCGCCGGTCGACGCGGTGCTGATCTCCCACGACCACTACGACCACCTCGACATGGCGACCGTCAGGCGCCTGGTGCGCAGCCAGTCCGCGCCCTTCGCGGTGCCGCTCGGCATCGGCGGCCACCTGCGCCGCTGGGGCGTCCCCGAGCACCGGATCATCGAGCTGGACTGGGACGAGACCTGCACCCTGGGCGAGCTGGTCCTCACCCTGACCTCCGCGCACCACTTCTCCGGCCGCGGCCTGACCCGCAACACCACCCTCTGGGGCTCCTGGGTGATCGCCGGGCCCACCCGCAAGGTCTTTTACACCGGCGACTCCGGCTACTTCGAGGGCTACGCCCGGATCGGCGCGCAGCACGGCCCGTTCGACGCCGCCCTGGTGCAGATCGGCGCCTACGACGCGGCCTGGCCGGACATCCACATGACCCCCGAGGACGCCGTCCTCGCCCACCGGGACCTCACCGCCGGACTGCTGGTGCCGGTCCACTGGTGCACCTTCAACCTGGGCCTGCACCCCTGGGCCGAGCCGATCGAACGGCTGCTCAAGGAGGCCAAGGCCCAGGCCGTCCCGCTGGCCGTCCCGCGCCCCGGCGAGCGGATCGACGTGGACAACCCGCCGGAGCTGGACGGCTGGTGGGAGTCCGTCTCCTGACGGCGGCGCACGGACCCGGACCACCCTGGCCGAAACCGCAACGCACCGGGCGAAATGCGCTGGCCGGGAACCCGGTGGAGGGGAAATGATGCGGTGCGGACGCCCCTGTGGCGCCGCACCGCCACCCTCCGCGACCTGGGAGCCCGATTGCCTCCGATCCCTCCGGCCGACAGCGCCGGCGCCCCGCACGGACGCGCCGTCGACCCGCTGTTCCTCGCCCTGCCGCTGCACACCCTCGCCGACGCCGCCCTCACCCGGGCCCGCGAACTCGGCGCGAGCCACGCCGACTTCCGCCTGGAGCGGGTCCGCAGCGCCTCCTGGCGGCTGCGCGACGCCCGTCCGGCCGGCACCTCCGACAGCGTCCGGCTGGGCTTCGCCGTCCGGGTGCTGCTGGACGGCGCCTGGGGCTTCGCCGCCGGGGTCGACCTCACCCCGGCGGCCGCGGCGGAGGTCGCCGCCCGGGCCGTCGCGGTGGCCCGGCTCTCCGGCGGGATCAGCCGGGCGGCCGGCTCCGCCGAGCGGGTCGAGCTGGCCGACGAGCCCGTCCACGCGGACGTCACCTGGGTCTCCTCGTACGAGGTCAACCCCTTCGAGGTGCCGGACGCCGACAAGACCGCGCTGCTCGCCGAGCGCAGTTCCCGGCTGCTCGCCGCCCCGGGCGTCTCGCACGTCCAGGCCGCGCTGCTGACGGTGCAGGAGAACAAGTTCTACGCCGACACCGCGGGCACCGTGACGACCCAGCAGCGGATCCGGCTCTACTCCGACCTGGAGGCCACCTCGGTCGACGAGCGCACCGGCGCCTTCGACTCGATGCAGACCCTGGCCCCGCCGGTCGGCCGCGGCTACGAGTACCTGACCGGCACCGAGTGGGACTGGGACGCCGAGCTCGCCGAACTGCCCGTCCTGCTGGCCGAGAAGATGAAGGCCCCGAGCGTCCGCCCGGGCCGCTACGACCTGGTCATCGACCCGTCCAACCTCTGGCTGACCATCCACGAGTCGATCGGCCACGCCACCGAGCTGGACCGCGCGCTCGGCTACGAGGCCGCCTACGCCGGCACCTCCTTCGCCACCTTCGACCAGCTCGGCAGCCTGCGCTACGGCTCCGAGCTGATGAACGTCACCGGCGACCGCACCGCCGAGCACGGCCTGTCCACGATCGGCTACGACGACGAGGGCGTCGCCACCCAGTCCTGGGACCTGATCCGGGACGGCGTCCTGGTCGGCTACCAACTCGACCGCGGCATGGCCAAGTTGAAGGGCTTCGAGCGCTCCAACGGCTGCGCCTTCGCGGACTCCCCCGCGCACGTCCCGGTCCAGCGGATGGCCAACGTCTCGCTCCAGCCGGCCGCCGACGGCCCGGACACCGCGGGCCTGTTCGCCGGGGTGGAGAACGGTCTGTACATCGTCGGCGACCGCTCCTGGTCGATCGACATGCAGCGCTACAACTTCCAGTTCACCGGCCAGCGCGCCTACGCCATCAAGAACGGCGAACTCGCCGGCCAGGTCAAGGACTTCGCCTACCAGGCCACCACCACCGACTTCTGGGGCTCGATGGCCGCCGTCGGCGGCCCGCAGACCTACGTGCTCGGCGGCGCCTTCAACTGCGGCAAGGCGCAGCCCGGCCAGATCGCGGCGGTCAGCCACGGCTGCCCGTCGGCGCTGTTCCGCAACGTCAACGTGCTCAACACCCAGCAGGAGGCGGGTCACTGATGACCGCGATGCAGCCCCACGAACTCGTCGAGCTGGCCCTCGGCCTGTCCCGCGCCGACGGCTGCGTGGTGATCGCCGACGAGGAGTCCACCGCCAACCTGCGCTGGGCCGGCAACGCCCTGACCACCAACGGCGTCACCCGCGGCCGCCGCCTCACCGTGATCGCCACCGTGGGCGGCGCCGAGGGCACCGCCTCCGGCGTGGTCGCCCGCGAGGCCGTCACCGCCGAGGACGTCGAGGGCCTGGTCCGCGCCGCCGAGGCGGCGGCCCGCGCGGCCGGACCGGCCGAGGACGCCCAGCCACTGGTCGACGGCCGGCCCTCCTCCCCCGACTTCACCGCGCCGCCCGCGGAGACCTCCATCGAGGTGTTCGAGGCCTTCGGCCCGGCCCTCGGCGAGGCCTTCGCCCGCGCCGCCGCCCAGGGCGAGCTGCTGTACGGCTTCGCCCGGCACGAGGTCACCACCAGCTACCTGGGCAGCTCCACCGGCCTGCGGCTGCGCCACGACCAGCCCACCGGCATGGTCGAGATCAACGGCAAGACCGCCGACCTCTCCGGCTCGGCCTGGGTCGGCGCCGCCACCCGGGACTTCACCGACGTCGACGTCCCCGCCCTGCACGCCGAGCTCACCAAGCGGCTCGGCTGGGGCGCCCGCCGGATCGACCTGCCCGCCGGGCGGTACGAGACCCTGCTGCCGCCCGCAGCCGTCGCCGACCTGCTGCTCTGCCTGCACTGGGCGGCCGGCGGCCGGGACGCCGTCGAGGGCCGGTCGGTCTTCTCCCGGCCCGGCGGCGGGACCCGGATCGGCGACAAGCTCGCCGCGCTGCCGCTGACCCTGCGCGCCGACCCGAACGAGCCCGGCCTGGAGGCCGCCCCGTTCGTGCTGGCGCACCGCACCGGCGGCGACGTCTCGGTCTTCGACAACGGCGCGCCGATCGAGGCCACCGAGTGGATCCGCGAGGGCGTGCTGACCGAGCTGGTCACCAGCCGCCACACGGCCGGCCTCACCGGCCTGCCGCTGCGCCCGGGCATCGACAACCTGGTGCTGGAGACGGCCGACCAGGAGTCCGCGCCGACCCTGGACGAGATGATCTCCCGCACCGAGCGCGGCCTGCTGCTCACCTGCCTCTGGTACATCCGCGAGGTGGACCCGGCGACGCTGCTGCTCACCGGCCTCACCCGGGACGGCGTCTACCTGGTGGAGAACGGCCAGGTGGTCGGCGCGGTCAACAACTTCCGGTTCAACGAGTCCCCGGTCGACCTGCTCGGCCGGATCACCGAGGCGGGCCGCACCGAGGCCTGCCTGCCCCGCGAGTGGAGCGACTACTTCACCCGCACCGCGATGCCACCCGTGCGTGTCGCGGACTTCAACATGAGTTCGGTCAGCCCGGCCTCATAGCCGCTGACCGACGGGGGGATGGAAAGAACATGATGGACGAGAAGCGGCTGGTCAGATCGAGCAAGATGCTCTCCCGCATCCTGCGGCACGAGCCGGAGCTGGTGGGGATCACGCTGGACGACTCCGGCTGGGTCCGGATCGACGTCCTGCTCGGCGCCCTCGCGGCGAAGGGCAGGCCGCTCACCAGGCCCGAGCTCGACCACGTCGTGGCGACCAACAACAAGCGCCGCTTCGGCTACTCCCCGGACGGCCTCTCGATCCGCGCCAACCAGGGCCACACGGTGGCGGTCGACCTCGGTCTGACCGCCACCGTGCCGCCGCCGGTGCTCTACCACGGCACCGCCGACCGCCACCTGGCGTCGATCTTCCGCGAGGGGCTGCGCCCGATGACCCGGCAGGACGTCCACCTCTCGGCGGAGACCGAGACGGCCACCCGGGTCGGCGCCCGGCACGGCCGCCCGGTCGTGCTGACCGTCAACGCGGCCGCGATGGCGGCGGCCGGCCACGAGTTCCGGCTCAGCGAGAACGGCGTCTGGCTCACCGACGCCGTCCCCCCGCAGTACCTCTCCCGGCGCTCGTAGACACTCCTGACGCCGTACGGCTCCTCTATCACGCCCGACCGGGTGGGCCCCGCCCACCCGGTCTCGTCGTCCCGGGCGCCCGGGCGTACCGTGAGGAGGCCGCGCGGAACGGCGCGCGGATGCCTGGACGAGGGCGGTTGGACACATGGGCAAGAGCGCCGGCGGCGGACAGATCCACCGGATCACGGGGGCGCGCAGCAGCCTCTCCGAGGACGTCCGGGGGCGCCAGCGCCGCTACGTCATCTCGATGCTGTTGCGCACCGTCTGCGTGCTGCTCGCGGTGGTGCTGTGGAACGTCGAGCGCTGGCTGGCCTTCGGGGCACTGGCGGGCGGGGTGCTGCTGCCGTACTTCGCGGTGCTGATCGCCAACGCCGGCCGGGAGCGGGCGCCGGGCCTGCCGAGCTCCTTCGACTTCCCGGCCGACACCCCGCTGATGCTCGGCCCCGGTGGTACGGGTGGGGCTGGTGCGCCCGCTGGTACAGGACAGGCAAAGCCCACCGGCACCGAAACGTCACCGGGCACGGACTGACCGCCCGGTTTGCGGGGATTGAGCCGGAATCAGGTCGGCGAAAGCTCAGAAGAAGCTCAGATTAATCATGCAAGACCTCCCCATCCGAGGCCTTCGGCGTGACATACTGCGTACGCGCTCCGCATCCCCCGTCGGAGCGACGGACCGACGCCGGGCGGCTCCCCCCGTGGCTGCCCGGCGTCGCCATGCCCGGATCCGGGCGGGCCAGGGCGGCGTGACAGACTGGCGGTGACCACGCACCCGCCACACCGGAGGACGGCCCCCGATGGACACCCCGCAGACCCCGATCTGCTCCGCCAAGGGCTGCCGGGCGGACGCCCACTGGGTGCTGGTGTGGAACAACCCCAAGCTGCACACCCCGGACCGCCGCAAGACCTGGCTCGCCTGCGAGGAGCACCGCGAGCACCTGTCCCAGTTCCTGGGCGTGCGCGGCTTCCTCAAGGAGGTCGTCGCCTTCGCCGACTGGACCCAGGAAGGCGCCTAACCGCCGATCGCCGACATCGGCCGCTCGGGCTGGTGGAACTCCGGGTCGTCGATCCCGGCCCCGGCCTTCTTGCCCCACATCGCCGCCCGCCACAGCGCGGCCAGCTCCGCGTCGTCCGCCCCCGAGCGCAGCGCGCTGCGCAGGTCGGTCTCCCCGGTCGCGAACAGGCAGTTGCGCACCTGCCCGTCGGCGGTCAGCCTGGTCCGGTCGCAGGCCCGGCAGAACGGCCGGGTGACGGAGGCGATCACGCCGACCCGGCCGGCGCCGCCGTCCACCACCCAGCGCTCGGCGGGCGCCGCGCCCCGGCGCCCGGACGGCTCCGGGGTGAGCGTGAACCGGGCCCGCAGCAGCTCCAGGATCTCCTCGGCGGTGACCATCGACGAGCGGTCCCAGCCGTGCTGGGCGTCCAGCGGCATCTGCTCGATGAAGCGCAGCTCGTAGCCCCGCTCCAGGCACCAGGCCAGCAGGTCGGCCGCCTCGTGGTCGTTGACCCCGCGCATCAGCACCGCGTTCAGCTTCACCGGCGCCAGCCCGGCCGCCTCGGCGGCGGCCAGCCCGTCCAGCACGTCGTGGTGGCGCCGGCGGCGGGTGAGGGTGTGGAACACCTCGGGGTCGAGGGTGTCCAGCGAGACGTTGACCCGGTCCAGTCCGGCCTCGCGCAGCGCCGTCGCGGTGCGGGCCAGTCCGATGCCGTTGGTGGTCAGCGACAGCTCGGGGCGCGGTTCCAGCTCGGAGCAGGCGGCGACGATCGCGACCAGCCCGGGGCGCAGCAGCGGCTCACCGCCGGTGAAGCGGACCTCGCGCACGCCCAGGTCGCGCACGGCGAGGGTGACCAGCCGGACGATCTCCTCGTCGCTGAGCAGCTCGGGCTTGGCCAGCCACTGGAGCCCCTCCTCCGGCATGCAGTACGTGCAGCGGAGGTTGCACCGGTCGGTGAGGGAGACCCGCAGGTCGACGGCGCGTCGTCCGAAGGTGTCGAGCAGCACGTGCGTCCCTTCCCGAAAACCGCCGGCCCGGCCACCGTCACGGTGGGCCGGGCCAGCATAGTCATGCCGGATCGATCAGTGGGCGCCCAGCCCGGTGAGTGAGCGGACCTCCAGTTCAGCGTACTTCGCCGGGTCCGGACGTTCCTTGGACAGCAGGGTGCCGAGCCAGCCGGCCAGGAAGCCGATCGGGATGGAGACCAGGCCGGGGTTCTCCAGCGGGAACCAGTGGAAGTCGGCGTCCGGGAAGAGCGAGTTCTTGGCTCCGGAGAGCACCGGGGAGAACACCACCAGCACCACCGAGGAGATCAGGCCGGCGTAGACCGAGCTGACCGCGCCGGTGGTGGTGAAGCGCTTCCAGAACAGCGAGTAGAGCAGGGTCGGCAGGTTGGCCGAGGCGGCCACCGCGAAGGCCAGCGCGACCAGGGCGGCGGTGCTGAGCTTGCCCGCGTAGAGGCTGAGCACGATGGCGACGGCGCCGATCCCGACGGCGGCCCACTTGGCGGACCGCACCTCCTCCCGCTCGGTCGCCTTCCCGCGCCGGATCACGTTGGCGTACAGGTCGTGGGCGAAGGAGGCCGAGGAGGCCAGGGTGAGCCCGGCGACCACGGCGAGGATGGTGGCGAAGGCGACCGCCGAGATCACCGCGAGCATGATCGCCCCGCCGGTGGTCCCGGCCCCGCCGCCGAGCTGCTCGGCGAGCAGCGGCGCCGCGGTGTTGCCGGAGGGCGTCTTGCCCTCGACGGCCACCATGCCGCTGCGGCCGACCAGCGCGGCCGCGCCGAAGCCCAGCGCCAGGGTCATCAGGTAGAAGACGCCGATGATGCCGATCGCCCAGAGCACGGACTTCCGGGCCGTCTTGGCGGTGGGGACGGTGTAGAAGCGGACCAGGATGTGCGGCAGGCCGGCGGTGCCGAGCACCAGGGCGATCCCCAGGCTGATGAAGTCGAGCTTGGAGGTGTTCGTGGCCCCGTACTTCAGTCCCGGTTCCAGGAAGGCCGAGCCCTTGCCGCTCGCGGAGGCGGCCGCGCCGAGCAGTTCGGAGGGGTTGAAGTGGTACTTGGCGAGCACCAGGACGGTCATCAGTGCGGCGCCGGCGATCAGCAGCACGGCCTTGACGATCTGCACCCAGGTGGTGCCCTTCATACCCCCTATCACCACATAGATGATCATCAGCGCACCGACCGCGAGGATGGTCCACCGCTTGGCGCCCTCCCCGGTGACCCCCAGCAGCAGCGCCACCAAGGCGCCGGCGCCGACCATCTGGGCGAGCAGGTAGAAGATCGAGACCACGATGGTGGAGATGCCGGCCGCGGTGCGCACCGGGCGCTGGCGCATCCGGAACGCGAGCACGTCCGCCATGGTGAACCGGCCGGAGTTGCGCAGCGGTTCGGCGATCAGCAGCAGCGCGACCAGCCAGGCGACCAGGAAGCCGATCGAGTACAGGAAGCCGTCGTAGCCGGTGAGCGCGATGATTCCGGCGATGCCGAGGAAGGACGCGGCGGACATGTAGTCGCCGGAGATGGCCAGGCCGTTCTGGAAGCCGGTGAAGCCGCGACCGCCGGCGTAGAAGTCGGCGGCGCTGCGGTTCTGCCGCCCGGCCCAGACGGTGATCACCAGGGTGGCCACCACGAAGAGCCCGAACAAGGACATGATCAGACCGCGGTGCTCCGTGGCGGAGCTGGCGAGCGGTGTCATTCGGCGGACTCCCGGGGGGCGTGGACGACGGCGCCGTAGGCCTCACGGATCGCGGCGGCGGGCGGGTCGATCCGCCGGTCCGCGTAGCGGGCGTACCAGGCGGCGATGACGAAGGTGGTGACGAACTGCAGCAGCCCCAGCACCAGGGCCACGTTGATGTGCCCGACGACCTTGGTGCCCATCAGTCCGGGGGCGTAGCAGGAGAGCAGTACGTAGAGCAGGTACCAGAGCACGAAGCCGATGGTGACCGGGAAGGCGAAGCTCCGGAACGAGCGCCGCAGAGTACGGAACTCCTCGCTGTCATCGATGAGTTGGACTTCCGTAGCGGTAGTGGTGATCGGCGGCGAATCCACTCTGTCTCCTCACTCCTTCGGCGTAGCGGTCGCACGGGGGGACGATTCGAACGTGAGGGACGTCACATTCCTCGTGCGCGCCGCGCAATGCTAGGAGCGTCGTGCCCACCCCGGAAGGGGTTGACCGCGATCAGCCAGTCGTTCACCCCCTCGCACCATCCAATTGGCCGAAAACCACCACTCGCGTCACATCCGGACCGGGGTCATCACAACCGAAAGGGGCGGCACCGTCCAACGGTGCCGCCCCTGTTGACGAAGCGTCAGAATCAGAAGGCGATCCGGACCTTCAGCGCGGACCGGTCGTCCATGGCCCGATAGCCGTCCGGAACGCCGTCCAGATCGACCGTCCGGTCGAAGACCAGACCGGGCTCGATCGCGCCGGAGAGCACGTCCGGCAGCAGCTCGGGGATGTACGCGCGGGCCGGGGCCACGCCACCGTTGAGCGAAACGTTTCGGCCGAACATCTGACCGATGTCGACGCCCGCACTGCCGCCGTGTGGCACGCCCACGTAGCCGACCGCGCCGCCGTCCCGGGTGATCGAGACCGCCGTCCGCATCGACTCCTCGGTGCCGACCGCCTCCAGCACCGCGTGCGCGCCCAGGCCGCCGGTCAGCTCCCTGACGGCCTCGACCGCCGCGTCGCCGCGCTCGGCCACCACGTCCGTCGCCCCGAAGCGCCGGGCCAGCTCGGTCCGGGCGGTGTGCCGGCCCAGGGCGATGATCCGGCCCGCGCCCAGCCGGCGCGCCGCCAGCACGCCGCACAGGCCCACCGCGCCGTCGCCGACCACCGCGACCGTCGCGCCCGGGCGCACCCCCGCCGACACCGCCGCGTGGTGCCCGGTCGCCATCACGTCGGACAGCGCCAGCAGGCCCGGCAGCAGCTTCTCGTCGCCCACCGCCTCCTTCGGCAGCTTCACCAGCGTCCCGTCCGCGAACGGCACGCGCACCGCCTCGCCCTGGCCGCCGTCCGAACCCACCGACCCCCAGAACCCGCCGTGCGGACAGGACGTCTGGAGGCCTTCGAGACAGAACTCACAGACCCCGTCCGACCAGACGAAGGGCGCGACCACGAAGTCACCCTTGGCGAAGCCCCGGACCTCGGCGCCGACCTCCTCGACCACGCCCAGGAACTCGTGCCCGATCCGCTGCCCGGGCACCCGCTGGGCCACCCCGCGGTAGGCCCACAGGTCGCTGCCGCAGATGCAGGCGTTGACCACCCGGAGCACGACGTCCGTCGGCTGCTGGATCACCGGGTCCGGTACCTCTTCGATCCGGATGTCGTTCGGTCCGTGGATCACCGTGGCGCGCATGCGTTTTTCCTCACACAGAACCGGCCGAGCGGCCGGAAACGATCTCGACCAGGTGTACGACACCCATGCGGACCACTCTATTCCGGCTACCGGCTCGGAACATTTCGACCGGCCACGGCCGACTCGCCCCTTATCCTGTTGGACCATGCAACCGATCCAGCCCGAGACGTACGGCGCGCCGCGGACCGCCCCGGTCCCCGCCCAGCGTTCCGCCGCCCCCGCCGAGGGTTTCGCGGTCGTCGACGTCGAGACCACCGGTCTCGGCCGCTCCGACCGCGTCATCTCGGCCGGTGTCTACCAGCTGGACGGCGACGGCGAGGTGACCGACCACTGGTACACCCTGGTCAACCCCGAGCGGGACCCGGGCCCGGTCTGGATCCACGGCCTCACCGCCGAACTGCTCTCCGGCGCGCCGACCTTCCCCGAGATCGCCGAGGAGTTCGCCACCCGCCTGGCGAACCGCGTCCTGGTCGCGCACAACGCGTTGTTCGACTGGAACATGATCTCCCGCGAGTTCTCCCGGGCCGGCCGCAGCGCCCCGGTCGAGCAGCGGCTGTGCACCATGGTCCTCTCCCGCGACCTGCGCCTCCCGCTGCCCAACGGCAAGCTCTCCTCGCTCGCCGCCCACTTCGGCGTCCAGCAGCGCCAGGCCCACAACGCCCTGGACGACGCCCGGGTGCTCGCCGAGGCCTTCCGCCCCAGCCTCCGGCTGGCCCGCACCCACGGCATCCCGCTCCCCTTCCAGACCTGCGTCGCGGTCACCGACCTCGGCGAGGACGAGCCCGCCACCCCCGGCCGCGGCAACTGGACCGGCTCCCAGTACCGCCAGGCCAAGAAGCGCCCGGCCTGCCCGTACCCCAACCCGGGGCGCTGGGAGGACGGCAAGCCGCTGGTCCAGGGCATGCGGGTGGCCTTCACCGGCGACACCGCCACCGACCGCGAGGTCCTGGAGGACCGCGCCGTCGAGGCCGGCCTGCACATCGCCACCTCCGTCAGCCGGCTCACCAGCCTCCTGGTCACCAACGAGCCGACCAGCTGGAGCGGCAAGGCCCGCAAGGCCCGCGACGTCGGAACCCCGATCGTCACCGAGGACGCCTTCCTCCAGCTGCTGCGCGAGGTCGCCCCGCACCCCGGTGCGTGAGCCCGTTGTGAGGTCGGCGTACCGTTCCCATGTGTACCGTTTTCTGCTGACCCGCCAGTGGCTGATCACCCTGCTGATCGCGCTGCTGCTGATCCCCGCGACGATCAAGCTGGGCTTCTGGCAGCTGCACCGCCACGAGGCGCGGGTGGCCCGGAACGAGCTGATCGGCAAGGCCCTCACGGCCTCGCCGGTGCCCTTCGACAGCCTCTCCGCCGCCCCCGGCGCCGCCGTACCGTCCGCCCTCACCTGGCGCGCCGTGACGGCCACCGGACAGTACGACCCGGCACACGAGTTCGTGGTCCGCAAGCGGACCGACGCCAACGGCACCCTCGGCTACTTCGTCCTCACTCCGCTCAAGCTCTCCGACGGCAAGGGCACCGTCCTGATCAACCGCGGCTGGGTCCCCTCCGGCGACGGCGCCACCCAGTACCCGCCCGTCCCGGCCGCCCCGACCGGCGAGGTCACCCTCACCGGCCGGCTGCGCGCCGACGAGACCACCGGCAGCAGCGGCGGCTGGGTCAAGGACCGGGCCGGCCTCCCCGACCGCCAGTTCAACCTGATCAACACCGAACAGCAGTCCAAGGAGACCGGCAGCCCCCTCCTCGGCGGCTACCTGGAACTCACCGCCAGCACCCCGTCCCCGGCCGACCAGCCGCAGCTGATCCCCGAACCCAACCACTCCGACATCGGCCCGCACATGGCCTACGCCGTCCAGTGGTGGCTGTTCACCGCGATGATCCCGGTCGGCGTCTGGGTCCTCATCCGCCGCGAGGCCAAGGACCGCGCCAAGCAGGCCGCCGAACCCGAGGTCCCCCTCGACGCCCTCCCGGCCTAGAGCACATCCTCCAACTCCCGCAACAACCGCGCCTTCGCCCGCGCCCCCACCACCGACCGCACCGGCT
Organism: Kitasatospora sp. NPDC040550; assembly: GCF_055594965.1. Lineage (NCBI taxonomy): Bacteria > Bacillati > Actinomycetota > Actinomycetes > Kitasatosporales > Streptomycetaceae > Kitasatospora > Kitasatospora sp. NPDC040550. The sequence goes on along the minus strand of NZ_JBVIWC010000049.1, from coordinate 900 downwards.
GCCCGTCCCGGAACAGCATCAACGTCGGCATCGACAACACCCCGTACGCCGCCTGGGTCCGGGGGTTGCGGTCCACATCGACGCTCACCACCCGGAACCGGTGCGCCTCCTCCCGCGCGACGTCCGCCAGCACCGGCGCCATCATCCGGCACGGCGGGCACCAGTCCGCCGTGAAGTCGACCAGCACCGGCCCTGCCGCCGCCAGCACCTCCACGGCGAACGTCTCGTCCGTCACCGCCGGCACACCCGCGATCTCCACCATCGCCTACTCCCTCTGCTCCTTGGCCAGTTCACACTCGGGCGGCTGCTCGGAAGCCGCGAGCTCGTCCCGCGCCCGCACCGCCCGCTCGAACTGCCCGGCCACCTGCACCCGGACGTCCTGCAAGCGCGCGATGCACTCGTCCAACTCGGCCAACTTCCGCCGGTACACCTCCAACGAGGCCGGACAGGAATCCCCCTCCGGGTGCCCCGCCCGCAGACACTCCACGAACGGCCGGGTCTCCTCCAACCCGAACCCGAAGTCCTGCAGCATCCGGATCTCCCGCAGCAGCCGCAGGTCCTCCTCCCCGTACGCCCGGTACCCGTTCCCCGCCCGCCGGGCCGGCAACAACCCCAACTGCTCGTAGTACCGCAACGCCCGCGTCGTCGTCCCCGCCCGCTCCGCCAACTCCCCGATCCGCATACCGCCCCACTCCTCCCGAACAACCACCACCGACGCTAAACCTTCCCCCCAACGTCAACGCCAGCCCCACCGGCCACGCGGGCCGCGCACCCACCCACCCACACCGACCCCCCACCCACCTCCCACCCGCCCCAGGCGAGAGGGACGCGCTGCGGGAGGGGGCGGTGGAGGGGGTGGGTGCGGAAGGGGGCGTGACGGGTGATTTTCAGACCGCCAAC
>NZ_JBVIWC010000048.1:0-37201 GCF_055594965.1 Kitasatospora sp. NPDC040550 | reverse complement strand
CTCCGACAACACCAACTCGACCTTTGGCCGACCCGTCCGCGCCACAGCCCCAGTCTATATTTATGAATGAAATTCCAGACTCAGGACACTAGGGCAGATCCTCGCCCGCCCCGGAGCCGGGAGGCCCTGCTGTCGGGCGGGTGGAGACGGTCCGGGCGGATCGGAGAGCGCCCGCCCGTTCCACGAGGTGATCCAGCACCGCGAGGGTGAGGTCCGCGAGGTCGGCGCGGGTGATCGTGTCGACGTCGAGGTGGAACTGGGTCGCCAGGCGCCGCTGCCGGTCGTGGAAGAAGACCGGATGCCGCCGCGGTGTGGTCGCGCCGCTGACCAGCCGGTGGCGCCAGTCGGCCAGGACCTCGGGATCGGCCGGGCCGCCCAGTCCGTCGTGCTTGCCGGCGCGGAGCGCTGCGGCCGGCTCCGGACGGCCCCGCCGGCGCAGGTCGTCCTGGACCGCCGACAGCAGCATCGCCGGCTGCAACTCCGCGGCCAGGTCGTGTGCTTCGAGCACGGCCTCCAGCTCCGGCCGGTCACCGGTGAGGACGTCGATGCTCGGCCGGAACAGCCAGGGCCGGTCCGGTGCCCCACGGCCCTGACAGCGAATGTCCACGGCGATCCAGGCGTGGTCGGAGCCGGAGGGGTGGCGTCGCCAGGCCATCAGCATCGGGTTTCCGGCGCTGGTGGTCATGGCGCTCGCTCCGGCCGAGCCCGGATGGTCGCGGCGCAGCGCGTGGTCGAGAGCGAGGGCCGTGCGACGGCTCACCAGGTCCGGCACGTACCAGCCGGAGGAGCTTCCGATCGCACCGTCGGCCTCGGTGTCCCAGCAGTGCAGCACGTCGGTGATCCCGCGCGCGAGCCAGGCGGCGTGCGGATCGGCGGCCGAGTGCCACGCCTGGAAGACCGTGACGAGGCGCAGCGACCGCCACGGCGCGGTGGACCCGGCGTCGTCGAAGGTGCAGAAGAACAGCGCCGGTACGGGATCGAGGGTTTCGGCCCAGGCCCGGTAGCGGTTCAGCTGATCGCCGTGCTCGTCGGAGGCCCCCTTCATCTCCAGCACGGCCACGGGACGGTCGTCCGGCCGCCGGTACACCACGAGGTCCAGGCGGCCGGCGGCCTGCTTGACCTCGCGTCGACACCGGTACGCGCCGGGGGCGAGGCCGAGCAGGTCGATCAGTGGCTGGGGATCGCGCTCGAACAGGAAGGCCAGCACGTCGCTCAAGCTGTTCTCGTTGGCGACCAGTCGTCCGAGGGCAGGGCTGGGTTCCGACATCCGAGGATCATCCTCCACCGGCGGTCGCTACGGCACCCGAACCGGCGAAGTCGGCCGCCGCCGAGGTCCGGACCGGCGGCCCGAGCGTTGCGGGGCTGTTGCAGGGGGAGTGACGGCGGTCACGGTGGGGTGGGGTGGTTCGTGATCGGATGGTCGGATGGGTGAGTTCGGGACGGGTGGGGTGGTGCCGGTGAGGCGTGGGGTCGGTGCGGTGGCGGCGGTGGTGCTGCTCGCGGGGTGCGGGAGCCAGGTGGCCGGGGCGGGCGGGGGGCCTTCGGCCGCCGGCTCCGGCAGCGCGGGGCCGTGCGGGGCGGCCTCGGCTTCGCCGGGCCCGGTGGCGAAGGACGGGGTGCGGATCACGGCGGCGAGTGCGGCCTGCGCGGAGTACGAGGTGACCAACCCGGGCGGCGAGGCGGCCGATGTGACGGTGGTGTTCGGCCGCTCGGGGGCGACCGGGAGTGTGCTGGGCAATGAGACGAGGACGGTCACGGATCTCGCGCCGGGGGCGACGGAGAAGGGGCGGGTGGAGCTGGACGGGAGGACCTCGGCGGTGACGGTCGTCAAGGTGCGGAGCGTGCCGAGCGCCGAGGCCTCGCGCCCGGACGGCCCGTGCCCGGCGTCCGGGGTACGGGTGAGCGCGGACGACGGCGACGCGGCGATGGGGTTGCGGGTGGTGGGGCTGCACCTGCGCAACTGCGGGACGGCCACGGTCAACGTCGACGGGTACCCGGAGCTCCAGCTCCTCGACCTGCAGCACGAGCCGGTCGACGGCGTGCAACTCCTGCACGGGGGTGCGCAGATCGCGAGCGGCACCGGGGCGGACGACCCGCCGCGGCCGCTCGCGTTGAAGCCGGGCGAGGGGGCGCGGTCCACGCTGGCGTGGCGCAACACCACCGAGGCGGGCACCGGTGGCCCGGTGGACGCCCCGTACCTGCGGGTCCGGGCGCTGCCGGGCGCCGCGCCCGTGATGGTGGTGCCGGAGCTGGACCTGGGCACCACCGGGCGGTTGGGTGTCGGCGCCTGGGTGCGGGAGGACGGGCAGCCCCCGGCGACCAGGCCGCCGGCGCGGTGATCACGACTCCGGGGAGCGTTCCGGGCGGGCTCCGCCGACCGTGGCCCCCCCCCGAACGGCGCCCCGGCCCTGGACGAGCGTCAACTCACCCAGGGCCGGGGCGCCCGTTCGTCCGCTCAGCGGTGCCAGGCCGGGTCGGTCACGATCGTCTTCAACCGGTCGGTGTCGAGTGCCGGATCGCCCGGGCGGTAGGTGTAGGCGTTCTCACCGTTGCCCTCCGAGATCTGCACCAGGCTGCCGTCCGGGTAGTGGACGGCGGCCAGCCAGTGGAGCACCGGGACGGTCGCGGTCTTCCCGTTGCCGAAGCGGTTGGTGACGACGACCGTCCCGTCCGGCCGCTTCTCCCGCACCTCCAGCGGGGTGGGCGGGTTGCCGTCCATTCCGGCGAGCTCGTCGCGGCCGCGCTGGGACGGCGGGTCCGCGCTGACCATCAGCAGGCTGGTTCGGCCCTCGAAGCTGACGGTGAGTGCGGCGTGCGCCGGGTCCTGGCCCTTCACCTCGGCCCCGGCGGGCAGCAGCGGGACGAGCTTCGCGAGCAGGTCCGGGCCGGCGGGGGCGGACGGTGCGGTGGCGGACGGTGCGGGGGTCGGGGCGGCGGTCGGCTTCGGGGCGCCGTCGGCCGGTCGGAGGGTGGCGAAGACCCGGTCCCAGGCCGGATCGGTCACCAGGGCCGTCAGCTGGGCGTCGTCGAGCGGCGGGTTCGGCCGGTTCGCCGTGGCGGGCTGCCCGTTGTACTCGGTGAACTTGACCCGTCGGCCGTCCGGGGCGGCCCAGGTGACCCGCCATTCGCGGCCGTTCTCGGTGTGCTGGCTGCGCAGCTTGTCGATCACCAGCACCGAGCCGTCCGGCCGGACCTTCCGGTCGCAGGAGTCCTGCGGCGTCTGGAACGGGTCCATGCAGACCGCGCCCGCCTCGGGCGCGAGGTTCGTCCGTTCCACGGTGAACATCACGATGCTCGCCCCCGCGCCGTCGTCGAACATCAGGGTGCTGCCGGTCTGGTGCGGGTCGATCTTCCCCATCGCGCTGGCGGTGAAGTCGGTCACCGTGCCCTTCGGCAGCAGCCCGGTGTACAGCGCGGTCAGCTCCTGGGCGGACATCCTCGGCAGGGCGGGGCCCGGCGGGCCGACCGGGCCGACCGCCCCGAAGGAGCCGCCGCGGACGGCCGCGAAGCCGCCGGCCCCGGCCAGCACCAGCACCGCGAGGCCGCTCGCGAGGGCGGCCCGGCGGTTGCGCCGCCGGCGGCGGCCGCGCTGCTCGGCCTGCGCGGCCAGGGCGTGGTGCACCGGCTCGGGGGCCAGCTCGGCGGCGCCGCGCAGGGCGCGGGCGAAGCCGTCGGTCAACGCGTCCGCGAATGCGTCGTCGTCACTGGGCATGGCGCAGCACCGCCTTCCGGGAGGGGCCGTCGGGGCCGGTCTTCGGGCTGGATCCGTCCGCCGCCGCCGCGGTTCCTGCCGCCGTCGGCGCCGGAGCCGTCGGCGTCGAGCCGCCCAGGACGGCGTCGACGTCCTCGCCGAGGACGGCGCGCAGCCGCGCGAGGGCCCGCCGGGAGCGGGTGCGGACCGCGGCACTGCTCAGCCGCAGCACGCCAGCGGTCTCCTCGACGCTGCGGTCCTCCCAGAAGCGCAGCACCAGTACCGCGCGGTCCGGGGCGGGGAGTTCGGTGAGGGCGCGCAGCAGGGTCAGCCGCAGCGCCGGGTCCGGGTCGTCGACGCCGACCTCGGGGAACTCGTCGGTGACGCGCTCGGAGGCGCTGCGCTTGCGCCGGTAGGAGAGGAAGGTGTTGACCAGGACGGTCTGGGCGTAGCCGCTGGGGTTGTCCAGCCGGGATATCCGCCGCCACTTGACGAAGATCCGGCCGAGGGCCTCCTGCACCAGGTCCTCGGCGAGGTGGGCGTCACCGCCGGTGAGCAGGAAGGCGGTGCGCAGCAGGTGCCGGGCGCGGGCGGCGACGAAGTCCGGGAACTCCGGCCAGGGCGGTTCGGGCGACGCTTCCGCACGCGATTCTTGATCCATACCTTGGTAACGCGGTGGGCCCGGCATCGTGTGACAGTCCGTCCGCCGGGGGTTCGTCAGGGCCCGGTCAGGGATCCGCCGGGGCACCGGGCCCGGCGGGAGCCTACCCGGCGCGGCGGGGGAAGGTGAGCAGGGGTCGTGACGGTCGGTCGGCCCGGGGCAGGGCGGCCGTGCCGAGGGCGAGCCAGCCGGCGGCGAGCAGCCAGCCGCCGAGGACGTCCAGGGGCCAGTGCACGCCGAGGTAGATCCGGCTGAGGCCGACGGCCGCCGCGAACAGCAGGGCGCCCGCGACGGCGGCCCGGGCGGCGGCCGGGTGGGCGCGGGTCACGGCGAGGGCGAGCAGGCCGGCGCAGAGCGCGGAGGTGAAGGAGTGGCCGGAGGGGAAGGAGAAGCCGGACGCGGCGGTGGCCCAGTCGGCGTGCGGCGGGCGGGGCCGGGCGCAGGCCGCCATCAGGCCGTAGCGCACCAGTTGGCCGGCGGTCAGCCAGAGCAGCGGGGCGAGCAGCAGCAGGGCGACCCGGCGGGTGGGGCGCGGGGCGGGCAGGGCCCGGACGGTGACGGCGCCGGCGGCCAGGGCGAGGAGGTAGGGCACCGCGCCGGTGCCGAGCGAGGTGATCGCCGCGGCGGCCGTCCGGGCGGCGGCCGGCCGGTGGGCGGCGCTCCAGTCGGCGGCGTCCCGCTCGAAGCCGTACGGTGCCCAGCTGTGCGCGGCCAGCAGGGCCGCCAGGGCCGCGAACAGCAGCAGGGCGACGGCGGCCGCGGCCGCCCAGCGGCGGGGCCGGGCGTTCGGCGGGTGGTTCATCGTGGCGGCGCCCTTCCTCGGGAGACGGGGTGCGGGCTCGCGCCCCGTGGCCGGGGCGGTCAGCCCGTCGCCATCGGACGGTACATGCCGACGGAGTCGTGGGTCGCGGTGTCCTTGAAGCCGAACCGCTCGTAGAGGAGGCGTGCGGGCCCGTCCGCGATCAGCGAGACGTAGGCGGTGGCGGGTGCCCGGCGGTCCAGCTCCTCGGTGAGGGCGGCCATGATGCGCTTGCCGAGGCCGCGGCCCTGGTGGGCCGGGTGGACGCAGATGTCGACGATCTGGAACGCGGTGCCGCCGTCGCCGATGATCCGTCCCATGCCGATCGGCTCGCCCTCGTGGTGCAGGACCACGCCGTACCAGGTGTTGGGCAGGCCGATCGCGACGTCCTCGGGGGCCCGGTCGGAGAGGCCCGCGTCGGTGCGCAGGCGGCGGAAGACCTCGACGGTGGGGACGCCCGGGCGCAGCTCGTAAGGGTCATTCATGCTTGTCATGCATTACATCGTACAGGTCGGGTGTGCCGGATCCCGCTCCCGGCGCGCGTGCCCCGACCTCCCGGTCCGCCGCCACCGGTCCGCACAGTGATGATCCTTGACGGAGCGTCGGCGGGTGGCGGAAAGCCCGGATCCGCACCCCGGAGACCCCGGGGGGGGAGGTGCCCGGAGGTGGCCGGAGGACCCGCCGTACCATGTCCGACCTGTGGGTTTCGTCGGGACGTGGAGGGGACGGGCGGGTGGCCAGGGTCGAGTGGGCCGGTGGGCTGGGACGGCTGGTGGGGGCGGCGGCCGGGCTGGGGGAGGCAGGCCGGCAGGCGGTGCTGCGCGGCGGACGGTCCGCGGCGGGCGGGCGCTGGGCGCTGGCGGCCCTGGGCTCGGTGGCGCCGCCTCCGGTGCCGGCCGCCGAGCCGTGGAAGTTGTCGCTGGGCACGCTGATCGGCCGTCACCCCCGGACGCCGGCCGTGGCGCACAAGCTGCTCGGGCTGCTCGACGGCTACGGCGCGGTGCACCTGGGGCCGGTGCGGGTCGGTTTCGACGGTGAGGAGGTCGAGTGGGACAAGGTCGTCGAGATCCGCACCCGCAACGCCTTCGAGGTGCTGACCACCAGCGCCCTGGAGCAGGACGTGGACCGCATCCGCGAGTTCCTCCCGCCGGTGCCCGGCCGCAAGTGGGCGGTGACCAAGGCGGGTGAGGCGCTGGCCACGGTCGTCCTCGCGGCGCTCGAACGCGGTTCGGTCGACCAGCGGCTGGACGAGCTGACCGTGCCGGCCCAGATCGTCCACCGCGGCCTGCTGGGCCGGCCGCGCACCCTGGAGGCGGGCTGCTTCGCCGCCGCCACGCTGGTGATCGTGGGGCAGGCCGGGGAGAGCCTGATCGCGACCGCCCGGCAACGGGGCATTCCGGTCCGGCCCGCCGAGGCCGTGGCCGAGGCGGACCGGGCGGAGCACGTCGCGGTGCTGCGCGAGCGCACCGATGCCGTCGCCCGGCTGCTGGGCCGGATCGAGCGGAGTGACCCGGAGCAGGCGGGGCGGCCCGAGCAACTGGAGCAGTCGGGGCAGTTGGAGAGGCCGGAGCAGTCGGGGGAGCTGCCCGCGGTCTCCCTGGACAAGGCCCCGCCCGCCGCGGCCCCGGGCCCGTCCGGGCCGGAGCCCCGCCCGGCGGGATGATCCGACTCTTGGACGGCGTTGCGACGACGGTGGGGGAGGAGCCCGAGGCGGCGGAGGTGCCGGCAGCGACCGGAACGGTGTTCCGGGGCGAGGAGCTGCCCGCCGGCGAACGCTTCGACTGCTGGCGGGAGTTGCTGGAACGGACCCGGGCCTGCGAGGCGACCAGCGCCCACGCCGACGACTTCCGGGCGGAGCTGCGGCGCGCCGAGCTGGGCGAGGTGGTCCTGCTCGGGACGTCGTTCCCGTCGGTGCGCTTTCGGCGGACGGAGCGCATGGTGCGGCGGGCCGACACGGGGGTCTACCACCTGTCGTTCCTCCAGCAGGGCACCATGGCGCTGACCCGCGGGGCCGGCCGGACGGAGACGCTCGGGCCGGGCTCACTGCACCTGGTGGACAGCTCGCACCCGTACGACCTGCGGACCTTCGGCGGTCCGACCGCCGGGGGCAGCGTCCCCCGGCTCTCCGGGGTCGGCATCGACTTCCCGGCCGAGTTGCTGCCGCTGCCGCCGCACCGGCTGCGCGACCTGCTCGGCCGCGCTTTCGACACCCGGGAGGGCTCGGCGGCGCTGCTGTCGCAGTTCCTGGTCGGGCTGGACCGGCAGGCGACGGCGCTGGGGCCGGCCGGGGCGGCCCGGCTGGGGACGATCGTGGTCGACCTGGTCGCGGCCTGGGTCGCCGGGGAGCTGGAGGCCGAGGCGGCGGTGCCGGAGGAGACCCGGCAGCGGGCCCTGGCGGAGGCGGTGCGCGCCTTCGTGCGGCGCAACCTCCAGGACCCCGACCTCGCCCCCGTGACGATCGCCGCCGCCCACCACGTCTCGGTCAGCCACCTGCACCGGGTCTTCACCCGGCACGCGCCGGACGGCGAGACCCTCGCCGCCTGGATCCGCGGCCAACGCCTGGACCGCGCGCGCCGCGACCTCGCCGACCCGGCCCAGCGCACCACCCCCGTCCACGCCGTCGCCGCCCGCTGGGGCTTCCCCCGCGCCGACGATTTCAGCCGCGCCTTCCGGGCCGCGTACGGGCTCCCGCCCCGTGAACACCGCCACCGGGCGCTGGCCGAACGGGCGGCCGAGGGCGGGTGACGGTGGGTGAGGGTGGGTGAGGTGAGCGAGCGCGGGCCCGGCCGGGTGGGCGACGCGCCCGCACGGTGCTACTCGGAGCGAGCGGCCCGTCGGGGGGCCCGGTGGTGGTGGCCGGAGGAGCCCTGGCCGTCACGGTCGGTGGCGGTCCGGGCGCTGCTACCGGCGCTCCGGGCGCTACCGCCGCCGCTCCGGCCGCCACCGGCGCCCGAGGAGGGACGCCCGTGCCGCCCGTGACCGCCCGACGCGCTGCGGCGCGGCCGCTCGATCACGGGGTCGGGCACGGTCACGGGCACGCCGCTGGGCACCCGGGCCCCGGTGATCCGGGCCAGGTCCTCGTCACCGGCGGTGACCCTGGTGGTGACGGGCGTGATCCCGGCGGTGCTCATCATCCGGACCGTCCCGCGCCGTTGCTTGGGCAGCACCAGCGTGACGACGGTGCCGGACTCGCCGGCCCGGGCCGTGCGCCCGCCCCGGTGGAGGTAGTCCTTGTGGTCGGTCGGCGGTTCCAGGTTGACGACGAGGTCGAGGCCGTCGATGTGGATGCCCCGGGCGGCGACGTTGGTCGCGATCAGAGCGGTCACCTGGCCGGTGCGGAACTGCTCCAGGGTGCGGGTGCGCTGCGCCTGGAGCTTGCCGCCGTGCAGGGCCGCGGCCTTCACTCCGGTCGCCAGCAGCTCCTCCACCAGGCGGTCCGCGCCGTGCTTGGTCTCGGTGAACATGATCACCCGGCCGTCGCGGGAGGCGATGTGGGCGATCGTGGCGCCCTTGTCGTAGTTCTGCACGTGCAGCACGTGGTGCTCCATGGTGCCGACCGTTCCCTCGGCCGGGTCCACCGAGTGGGTGACCGGGTCGTTCAGGAAGCGTCGCACCAGGCCGTCGACGCCGCGGTCCAGGGTGGCGGAGAACAGCATCGTCTGGCCGCCCCGGTCGACCTGGTCGAGGATCTCGGTGACCTGCGGCAGGAATCCCATGTCCGCCATCTGGTCGGCCTCGTCGAGCACCGTGACGCCGACCTGGTCCAGCCGGCAGTCGCCGCGCAGGACGAGGTCCTTGAGCCGGCCGGGGGTGGCCACCACGATCTCCGCCCCCCGGTTCAGCATCCAGGCCTGGCGGCTGAGCGACGTCCCGCCGACCACGGTCGCCGTCCGCAGCCGCACGGCGCGGGCGTACGGGGTGAGGGCCTCGGTGACCTGCTGGGCGAGTTCGCGGGTGGGGACCAGCACCAGGACCAGCGGACAGCGCGGCTCGGCCCGGCGCCCGGCGGTGCGGGCGAGCGCGGCGAGGCCGTACGCGAGGGTCTTGCCGGAGCCGGTGCGGCCCCGGCCGAGGACGTCGCGACCGGCCAGCGAGTTGGGCAGCGTCGCGGCCTGGATCGGGAACGGGGCGGTGACGCCCTGGAGGGTCAGCGTCGACAGCAGCTGCTGCGGCAGCTCCAGCTCGGCGAAGGACTCGACCGCCGGCAGCGCCGGGGTGGTGCTCTCCGGGAGCGCCGACTCGCCCTGGACGCCGGGGCCTTGGGGCGTGTTCCGGCCGGCGGGGCGGCGGCCCCGGAAGGGCCGGCCGGCGGAGCGGGAAGCAGTGGTGGTGTGGACGTCTGCGTCTCGGTAGGAGGAGCGGCCGGAACGGGTCATGCGGGAACCTTCCTCAGGGCGGCACGTCACGAGGAAGGCTCCGGTGGCGCTGGGCGCAGGGGAGACCGCAGGGAACGGGCCGGGAGTGTGACGGGCGGAGCGTGGACGGTCGGACCGTGCGGGGTACGTCACCGCAGTCGGCTCTCACCGCGGAGGGGCAGGCGCGCAGAACCTCGAACCGTGGGCGTTCACGGCGGGGAACGCCGAGGGGCCCGCACCGGGCGTGTGCGCGGTGCGGGCCCCTCACCACCAGGCGGGTGCCGTGGCGGGTGAACTACAGCGGGCGAATGTTCTCGGCCTGCGGGCCCTTCTGGCCCTGCGTCACGTCGAACTCGACCTTCTGGCCCTCAAGCAGCTCACGGAAGCCATTGGCGTTGATGTTCGAGTAGTGGGCGAAGACGTCCGGGCCGCCACCCTCCTGCTCGATGAAGCCGAAGCCCTTCTCCGAGTTGAACCACTTCACAGTGCCATTAGCCATTAAAAGTCTCCTTCAAGGGACTGTCCGAAGCGCGCACGGTGCGGGCTTCGAGTCACCGCATGAAGTGCCCACCGGGGAAGAGCCGGGGAACGAAAAATGCGCCTGCAAGATCAGCAGGCGCACACAAAGTTCATGGGAACCACTACTGCAACTAAGTCGAGTGTAGCAGGCCGGCGCCCGCGATGTCCGCACCTTTCGGGGCGACGTCGAAATCGTGACGTCGAAATGGGCCCGTACCCGTGGTGCTGCGGCGCATACTGAATGACAAATGACGAATTTTTCAGCAGGTCGCCGCCCCCTGCCCACCAGCCCCTTCAAGCCCCGCACGGAGGCGCCGCGCAAGCACTTCGCCGTCGGGGACCGGGTCACCCACGACGGGTTCGGCCTCGGCCGGGTCATCGCCGTCGAGGGTGACGGAGACATCGCGGTGCTCGTCGACTTCGGATCGCGCCAGGAGCGCATCCCCCAGCCGTACACCGCGATGTTCCGGCTCTGACCCCGGCGCCCCGCCCCCGACGACGGCGCCGTCCGGTCCCCGGGTCACCCGACGTCGCGGGCGGCGCTGCCGAGTTCGTCCAGGTTCCAGGTGATGATCCGTCGGGGGTGGACCCGGACGATGTCCTTGCTGAACCGGTCGGGTGCCACCGGCGGGACGTCGACGGTCAGCACCTCCGCCCGGCCCCTGATCTCGACGCCGCGCCCCCAGCCGGCGGTGACCGGGTGGTCGGCCGGAGCCATGTCGTCCACCAGCACGGACACCTCGGGACGCGCCTGGGCGTTGAGGTACTTCCGGCTGCGGGCCATCGCGGGCCCGCCGATGTCGATGGTGCCGTCCTCGTTGAGCCGGAAGCCCACCGGGCGGACCTGCGGACCGCCGTCGGGGCCGGTGGTGGCCAGGCGGGCCAGCAGCTGGGTGGAGAGGTACGCGCGCTCCGTCGCCGTGAAGATCATGCGATCGACCCTAGGAGCTCAAGCGCCCTTGAGGTCAACACCCCCACGGGCCCGGGTTCGCCGGACCCCCGGCCGCGGTCCGGGGTCGGCCCGGTCGTAGCCTGAGCGGCGCAAGCCAGCATCTCAACTTTCAGGGGGAAAGCATGCGTTGGCGCACCTTGGCGACCGCTGCCCTGCTCGCCGCGGTCACCGCGACGGGTCTGGGCGCGCCCGCCGCGAGCGCGGCCGGACCAGGGGAGCCGGGGGTGCTCGTCCCCGCCGCCGACCGCGAGGTCACCTTCACCCAGGACGGCACCACCGCCTACGGCACCCTGCACGTCCCCGCCCACCGGGCCGGGCAGCGGCTGCCCGCCGCGCTGCTGCTGCCCGGCAGCGGCCCGACCGACCGCAACGGCGACGAGCCGCCCGGGCTCACCCCGGGCACCCTGGCCGCCGTCGCCGGCACCCTGGGCGCGGACGGGGTGATGACCCTGCGCTTCGACAAGTACTTCACCGGTCGCACCGGCGCTGGGGCCTACCAGGGCGACCCCGGGCGGCTCGACCTGCCCGCCTTCACCCGCCAGGCGGCCGCGGCCTACACCACTCTGCGGGACCAGCCGGAGGCCGACCGGCGCGCGCTCCTGGTGGTGGGCCACAGCGAGGGCGGGCTGCAGGCCCTGCTGGTCGCCGGTACGGTCCGGCCCGCGCCGGCCGGCCTGGCGCTGCTGGCCCCGCAGGACGAGCGGCTGCTGGACCTGCTGACCGCCCAGCTCGGCGACCAGCTCGACCAGGCGGTCGCGGCCGGGCAGCTCACCGAGGAGGTGGCGCGGGCGAACAAGGCGGGCGTGGCCGCCGCCGTCGCGGACTTCCGGGCGGGCCGGCCCACCGACACCGGTGCCCTGCTGCCGCCGCTGGCCGGGCTGCTGAACGCGCTGTTCGGCCCGGACAACGCCCGCTTCGTCCGCAGCGACGACGCCGTCTACCCGCCGGACGCCGCCCGGGCGGTGCGCCCCGGTACCCGGGTGACCGTCACCTGCGGCACCGCCGATACCAATGTGCCCTGCGCGACCGTGCCACCGCTGCTCGGCGCCCTGGACCGGGCGCACACCTCCGGCCCGGGCCTCCGGACCCTGGACGGCGTGGACCACTTCCTCCACCCGGCGGGCACGCCGGTGAACGACCACGGGCTGGCCCCGGCGGTGGAGGCCGCGCTGCACGAGTTCGCCCGCCCCTGGAAGCGTTAGCCGTTCGGAGATGCCGTCCTCTCGAGCGGGGACCCCGCGTGGGGTTCCCGCTCGGGGCCGGGGTCAGCTCGGGCGGCTGGCGGCCAGCAGGTCGTGCAGGAGCGGCAGCAGCTCCTCGGGGTCGGCCGCCGCGAGTTCGCTGAACGCCCCGCTGGAGCGGGCCAGCACGATCCCGGCGAAGGCGGCCGCGGCGAGCTCGGCCCGCAGCTGCGGCCGGTCCACCCGCTCGGCGGTGAAGCGCTCGCGCAGCGGGTCCACCATCCGCTCGTACAGGTAGGTGCGGGAGGCCTGCTGCACCTCGGTGTTGTCGCCGGGCAGCACCGCGGCCTGGAAGGACGGGCCGGGGCCGCGCTGGGTGAGCCGCACCAGCAGGGTGCGCAGCCGCTCCTCCTCCAGCAGGTCGGCCGGGGTCTCGTTGCCGAGTTCGAGCCGGACGGTGGCCAGGTAGAGCTGGGTCTTGCCGCCGAAGTACCGGGCGATCAACGCCGGGTCGACACCGGCCCGTTCGCCGATCTCCCGGGTGGTGGTGCGGTCGTAGCCGCGTTCGGCGAAGAGCTCCAGGGCCGCCTGGATCAGCAGTTCGCGGCTGCGGGCGGCGTCCCGGCGGCGCGGGGGCGCGGGCTCCCTACGGCCTTCGGTGCCCCCGGCCCGGACAGTGCCCCCGGCCCGGTCAGTGCCCCCGGCCCGGTCGGGGCCGCCGGACGACGCGGTCACCGTTCGGCCCCCGCCCGCAGCACGGGTACCTCGCCCTCGCCGGCCACGGCGTCGGCGATGCTCTCTTCCACCATCAGCTCCTCGTCCACTCGCACCCCGTTCCGGGCGGCGGCCGCGGCACTGACCCGCGGCAGGACGATCGTAGTCAGACCGATCACCACCCAGACCGCACAGCCGATCAGCGCGGCGTCCCGGTAGCCGCTGTCGGCGGGCAGCAACTGCCCGGGCGCGGTGTGGGCCTGGAGCACTGCGCCGCACAGGGCGCTGCCGGTGGAGTACCCGATGGTGCGCAGCAGCTGGTTGAAGCTGACCGCGCTGCCGACCTCCTGGGCGGGCACGGCGGCGACGATCAGACCCGGCATCACGGCGAAGGTGCAGCCCACCCCGAGCCCGGCGATCCCCATCACCACCAGGTGCTCCCACAGGTGGTCGCGGGCGAAGAGGAAGACCAGCATCGAGACGAGCGAGACGGCGCAGCCGATCGGCAGCACGAGGGCGGAGGAGGTGCGCCGGGTGAGGACGGGCACCATCTTGCTGGACAGCAGGCTGACCGCGGAGAAGGGAAGCAGCACCAGCCCGGCCACCACGACGGAGGCGCCCAGGCCGTAGCCGGTGCCGGTCGGGGTCTGGACGTAGCGGATCACCAGGGAGATCAGCAGGTACATTCCGACGCCCGCGACCAGGCCGGCCACGTCGGCGCTCAGCACCACGGGGTTGCGCAGGCTGCGCAGGTCGACCAGCGGGTGGGCGGTGCGCAGTTCGTGCCGGATCCAGGCGGCGAGCAGCAGCACCGACAGCGCGGCCACCGTCCACAGCCGGCCGGAGGCCCAGCCCCAGCTCTCGCCCTCGCTGAGCACCAGCAGCAGGCCGACCAGGGCGAGGCTGAGCAGGACGGTGCCGGGCACGTCGAGCGGCCGCCGTTCGCGGTGCTTGGCCGCGGGCAGCACCAGGACGGCCAGCAGCAGGGCCAGGCCGCTGATCACCGCGCCGAACCAGAAGCCCGCGTGGATGCCGAAGGACTGGGCGATCAGCCCGGTGACCGGGTAGCCCAGGCCGACGCCCGCCACGGTGGTGATGGACAGCAGGGCGACCGCCGAGCGGGAGGCCGCGGCGGGCAGGGCGTCCCGGGCGGTGGCGATGGCCAGCGGGGTGAGCCCGACGCCGACGCCCTGGAGGGCGCGGCCGGCGATCAGCCACCAGAAGCCGAGCGGCAGTGCGGCCAGCACGCTGCCGAGCACGACCACGGCGGCCGCCGCCAGGGTGACCGTACGGCGGTCCGGCCCGTCGCCGAGGCGGCCGAGCACCGGGGTGGCGATCGCGCCGACCAGCATGGTGATGGTCAGTGACCACTGGGCCTCGGCGAGCGAGACGTGGTCGACGGCGGCGATGGTCGGGATCATCGGGGCGCCGAGGCTGCTGATCACCGCCACCACGGCGCTGAGGAACACCAGGACGGGCACCAGGGCCCGCTCACGTCGCGTCGACAGGCCCGTCGGGGTCTCCATGGACGCGCCCTCCCTTTGTCACAGATCGAGAGTCCGAACCGGGAGCGGGACGCCGCCCCCGGGCCCCCGGGCACCGTTGGCCGAGGGATGTCACCAGCCGATGTCATCAGCTGATGTCTTCACATGATGACATGCTTCGGGAGGGCGACGGGAGCGGGGTCCGGGCCGGACCCCGTGGCGGACGCCGACCCGGGCCCGGGCGGGCGCCGGGCCGGGGCCGTCCGGGTGATAGCCCGGCCGGTTCCGGGCGGCTTCACCGGGAGCGGTCCGTACGGGTGGTTGGCTGTCCGGCGGGCTGCGGCCGACCGGCCGTCGACGGCCGAACGGAGCGTCGGCGCACGCCCGTTCCCTTCCCGGTGGCAGGCGGTCGACGAGCGGCGCCCCGCGGATCCCCGGGCGACTGGAGGTGATCGGTGGACACGGCGCGCGACGGTGACGAACCGCCGGGAAAGCGGCCCCGACGGCTCGCCGATGCGCTGGGCGCCCTCGGCGCGGCCCTCGGACGCGGCCGCGCCGCGGTCGCCGCCCGGCTGTCCGGCTCGGCGGCGGCCCTCGCCGAGCGGCTCGGCCGGCTGCCCGCGCCGCCCGGACCGTTCCGGCCCCGGTTCTGGCGCAGCCCGATCCGCGGGCCCTGGCTGACCTCGGTGTTCGGGCTGGTGCTGCTGGTCGGCATCCCGGTGCTCTTCGTGACCGGCGCCCTCTCGTACGCCGCCTACAACCCCGACCTCGACCCGCTCAACGACCAGACGCCGGACAAGGGCGTGCTCGGCTTCTACCTGTTCGACTGGCCCACCAGCCCGTCCTGGCTGTACCGGCTCACCCAGGGCGTGCACGTGACCCTCGGCGTCGTCCTGGTGCCGGTCCTGCTGGCCAAGCTGTGGTCGGTGATCCCCAAGCTGTTCGAGTGGCCGCCGGTGCGCAGCGCGGCCCACGCGCTGGAGCGGCTGTCGCTGCTGATGCTGGTCGGCGGCGCCGTCTTCGAGTTCGCCACCGGCATCCTCAACATCCAGCTCCACTACGTCCTCCCGGGCTCCTTCTACACCCTGCACTTCTACGGCGCGTGGGTGTTCATCGCCGCGTTCACCGTCCACGTCGCGCTCCGGCTGGGCCGGCTGGTCCGCGCCCTGCGGTCCCGCTCGCTGCTGGTGGAGCTGCGCACCGGCCGCACCGGCACCCGGCCCGAACCCCCGGACGCCGACGGGCTGGTGGCGCCCGAGCCCGCCCCGCCGACGATCGCCCGCCGCGGCGCGCTCGCGCTGGTCGGGGCCGGATCCCTGGCGCTGCTGGTGGTCACCGCGGGGCAGAGCATCGGCGGCCGGCTGCGCGGCACCGCCCTGCTGGCGCCGCACAACCGGGACCGGGACTCCGGGCCGAACGGCTTCCAGGTCAACAAGACCGCGGCCGCCGTCGGCGTCACGGCCGCGCTGGTCGGGCCGGACTGGCGGCTGGAACTCCACGGCTCCGGGCCTGTCCGGGTGTTCACCCGGGAGCAACTGCTCGCCCTGCCGCAGCGCTCGGCCCGGCTGCCGATCGCCTGCGTGGAGGGCTGGTCCACCGAGGACCAGCACTGGAGCGGACTGCCGCTCGCCGACCTCGCCGCCCTGGCCGGACTGCCCGACGCCGCCAACGTCCTGGTGGACTCGGTCCAGCCGCCCGGCCCGTACACCTCCGTGGTGCTCCGGGGCAACCAGATCCGCGACCCCCGCTCGCTGCTCGCCCTGCGCGTCAACGGCGCCGAGCTCTCGCTCGACCACGGCTACCCCGCGCGGATCATCGTCCCGGCCAACCCCGGTGTGAACAACACCAAATGGGTCGGCCGCCTGACCTTCCGGACGGGGCCGGCATGACCGGGCCGAGGAACCGACGGGAGGCCTTCACCCGCTGGTACGGCGCCGGACCGCTGCACCTGCTGGTGCTCCTCGCCTCCCTCGCCCTGACCGGCTACGCGGTCGAGCGGCTGGTGACGGTCCGGCCGCTCGCGGTGGCGGTCTGGTTCGTCGGCGCCGCCGTCGCCCACGACCTGATCCTGCTCCCGCTGTACTCGCTGGCCGACCTCTCGGCCCGGTCAGTGCTGCGCCACCGCGCCGCGCCGGCGCCGGCGGTGGGCTGGATCAACTTCCTGCGGGTCCCGGCGTTCCTCTCCGGCCTGCTGCTGCTCGTCTGGTTCCCGCTGATCCTCGACCTCTCCGCGCCCTACCCGGGCGCCACCGGGCTCTCGGAGGGGGTCTACCTCGGCCGCTGGCTCGCCGTCACCGCCGCCCTGTTCGGGGCCTCCGCCCTCGCCCTCGCGGTCACGCTGCGCCGCGCCCGGCGCCGGGGCGCCCGCGACGTTCGGGAACCGTAAGGAGGAGCTTCGCCCGGTCCGTCCCGGTCCGCTCCTACATTGGTCGGGGGCGGACTCCCGAGGAGAGGTTGACGAAGGTGACGGTGCATCAGGAGGGCCCCCGGGCCGAGCTGGGCGTGATCGGCGGTTCGGGGTTGTACGCGCTGCTGGAGGAGGTGGCGGAGGTACGGGTGGAGACGCCGTACGGTCCGCCGAGCGATGCGCTGTTCGTGGGGGAGGTGGCGGGGCGCCGGGTGGCGTTCCTGCCCCGGCACGGGCGGGGGCACGGGGTGCCGCCCCATCGGATCAACTACCGGGCGAACCTGTGGGCGCTGCGCTCGCTGGGGGTGCGGCAGGTGCTGGGGCCGTGTGCGGTGGGCGGGTTGCGGGCGGAGTTCGGGCCGGGGGTGCTGGTGGTGCCGGACCAGTTCGTGGACCGGACCTCGGGGCGGGTGCAGACCTTCTACGACGGCCGGCCGCTGCCGGACGGGTCGGTGCCGGGGGTGGTGCACGTGTCGATGGCGGATCCGTACTGTCCGGCGGGGCGGGCGGCGGTGCTGGGGGCGGCGCGTTCGGCGGCGTGGGAGCCGGTGGACGGCGGCACGCTGGTGGTGATCGAGGGTCCGCGCTTCTCCACCCGGGCGGAGTCGCGCTGGTTCGCGGCCAACGGCTGGTCGGTGGTCGGGATGACCGGGCACCCCGAGGCCGTACTGGCGCGTGAACTCGGGCTCTGCTACAGCTCGTTGGCTCTGGTCACCGACCACGACGCCGGGGTGGGGGCCGGTGAGGGCGTCACCCACGCCGAGGTGCTGGAGGTCTTCGCCGGGAACGTCGACCGGCTGCGCACCGTCCTGTTCAAGGCCCTGGAGGCCCTGCCCGTCGAGCGGGACTGCCCCTGCCCGCACGCCCTGGACGGCCTGACCACCGGTCTGCCCGGTGTCCCCGGTGACTGACCGCCCGGCGCTCACCCGGACCCTGCCCTGCGCGGCTGCCCTCGCCGCCCTGGTCGCCGCCCTCGCGGGGACCGTGACCGGCGGCGGCACGCTCGCCGACCGGGCGCCGCTGCACGACTGGTACGCCCTGGACGCCGCGCTCTTCGCCCTCGCCCTGCTCCTGCTGCGGCGGGTGGAGGAGCGCCGGGTGGCACCCCTCGTGCTGGTCGGGAGCGTGCTGGTCGCCGCCGTCGGGCTGCTCGCGCCGCCGCGCACCAGCGACGACGCCTACCGCTACGTGTGGGACGGCCGGGTCCAGGCCGCCGGAATCTCCCCGTACGCCCACGCCCCGGACGACCCGGCGCTGCTCCGGCTGCGCGACCCCGGCCTGTTCCCCGCCGGGGGCGACTGCACGGCCTGGGACGAGCACCGCACCGCGGCCGGGGACTGCACCCGGATCAACCGACCCGCCGTGCACACCATCTACCCGCCGGTCGCCGAGGCCTGGTTCCTCGCCGAGCACCCCTTCGGCGGCGGGGTGCGCGGCGTGCAGGTCGGCGGCGCCCTGCTGGCGGTCGCCACCACCGCCCTGCTGCTGCGGCGTGGTCGGCGGGCCGCGCTCTGGGGCTGGTGCCCGGGCGTGACGGTGTGGGCCGTCAACGACGCCCACGTCGACACCCTCGGCGCGCTGCTCATGGTGGCCGGGCTCGGCTGCGCCGCCCGCCGCCGGGCCGGGCCCGCCGGCGCCCTGCTCGGAGCGGCGGTCGCGACCAAACTGCTGCCCGTGCTCGCCCTGCCCGGGGCGTTCTCGGGCCTGCTCGCCCGGCGGCCCGCCAAGCGCGACCTGGTGCTGCTCGCGGCGGCCCTCGGCACCTTCGCCGTGGTCTACCTCCCGTACGTCGCGGCCTCCGGCGTCGGCGTCCTCGGCTACCTGCCCGGCTACCTGCGGGAGGAGGGCTACGAGCAGGGCCACCTGGAGCGCTTCGGCCTGGTGCGGGCCGTGCTGCCGGACCGCTGGGCGCCGTGGGCGGCCGCCCTGGTGCTGGCCGCGGTGGTGCTGTGGGTGCTGCGCCGGGGCGACCCGGACCGCCCCTGGCGCGGCGCGCTGCTGGTCACCGGGACGGCCCTGCTGCTGGTCGCGCCCAGCTACCCCTGGTACGGGCTGCTGGTGGTGGCCCTGGTCGGGCTGGACGGGCGGTGGGAGTGGCTGGCCGTCCCGGCCGCCGGGCAGGTGCTCTACCTGGTGGGCGGCGAGGACGCCCAACGCACCGCGTACGGCGCCGCGCTGGCCTGTGTGCTGGCCGTCCCGGCGCTGCGCGCACTGGCCGGGGTTCCGGCGCGGGTTGTGGGGCGGGTCCTGGGGTCGCGGCCGGTGCGCGAGGGCGGGCCGGAGATGACGAAAGTCTGACGGGACGCCCCCGCCACTGGCCCCGGACCGGCCCGACCTGGTCGAATCGTCGCGTGGACAGTACAGACGAAGAGGGCCGGGGCACCCCGGTCGGGCGCCGGGTGGTGCTCGGGCTGCTCGGCCTCGGGGCGCTCGGCGTGGCCGCCGGGCCGTTCCTCCAGCGGGTGGAATCCGGGCTGGCGGAGCGCGACCCGAGCGGCCTGTCCGGGCTGCTGCCCGGCAACAACGGCTTCCGCTACTACTCGGTGGTGACCTCCGTCCCCGAGCGGACCGCCGCCGACTACACCCTCACCGTGGGCGGCCTGGTCGAGCGCCCCGCCACCCACCGGCTCGCCGACCTCCAGGCCATGCCGCAACGGCGGCTGGTCAAGGACGTTCAGTGCGTCACCGGCTGGCGGGTGCCGGACACCCCGTTCGAGGGGGTGCCGCTGGCCCACCTGCTGGACGCCGCCGGGGTCCGGCCGGGCGCGAAGGCGGTGCGCTTCGACTGCTTCGACGGCGCGTACAGCGAGAGCCTCACCCTCGAACAGGCCCGGCGCGACGACGTGCTGGTCGCGCTGCGCCTGGAGGACAAGCCGATCAGCCACGACCACGGCGGGCCGGTGCGGCTGTACGTCGCGCCGATGTACTTCTACAAGTCCGCGAAATGGCTCTCCGGGATCACCGTCACGGACTCCGTCCAGCCGGGGTACTGGGAGGGCAACGGATACGACGTCGACGCCTGGGTCGGCCGGTCGAACGGGCGGGACGATGCACCGACGAGCTGAACTGGTCCTGCGCTTCACCCGGGCCGAGCGCTGGGTGCACCGCACCACCGCCGCGCTGATGGGCGTCTGCCTCGCCACGGCCGCCTGCCTCTACCTGGGGCCGCTGGCCGTGCTGGTCGGCAACCGGCCGCTGGTGGTCACCGTGCACGTCTGGTGCGGCCTGGCCCTGCCGGTGCCGCTGCTGCTCGGGCTCGCCTCCCGGGCGCTGCGCGCCGACTTCTCCCGGCTGAGCCGCTTCACCCCGGCGGACCGGCAGTGGCTGCGCGCCCTCCGGGCCCGGGCCGGGCACCGACCGGCGGGCAAGTTCAACGCCGGGCAGAAGCTGTACGCCCAGTGGACGCTCGGCTCGATGCTGGTGATCGTCGGCACCGGCCTGCTGATGTGGCTCACCCACCTCGCCCCGCCGGCCTGGCGCACGGGTGCGACCTTCGTGCACGACTGGCTGGCCGCCGCCATCGCCGTGGTGATCGCCGGGCACGTCCGGATGGCCTGGCGGGACGGCGAGTCACGCCTCGGGATGCGCACCGGCCTGGTCGAGCGCGCCTGGGCCGAGCGTGAGCACCCGCAGTGGCGCCCCGCCCCGCCGGAGCCGGTGCGGACGACCGCCACCGGGGAACGGCGGGAGTAGCCCGCCGCGCCGCCTCACCGCCTCACCGCCGCGCCGCACGCCGCCCCGGTCGCGGGAGGGGCAGCAGCAGTCCCCACACGTCGCGTTCGGCCGTGGCCGACCAGACCATGTCGCCGTGGCCGTAGTCCGGCACCACCAGGTAGTCGACCTTGGCACCGCCCCGGTCGATCAGCCGGGCGCCGAGGTCGTGGTCCCCGCGGCCGAACTCGGCGTTCAGCCAGACCACTTCGGCCCGGATGGCCTCCCAGTCGAGCAGGTCGGGGCCGGCCCGGCCGGCCCAGAGCGCCGCCAGGTCGCGCAGTAGCGCGGTCGGCTGGAGGCCGCTGCCGAGCCGGGCGACCGCCTGCTGCCAGACCGGGAGCGGGGAGTGGGCCAGGGCGAAGCGGTCCTCGGTGGGGGCCGCGCCGAAGGTGTAGCTGCCGGTGCTGTGGCCGCGGTGGTGGATCCAGTTGGCCGGGCCGGGCAGGTCCCGGGTGCGGATGAGCGCGTAGT
The DNA here is from genome assembly GCF_055594965.1 of Kitasatospora sp. NPDC040550. NCBI lineage: Bacteria > Bacillati > Actinomycetota > Actinomycetes > Kitasatosporales > Streptomycetaceae > Kitasatospora > Kitasatospora sp. NPDC040550. The sequence continues at coordinate 16,253 of NZ_JBVIWC010000048.1, read as the reverse complement.
GCAGCAGCCCGAGGTTGCTGAACGGAGCCGCGCCGTCCACCGGCCGGGGCAGTCCGCTCGGGGCGTCCGGGGCGGCGGCCGCGCGGGCGAACAGGCCCTTGAGCCCGGGGTCGACGGTCCAGTCGCCGGCCGCCAGCCGCTCGTCCAGCAGGTCGTGCAACTCCTCGGCGTGGGCCTGCAGTTCAGGCTCCCGCTGCGGGTCGTACGGGCCGGTGGTGTCGAGCACCAGCACCCGCTGCGGGCCCTCGCCGCCGGTCCGGGCGGCGGTGGCCAGGGCGAGCGCGGCCCCGGCCGAATGGCCGAGCAGTTCGTACGGCAGGCCGGTGACGGAGCCGGCGGCGGCGACGACCCGTTCGAGGTCCGCCCGCTGCCCGTCCAGGCTCCAGTCGGCGCACCGGGGGCCGATCCGGTCGGGGGTCAGCGCGTCCTCGCGCGGGGTGGTGCCGAGCACCAGGCAGCCGTGGTCGGCGAGGAAGCGGGCCAGGCTGCGGCCCTGTGCGGTGCAGTAGTCGGCGGCGACGTTGAGGCCGCCGCCCGGCAGCAGGTGGACCACCCGGTCCGCGGTGCGCGGGTTGCCGAGGACGTCGACGGTGAACCGGTCCCCGGGCGGTCCGACCGGGACGGCGAGCCGGTGGTGGTCGCGGTCGACCCGTACCACCGCCGGGTCACCGCACCCGAGTGCCGCCGCCAACTCCCCGACGATGTCGCCGCCCACCGCTGCCCCCTCCTGTGCCCGGCCGCCCGGTACGCCGGACGGTGCGCACCAGTGTGACGCATGCTCCGGACGGGTCCGCCGGTCGGTGGGCCCGGCCCCCGGGCGCTCTCAGCCCTTGCGCAGGGCGAGGAAGCGGCGGCCGTGCGAGGTCCAGCGCTCCGCCTCCGCCAGGCCCGCGGCCCGGGAGCGGCGCAGGGTGGCGGCCGTGCCGAGCCGGGCCCAGGGGAAGGCCGGGCCGAGCCGGCCGTCCGGCCCCTCCACCCGGACGACGGCCCGCTCGTCCACCTCCTCCGGCTCCACCTCCACCAGCAACAGCCCGTCCGGGGCGAGGAGTTCGGCACTCCGGCGGAGCAGTGCGTCCGGGTCGCCGCCGATGCCCAGGTTGCCGTCGGCGAGCAGGGCGGCGCCCCAGCGGCCCTCGGCGGGCAGCCGGTCGAACACCGAGCGGCAGAGCGCGGCGCCGCCGAGGCCCACCGTGCGGGCCACCGCCGCCCTGGTCACGTCCACACCGAGCGCGGGCACCCCGAGGGCGAGCAGCTCCGCGACCAGGCGGCCGGGGCCGCAGCCGAGGTCCAGGACGGGCGCGGCGAGCCGGGCACAGCGCCGCAGCAGGCTGTGGTCGGCGCCCGCCGCCGGGGCGCACCAGCGCTCGATGTCCAGGTGCAGCCGCCGGCCGTCCTCGCGGCGCAGCCAGAGCGGGCCGAAGCCGGTGCGGACGGCCTCGGCGAAGGGGTCGTCCACCCAGGGCGCGGCGAGGCTCAACCCGCCACCTCCGGAACGGGGTCGAGGGCGCGCAGCCGCGCGGCGAAGCGGCTGTGCGGGGCCTGCTCGGCGACCAGCCGGGCGTCCTCGACGGTGTCCACGTCGGTCAGTTCGGGCAGCCGGTGGACCGTCAGGCCGGCCTGCGTCAGCCGGTGCAGCAGGGCCGCGCCGGTGCCGGGCGTGGACATCGGCACGCCGTGCAGCAGCCGGGCCGCCAGCCGCTCGCTCGGCCGGGCCAGGCCCAGGGCCCAGAACCCGCCGTCGGCCGCCGGGCCGTACCAGGCGTCGAGACCGGGCCGCCGGGCGGCGGACAGCGGCTCGGCCAGCACGGCCGGGTCCAGCTGCGGGGTGTCCATGCCGACCAGCAGCGCCGGGGCGTCCGGGGCCAGCCGGGCGGCGTGGGCGAAGGCGGCTGCCAGCCGGAGGTCCAGGCCGCCGGCGCACTGGGGGACGACCTCCCAGCCCGGCGGCAGCCAGCCGCCCGGCTCGCCGTCCAGGACCAGCAGCCGCCGCCCGGCGGGCATCGCGGCCAGGGCGTGCAGGGTGTCGGTCAGGGCCGCCTCGGCCAGTGCCGCGGCCTGCACGGGGGTGCAGGGCGGGGTGAGCCGGGTCTTCACCCGGCCTGGCACCGGCGCCTTGGCGATCACCAGCAGGGTCGGCGGCGGTGCGGCCAGGACCGCGCGCATGTCGCGGACGGCCTGTCGGGTGCCGCGCAGGGTGCCGGTCACCTTGGAGCGGCCCGCGCGCGGCAGGTAGTCGACCGGGGTCTCGGCGATCCGCAGCCCGGCGGCCGAGGCGGCGAGCACCATCTCCAGCGGGTAGCCGGAGCGCCGGTCGCCGAGCCCGAGGGCCAGCAGCCGCTCGCGACGGGCAGCCCGCATCGGGCCGAGGTCGTGCAGCGGGGCGCCGGTGCGGGCCCGCAGCCGCCGGGCCAGCACGGCGTTGGCGAGCCGGGCGTGCACCGGCCAGGCGCCGGCGGTGGCCGGTCGGCGGCGGCCGAGGACGAGGTCGGCGGTGCCGGCCAGCACCGGTCCGGTGACCCGGGGGAGTTGGGCGGGGTCGAGCGAGCCGTCGCAGTCCATGAAGCAGACCAGTTCGGCGGTGGCGGCGCGCAGCCCGGCGTGGCAGGCGGCGCCGAAACCGCGCCGGGGCTCCTCGACCACGGTCGCTCCGAGCGAGCGGGCCAGTTCGGCGGAGCCGTCGCGCGAACCGTTGTCCACCACGACGGCCCGCCAGCCGGCCGGGATGCGTCCGAGCACCCAGGGCAGGGCGGCGGCCTCGTCCAGACAGGGCAGCACGACGTCGACGACCGGAGTGAGGGGGAGGGGAGGAGTCACGCCGGTCACGCTAACCGCGCCCGAGGCCGTCGGAGCCGAGCCGCGCCCTTACGGAAGTACGACGTCGGGGCGGTGCGCCCCGTTCGGGGGACGGCCGGGGAGCCGCCGAGCCGGGCAGGGGGATCTTACGGAACGCGGACGTGCCGTCCCGGTGGCCGCCGGCGGCCGTCGTCGGCTCGTATCCTCGGCGAGGTGAACGAGAGCCCCACCGCCGCCGCACCGGCGCCCGCCACTGACCCGGAGCCTGACACCGGCACCGAACCGACGCCTGCCACCACCGGCCCGGCGCCCGCCGCCGGACCGACCCGGCCCGGCCGCATCCTGGTGGTCGACGACGACCCCACGGTGGCCGAGGTCGTCGCCGGCTACCTGACCCGCGCGGGCCACCACGTCGACCGCGCCGCCGACGGCCCCCGGGGCCTCGCCCTGGCCCGCACCGCCCCCCGGCCGGACCTGGTGGTCCTGGACCTCATGCTGCCGGGCATCGACGGCCTGGAGATCCTCCGCCGGCTGCGCACCGACCCGGACGGCGCCGAGCTGCCGGTCGTGCTGCTCACCGCCAAGGGCGACGAGACCGACCGGATCCTCGGGCTCGAACTCGGCGCGGACGACTACGTCACCAAGCCGTTCAGCCCGCGCGAGCTCGTCCTGCGGGTCCAGTCGGTGCTGCGCCGCTCCCGCGCGGGCGCGGCGGGGGCGGCGGCCGGGCCGGCGGGGCCGGGCGGCGGGCGGCTGGTCTCGGGCGACATCGCGCTCGACCCGCAGGCCCGCCGGGCGTACCGGGGCGGCCGTGAACTGGCGCTGACCCTGCGGGAGTTCGACCTGCTGGCGTTCCTGCTCCGGCACCCGCACACGGTGTTCTCCCGGCAGGAGCTGATGGAGCGGGTCTGGGGCTGGGACTTCGGCGACCTCTCCACGGTGACCGTCCATGTGCGCCGGGTGCGCGAGAAGATCGAGGACGACCCGGCCGCGCCGAGGCTGGTCTCCACGGTGTGGGGCGTCGGCTACCGCTACGACCCGGCGCCGGCCGAGGGCGCGCACACCGGCGCGAAGGGCGGCCCGGCGTGAAGGACCTGCTGCTGATCGCGCTGTTCGCCGCGCTCGGCGCGGGCGGGGCGGGCCTGCTCGGCTGGGCGGCCGTCCGGCTGCTGCGCCGCCGCTCGCTCGCGCTGTCGCTGTTCTGCGTCGCCGCCGTGACCGTGCTGGCGGTCACCTCCGGGACCTTCGCGGTGGCGCAGGCGATGTTCCTGTCCCGGCACGACCTCGGGGTGGTGATCACGGTGCTGGCGATGGCCGCCGTGGTCTCGCTGGCCACCGCCGCGCTGCTGGGCCGCCAGGTGGTGGCCGGGAGCCGGGCGCTGACGGTGGCCGCCCGGACGGTCGGCAGCGATGCCGGATTCGCCGCGCCCGAGCGCCCGCTCGGCCTGGAACTGGCGCAGCTCGGCGCCGAGTTGGCCGCCACCAGTGCCCGGCTGGCCGAGTCCAGGGCGCGCTCGCAGGCCCTGGACACCTCCCGGCGGGAGCTGATCGCCTGGATCTCGCACGACCTGCGCACCCCGCTGGCGGGCCTGCGCGCCATGGCGGAGGCCCTGGAGGACGGCGTCGCCGAGCGCCCCGAGGAGTACCTGCGGCGGATGCGGACCGAGGTCGAACGGCTCACCGGGATGGTCGACGACCTCTTCGAGCTCTCCCGGATCCAGGCGGGCGCACTGGCCCTGTCGGTGTCCCGGGTGTCCGTGTACGACCTGGTCGACGAGGCGCTCGCCGGGGCCCACCCGCTGGCCCGGCAGCGCGGGGTCCGGCTGGAGGGCGGGCAGGTCGCCGCCGAGCCCGTCGAGGTGGACTCCGGGGAGATCACCCGGGTGCTGGGCAACCTGCTGGTCAACGCGATCCGCTCCACCCCGGAGGACGGCGTGGTCGCGGTCTCCGCCCGCCGGGAGGCGGACGAGGTGGTGCTCGCCGTCACCGACGGCTGCGGCGGCATCCCGGAGCCGGACCTGCCCCGGGTGTTCGAGACGGGCTGGCGCGGCAGCGCCGCCCGCACCCCGCCACCGGCCGGCCCGGGCGGTGCCCGGGAACGGGGCGAGGGCGGCGCCGGGCTCGGGCTGGCCATCGTCCGGGGCATCGTGGAGGCCCACGCCGGGCAGGCCCGGGTTCGCAACGTCGCCGGGGGCTGCTGCTTCGAGATCGTCCTGCCGGCCGCCCGGGGCTGAACGCCTCCGGGCGGCCGGGCCGCCCTCGCTCGGCAGCCCGCCCTCGCTCGGCAGCCTGCCCGCGCCCGGCGTTCGCCCGGCGTCCGCCCGGAGGCGCTCAGGCGCGCTGCGCCGCCGCCGCGAACTCCACCATGCCGTCGGCGAAGCCCACCCGGGCCCGCCAGCCCAGCTCCGCGCGCAGCCGCGCGGAGTCCGCGGTGATGTGCCGGACGTCGCCGAGCCGGTACTGCCCGGTCACCACCGGCGCCGGCCCGCCGTGGGCGGCGGCCAGGGCCCCGGCCATCTCGCCGACCGTCCGGACCTCGCCGCTGCCCGTGTTGTACGCCCGCACGCTGCCCGGGGCCCGGTCGCCGACCGCCGTGAGCGCGGCCAGGTTGGCCGCCGCGACGTCCCGGACGTGGACGAAGTCCCGGCGCTGCCCGCCGTCCTCGAACACCCGCGGCGCCTCGCCCCGGGCCAGCGCCGAGCGGAACAGCGAGGCCACCCCCGCGTACGGGGTGTCGCGCGGCATCCCCGGCCCGTACACGTTGTGGTAGCGCAGCGTCAGGAGCCGCCCCCCGCAGGCGCGGGCCCAGGCGCCGGACAGGTGTTCCTGGGCGAGCTTGGTGGCGGCGTAGACGTTGCGCGGGTCGGCCGGGGCGTCCTCGGCGACCAGGCCGGGGCGCAGCCCGGCGCCGCACTCGGGGCACGGCGGCTCGAAGCGTCCGGCGTCCAGCTCGCCGGGGTGCCGGGGGCCGGGGGAGACCTCCCCGTGTTCGGGGCAGCGGTAGCGGCCCTCGCCGTAGACCACCATCGACCCGCCGAGGACGAGGCTGCGCACCCCCGCCCGGGCCATGGCGGCGAGCAGGACGGCGGTGCCCAGGTCGTTGCAGCCCGCGTAGGCGGGCGCGTCGTCGAGGTCCAGGCCGAGCCCGACCATGGCGGCCTGGTGGCAGACCGCGTCCACCCCGGCCAGTGCGGCCTCGACCGCCTCCGCGTCCCGGACGTCCCCGTGCCGGAAGTCGACGCCGTCCGGCAGCGGGGGCACCGCCCCGGTGGGGTGGACGGCGGGCAACAGCGCGTCCAGCACGCGGACTTGGTGGCCGGCCGCCGCGAGGGCCCGTACCACGGCCGAACCGATGAAACCGGCGCCGCCGGTGACCAGAATCCTCATGACCGGGGACGCTACCGCCCGCGGCCCCGGCGAACGGCCGATCCGGGGGCCGTGTCACGCTTCGGTAAGGAACCGGGCGGGGGCGCCCCGGTCGACGGCGAGGTAGCGCTGGGTAGAGATGACATGTACGCTGCGTGTCGCCGGATGAACAGTCGACGGGCCCGGCCGCTGCTCCGTGGGGGGAGTCACGCCCAGGCCCGGTCGCCGGTCGGGGCCCGGTCGCGCTCGTGGGGGAGTGGCGGCCGGGCCCGTATCCGGATGTCAGTACTGTGCCCGCCGGCGTGCCCCGCCAGACCTGACAACCGTCCAGCGGGAGCCCGGTTCCAGGCGCATCCGTCCAGAACGGCCGCTCGGCGGACCGGAGTTGAACGGGCCCCGGATGCGGGCGTCAGCCGCGGGCGGCGGTGATCTTCTGGCGCAGCGCGTCGAGCAGGTCCTGGAGCAGCGCGATGGTGCCCTGGTCGACCAGGTTGCCCGCCTCGTCGAAGCGCTCGTGCGAGCGGAAGACGATGAGCTCGGGCTTGACCACCACGTCGCTGTGCGTCCAGATGAACACCTGGCGCAGAGCCAGCTGCGCCCGGACCGAACCGAAGTTGGTCGGCGCGGCCCCGAGGATCGCGATCGGCTTGCGCTGCAGCGGCAGGCCCTCGGTCTTGGTCCAGTCGGTGCTGACCCAGTCGAGCGCGTTCTTCAGGACGCCGGGGACGGAGTAGTTGAACTCCGGCGTGGCGATCAGCAGTCCGTCGGCCGCGGTGATCCGGTCGCGCAGCTCCTGCACGACGGCGGGCCGGGCCTCGGGGGTGTCCAGGTCGAAGTCGTAGGGCGGGATCTCCCGCAGGCGGTCGTAGAGCTCGATCTCCAGGCCGCCCGGGTTGTGCTTGCGGGCGGCGTGCAGCAGGGCGGTGTTGTGGGAGTCGGCGCGCAGGCTGCCGGAGATGGCGAGGATCGTGGGAACGGTCACGGCTGGTCCTTCCTCGGAACGACGGGGAACCGACCGGCCCCCCGGTTTTCGACCGTAGGGGCGGCGCGAGAGCCCAGGAGGAGGCCGGACGCGCCAGCGGGGGGACCATCGGCGCCAAGGGGGACCGTTCGCGCCAGGAGGGGGACCGTTCGCGACCGGCGGGTGCCACGGCCTTGATTTCTGGCGTGCCATTAGAATCGCGCCCTGTGCACAGAGACACGGTTCCCGCCCACCTGGTGCGGCTCGTCCGCAGCAGCGCGCTCCGGCTGGGGATAGCCCCGCAGGAGATCGCGCTGGCCACGGGGCTGGAACCGGCCGCGCTCGCCGACGACCTGACCAGGGTCCCCACCACTGCGATCAACCGGATCTGGGAGCTGATCTTCCTCCGGGGCGGGGACGGGGCCGGTCTGCTGGTCGCCGGGAACGTCCCGCTGGGCAGCCTGCACGCCTGGGACTACCTGGTCACCAGCGCCCCCACCCTGGCCGACGGCCTGCGGGAGGGGGCCCGGTGGATCAGCGCGCTGACCGATCCGGCCGTCTCGCTCGACGTGGTCGAGGACGGCCGCCACCTCACCCTGCACTACCACGGGCTGCCGTTCCGGGACGGCGTGGACCGGGAGATCAGCGTCTTCGCCCTGGCCACCTTCCTGCAGCGGATGCGGGAGGCCGGCGGCGCCTCCGCCGGCCCGGTCCGGGTCGCCTTCGCCCACCCGGCACCCCGGCGGCACCGGCACCTGGTCGAGGCCTTCGGCACCGCCCGGATCGACTTCGACCAGCCCACCAACGCGATCGTCCTGCTCGACGCCGGGCAGGGGGCCGCCACCGCGGACCCGGAACTGGCCCGCATCATGCGGCGCTACGTCGAGATGGGCCTGGCCACGGCCCGCCCGGCGCCCGACTGGCGCGACACCTTCCGGGCCGCCCTGGCCGAGGCCCTCGCCGAGGACCTGCTCTCCCTGGACCGGGTGGCCGGCCGACTCGCGGTGAGCCCGCGGACCCTGCAGCGCCGGCTCAGCGACCACGGCACCACCTGGCGCGAGGAGATCGACGCCGTCCGCCACGAACAGGCCGCCCGGCTGCTGCGCGACACCCGGCTCCCGGTCCAGTCGATCGCCGCCCGCCTCGGCTACGCCGACCCGCGGGCCCTGCGCCGGGCGTTCCAGCGCTGGACCGGCCACACCCCGGACACCTACCGCAAGTCGGCGGTGCCGCTGCCGGCCGCCGCCGAGCGCGGCTGACCTCCCGGCCGCCCGCGGGTGGCGGCCGTGGCGTGAGGGCCGTGGCGCGAGCTGTCCCCCTGTTGGCGCCCCGGGCCAGTCCACCCGCGGCCCGACCCGTCCTAGCGTTCCACGGGCGGCGCGGTGATCGACCGCCCCCGCCGGGCCCCGCGGTGCGGCCCGGCGCCCGGCAGCCGCCCAGGACCCTCGGAGGAAGCACCATGACCACGTTCGTCCTCGTCCCCGGTTCGTTCCGCGGCGGCTGGTGGTACGAGCCGCTCGCCGGTGAACTGCGCCTGTACGGCCATCGGGTGCACCCGCTGACCCTGACCGGCCTCGGGTCCCGGCGCCACCTGTCCGGCGCGGCGGTGAACCTGGACACCCACGTCCAGGACGTGGTGTCGCTCCTGGAGGCGGAACGGATCGAGGACGCGGTGCTGGTCGGACACGGCTACGGCGGGATGCCCGTCACCGGGGCGGCCGACCGGGTGCCGGAACGGGTCGACACCCTGGTCTACCTGGACGCCTTCGTGCCCGGCGACGGGGACTCGGCCTGGAGCCTGAGTTCCGCGGCCCGGCAGCGGCGGCTGCTGGCCGGCGTCGGAGCGGACGGCCACTCGGTGGCGCCGCCGCCGCCCGCGCTCCGGGCCGATCCCCGGCTCACCGCCCACCCGTTGGCCTCCCAGCTCCAGCGGATCCGGCTCACCGGTGCCCAGGACCGGGTGCGGCAGCGGGACTACGTCCACCTGGCCGGGGCCGCGGAGTCCGCGCGGCCGTCGGCCGGCGCGCTCCGTGACCGGCTCGCCGGGGATCCCGGCTGGACGGTGCACGAGCTCGCCGCCGGGCACGATGTGGTGGCCGAGGCCCTCGACGAACTGGTGGACCTGCTCCTGGCCGTGGGGGAGCCGCCCCGCCCGGTGGGCCGGCGCTGCGAGCGGTGGACCCGCACCCGCGGGTCCGGCTGACGGCGGCGCGTACGACGGCGGCGCGCGCCGGGTCGGGCCGTCAGAGGCGCAGTTCCATCCGCTGCTCCACGGTGTCCAGGCCGAACTTGTGGGCCGGGCGGGAGAGGGTGAGCTCGAACCCGGCCGTCGCGTACAGGTGGTGGGCGGCGTCGAGGCCGGCGATCGTCCAGAGCAGGACGCCCTCGTACCGGCGGTCGCGGGCCTCGTCCAGGGCGAGTTCCAGCATCCGGCGGCCCAGGCCCCGGCCGCGGGCCACCGGGTCGAGGACCACCCAGCGGAGCTGGCCCCAGCCGGGGCGCTCCTCGGCCCGGACCAGGCCGACGGCGCCGACGACCCGGCCGTCCAGCTCGGCGACCCACAGCCGCCCGGGCGACGCGGAGCCCTCGACGACCCTGGCCAGCACCAACTCGGCCATGCCGGCGGCGACGTAGGCCTCCATGGTGGCGTCCATGCCGTACTCGCGGGTGTACAGGACACCGTGCAGGGCCGCGACGGCGCCCAGGTCTCCGGGCCGGTCGGCCTCGCGGACGGTGACGGTTCCGGGTGCGGTGGTGGCCATGACTCCATCCCCTTCTGGTGAAACAGTCGTTTCAGTGGAACGATAGACCACGTGCCCACCCCAGCCGACGCACCCAGCCGCCCCGCGCCGCGCCGCCCGTCGGTGCGCCGCGAGGACCTGCTCGCCGCGACCGTCCGCTACGTCGCCGAGCACAACGTGTCCGACCTCTCGCTGCGCCCGCTCGCGGCCGAGATCGGTACCAGCCCGCGTGTGCTGCTCTACCTCTTCGGCTCGAAGGAGGAGCTGGTCCGGGCGGTGCTGGCGGTCGGCCGGGCCGAGCAACTGGCGCTGCTGGAACGCTCGGAGGAGGAGGGCGGCGGTGCCCGGGAGACCCTCGAACGGCTCTGGGCCTGGCTGGCGGACCCGGAACACCGGGGCGCGCTGCGACTGTTCTTCGAGGGGTACGTCCGCGCCTTCGGGCACGTCGAACCCTGGCGGGACTTCGGCGCCGCCTCGCTGGCGGAATGGCTCCCGCCGCTGGCCCGGGTGCTCGACGGCACCCGGGCCAACCCCACCGTGGTGCTCGCCGTGCTGCGCGGGCTGCTGCTGGACCTGCTGGCCGGCGAGGGGGAGGCTCACGCCCCCCGGGTGCGGGCCGCCTGGCGGGACTTCCTGGACGCCACCCTCGACTGAGTCTGCTGAGGCCGCCGACGCCGCACCGCTGCCGCCGGGCCCGGAGCCGGGGAGCTCAGACCATCCGAGCGGTGGTGGGGGTGTCCGCCCCCTGGCGGCGGGCATCGCGCCGGGCCAGCCCCGGGGTCGGGCCGGTGCCCAGGACCCGGCCGGCACCGAGGGCCAGCCAGCTGCCCGGCGGGGCGCCCTCGGGCGCGGACGCGGCCAGCGCGGCCGCGAGTTCGGTGCCGCACGGCGCCGGTGCCGGGCCGGGCCGGCCCTCGCGCCAGCGGGCGGTGGTGCGCTCGCCGCCCGAACGCCACCGCCAGTACAGGTGCTGGGCGACGATCAGCGGGCCCAGCGCGGTCAGCAGCGGGAAGCCGCCGGACAGCACGCCGAGGGCGAAGCAGGCGCTGACGGCGCTGGTCACCAGGACGCCCGCGAGCGCGGCGGACCACGCCGCCGCCCGGCCGTACGCCTTCGCCGCGACCAGCGGGAACAGGACGAGCAGCAGCAGGTCACCGAGGCCGACCGCAACCGGCCGCTCCCCGCCGGTGAGGGCCAGCACCGGCGCGAACGGGCGGTCCTGGACCTGCGCGAAGAAGCGCGTCGTGGTGTCGGTGAGCGTGGTGGCGGCCAGGTCGTACACGGTGAGCGTGGCGGCCAGGGCCGCGGTGTGCCCGGCCCGCAGGCCGCTCTGCGTCCACAGGTTGGCGACCCCGACCACCGCGACGGCGATCAGCAGGCCGCTGCCCGCCCGGGCGCCGCCCGGGTGGCCGGTGAGGGCGGCGAGCGCGGTGGCGGCGGTGCCGCCGAGGGCGACGCCCCAGGACCACGGCGTGGCCCGTAGCCCGGCGGTGGTGAGCAGCGGGGCGAGGGTGAACTGCACGGCCAGGCACAGCACCAGGCCGAACACGGCGGAGACGGCCGCCCCGGGCAGCGCGGCGTACAGCAGCGGCGCGACGACCACACCGGCGCACAGCACGGCGACGTCGCCCCCGGTGTACACCCCGACCGGCGGCCGGGGCATCCGGACCCGGGCCAGGTAGCGGGCCGCGACGGCGATCTCGACGGCGACGGCGGCGCTCAGCGCGGTGAGCGCGAGGGGGCTGACGCTCATTCAACGCCTCCTGGGGTCGGTGGCGCCCGGTGCCTCGAAGCTGTGCTCGCGCAGGTCGGCGCGCACGGGCGCGGTCGGCGGCATGGTGGCCCGGTCCTCGTGCGGCACGATGGCGGACAGCCGCAGACCGGCCGCCGCCGCCCGCTCCTCCAGCCGCCCGAGCAGGGCGGTCGCGGGCAGCCGGGGGACCAGCAGGTGCAGCCGGGCCGGGCCCGCCGGCCCCCCTGGTCCCTCGGTGAGCGCGTACCGGGCGGGCAGCGGGACTTCGGGCTCGGCCTCCACCAGGTCGAGCACCTCGCGGGTGGTGACGGCCGTGCTCAGCGGGCCGGACCAGCGGCCGAGGATCCCGGAGGTGGCCGGCAGATGGGCGAGTTCGCAGTCCGGCGGCCCGTCCGGGAGGCGGACCAGGTCCCCGGTGGCGTACCGCAGCAGCAGGGTGCACTCGCGGTAGGGCACGTACGGGGTGTGCACCACGGTGCCGATCCCGCCCGGGGCGGTCGGCTCCCCGCTGACCGGGTCGAGCACCTCCAGGTGCCCGAACTCGGTGGTGTGGTGCAGATGGCCCTCGGTGCAGGGGCTCGCGCCCGAGGGCAGGATCTCGGTCATCAGGTACGCCGAGTCCACGGCCGCGCCGAACACCGCCTCGGCCCGGCGGCGCAGCGGCGCGGACAGCACCTCGCCGCCGACGCTGATCGACTCCAGCCCGAAGTCGCCGCTCTGCCACTTCTGTTGCTCGGCCTCCTGGACCAGGGCGGCCAGGTAGGAGGCGGAGGTGGTCAGGTGGGTGATCTGCGGGGCCCGGCCGGGCAGGCCGAGCGGGGCGGCCAGCCGGTCCAGCGCCAACGCCGGGTCGACGGTGCCGAACTGGACGAAGCCGGCGCCGGCGCGGGTGGTCGACTCCTCGGCGTAGACCAGCGGCAGGGTGGCGCGCGAGCAGCCCGCGTAGGCGACGGTGTGGCGCGGCCGCAGGCCGAGACCGAGCACGGCGGAGATGGTGCTGAACGCGATGGCGCTCTCGATCTCGGCCCGGGAGAACCACACCGCGGTGGGGGCGCCGCTGGTGCCGGTGGTGAGCGCCATCAGGGCGGGCGTGGCGGCGGCGGAGACGAACGCGGCGGGCAGCGCTTTCAGCGCCTGCTTGGGGGTGACCGGCACGCGCGACCAGTCCTCCGGCTCCAACTTCGCCGGATCGAGGTCGAGTTCGGCGAACCGCCGGCGGTAGTAGGCGGTGTGCCGGACGGCGGCGCGGGCGGTGGCGCGCAGGCTGCGCCGGGTCACCTCGCGGCGCAGCTGGGGGTCGACCTGCCCGGCCCGGCCGGGCAGCAGCGCCGAGTCCTCGCCGGGCTCGCCGAACTCGGCGATGGTGTCGACCAGGTCGCGGGCGAGGCGCTCCAGGTCGCCGGGGCGGATCCGGCGGTTCGTCAGGATGGCTGCGCCGTAGCGCAGTTGGCTCATGGCGGTCGCGAACAAGCGGGCTCCCCGGGCCAGGGTCGGACGGTGGACCACCCGGCCCTGGCCGGGGTCGGCCGGATCAGGCCATGTGCAGGAACATCGCCGCGGTGAGGGTGCTGTAGGCGTACTTGAGGTAGTGCTTGACCATGATCGGTTCCTCCTCCGTGCGGGCGTGCGGCCGCAGGGGTCGCGCGCTGCGGTGTCGCCCGCGGCCGGGAAGTGGTCGGCGGGCAGCGGCAGTGTAGGCACGGGACGGGGTTCCGGAACAGCCCATGTGCATGGGTAATTCCCTGCCGATTCACCTCAGTTGTCGTCGAGTGCCGGTGGAGCAGTGCCCGCCGGTGCTCAACTACGCTCCAGTGGACCAGAGTTGAATCCCCTGGAAGTCCAGGTCCGGGAAGTCGTAGGCGAGCGGCAGTCCGGTCATGTCCGCTCGGGCGGGGGTGGTGGGCCGGGGCGTCAGGCGCGGTCGAGCGCCTCGTCGATCCTGGCGGCCATGGCGGTCATGGCCGGGCTCGCGGGGGTGCGGATCCGCAGCGCGGCGTCCACCGCGACCCGGATGACGGAGCGGAAGTTCTCGGCCTCGCCCGGGGTGACGTCCCCGAGCAGGGCGGCCGAGGCGGCGAGGGCGGGGAAGACCTGGTCGGCGATGTCGGCGGTCGACCTGCCGCCCAGCTTCAAGCCCTTGGGCTTCTCGGCCAGGACGCGTCCGGTCAGGCCGGTGGCGGAGCTGAGGGCCTTCCCGGCGGCCATGCCGGCCCGGGCGGAGGAGAACGCCCCGGGGTCGGCGGCGGCCATCAGGGCGACGACGCCGTGGGCGGCGGTCTGGACGGTCAGCTTCTGGCTCTGGGTGAGGGCGGGCTCGCCGCCGCCCGGCCGGGTGCCCGGCAATGCGGCGGTCAGTCGCGCGGTCGCCTCGCGCTGGACGGTGGCGCCGGCGGCGAGGAAGTCCGCGATGGTGGCGAGTTCGGTGTCGCTGTAGCGGGCGTACAGCTCGTCCATGCCGCTCATGAAGTGCTCGAAGTGCGGCGCGAGGGCCTCGGCCGGGGCCTCCGGGGCCTCGATGAGCACGCTGCGCTTGTCGGCGGGGTTGGGGATCCGCCGGGCGAAGCCCTTGCGCTGGAGCCGGTCGACCAGCCCGGTGACCGAGGCCGGGGCGAGCCCGGAGTGCTCGCCGAGTTCGCGCGCGGTGAGCGGGCCGAAGCGCTGGAGCAGGTCGATGGCCTTCTCCTCGGTGCTGCTCAGTCCGTGCAGCTGCGCGAGCGCGCTGTGGAACATAACCGCGGCCGTGCTCAGCTCCCGCCCGGCGGTGTTGAGCCGGGCGATGAGCTCGCCGCGCGAGGGCTGGTCGGTGGTCGTCATGCGCCCAGATTAGCAAGCTGCTTCGCTTCGCCGAACTACTTGTTTCGCCACGCCGAACTACTTGCTATGCTTCTTTCGTCCGAACGAAATACTTTGGGGCGGTGCGACCACGGTCGGGGCCCGCCGCCATCCCTCCGAACGATCGAAGAAGGCCATGCCCAAGCAGCGCACCGCCCTGCCCGACGGAGCCCAGGCGCCCGCCGCCGCCTCCCCGGACACCCCGCCCGTCCACCGCCGCCGCAGCCTCGCGATGCTCGTCCTGATCGTCGCGTCCTTCATGGACCTGCTCGACGCCACCATCGTCAACGTCGGCCTGCCCGCCATCCAGGAGGACGTCCACGCCACCCCCGGCCACCTGGAATGGGTCGTCGGCGGCTACACCCTGGCGTTCGCGATCGTCCTGATCACCGGCGGACGGCTCGGCGACATCATCGGCCGCCGGACGGTGTTCCTCTCCGGGGTCGCCGGCTTCACCGCCTCCTCGCTCGCCGCCGCACTCGCCCAGAGCGGCGACACGCTGGTGGCGGCCCGGGTCGTCCAGGGTGCCTTCGCCGCCCTCATGGTTCCCCAGGTCCTCGCGTCCGTGCAGGCCCTGTACCGGCCCAGGGAACGCGCCGCGATCCTCGGCATCATCGGCGCCGTCTCCGGGATGGCAGCCGTCGCCGGCCCGCTGCTCGGCGGCTGGCTCGTCTCCGCCGACGCCTTCGGCATCGGGTGGCGCAGCATCTTCGTCATCAACGTCCCCGTCGGCCTCGCCCTGCTCGTCGCCGCCCGGCGCCTGGTGCCCGACACCCGCTCGGCCCACCCGCTGCGCCTGGACGTCCCCGGCCTGCTGCTCGCCTCCAGCGGCCTGTTCCTCCTGGTCTTCCCACTGGTGGAGGGCCGGGAGTCGGGCTGGCCCGGCTGGATCCTGGCCATGCTGGCCGCGTCCCCGGTGGTGCTCGGCGGGTTCGTGGTGAACCAGCGGCGCCGGATGCGCCGGGACGGCTCGCCGCTGGCGCCGATGCACCTGTTCGGCAAGCGGGGCTTCGTCGCCGGCAGCGCCGTCCAACTGTGCTTCTCCGGCGCCATGGCCGGGTTCTTCCTGATCCTCGCCCTCTACCTGCAACTCGGCCTGCACTTCTCCGCCATGGCCTCCGGGCTCACCCTGCTGCCGTTCACCGGGGGCGCCTTCCTCGGCTCGGCCGTGTCGGTGCCGCTCGCCCGGACGGCCGGCAAGCCGCTCGTCGTGCTGGGCGCCCTGATGCAGGCCGGCGGCGCCGCCTGGGTGCGCCAGGTGGTCGACTCCCACGGGGCCGGCCTGTCCGGCTGGGACCTGCTGTGGCCGCTCGCCCTGGCGGGCGTGGGCCTGGGCCTCCTCGTCGTGCCGCTGGTCGACCTCGCCCTGGCGACCGTCGATGTCCGCGAGGCCGGGGCCGCCTCCGGGGTCTACAGCACCTTCCAGCAGTTCGGCGCGGCCCTCGGCGTCGCCGTCACCGGCGTCGTCTTCTTCGGCCGGACCCACGACGGCTACGACCCGACCGTCCTGCGCACCGCCCTGCTGGCCGGCGCCCTGGTCTGCGTCGCCGGCTACCTCCTCGCCGCCCTCGCGGGCCTGTTCCTGCCCGCCAGCCGGCTGGCCCGGCCCGAACCGGCCGACGAGGAGGAGACCGGCGACCTCCTGCCCTCCGCCCGCTGACCGCTCGCCCGCTGACCGCTCACCGCTGGACCACTCACCACTCACCGCTCGCCCGCTGACAGTGAGGATGTTCATGAGCGTCTCCCGGCGGGGCCTGACCCACCCTCTGACTGACCTCGGGTCCTCAACGGGATCTGTCGGCCCCGT
>NZ_JBVIWC010000047.1:0-42371 GCF_055594965.1 Kitasatospora sp. NPDC040550 | reverse complement strand
CCGGTGGAGCGGATGATGCGGGACGCGAAGATCACCCAGATCTACGAGGGCACCAACCAGGTCCAGCGGATCGTCATGGCCCGCAACCTGCCGTAGCCGTCCGGTACTTCGCAACGGCCCCCGACCGCCGCCGTGCGGTCGGGGGTCGTTCGTCGTCGGCTGTCGTCCGGCATCGAACTTTCCTGGACGAACGGGCCGCCGAATGTCATAAATGATCGTCAACTCGTTTGCCGAGCACGATCATTGCGGGAGACCACGGATCATGAGCAGCACCCCCGAGCAGCGCGCCGACGGCAAGGTCTGGCTGATCACCGGCGCCAACTCCGGCTTCGGCCAGGCGATCGCCGAGGCCGCGCTGGCGGCCGGCGACACCGTCGTCGCGGCGGCCCGCCGCCCCGAGACGCTGGCCGAACTGGCCGCCGCCCACCCGGGCCGGCTGGTCCCGGTGCGGCTGGACGTCACCGACCAGGAGCGGATCCCCGCCGTGGTCGCCGAGACCGTGCAGCGGCACGGGCGGATCGACGTGCTGGTCAACAACGCCGGGCGCGGCGTGATCGGCGCCGTCGAGGAGACCACCGACGCCGAGCTGCGCGACCTCATGGAGCTGCACTTCTTCGGTCCGGCCGCGCTCACCCGGGCCGTGCTGCCGCACATGCGGGCCCGGGGCACCGGTGCCGTGGTGCAGATGAGCAGCATGGGCGGCCGCTTCTCCTTCCCCGGCGTCGGCGCCTACTCGGCCACCAAGTTCGCCCTGGAGGGGCTGTCCGAGGCGCTCGCCCAGGAGGTGGCCGGCTTCGGGATCAAGGTGCTGGTCGTCGAGCCGGGCGCGTTCCGGACCGGCTTCGCCGGCGGCGGCGCGCTGGCCCACTCCGCCCCGATCGAGGCCTACGAGCCGCTGGTGGGCCCGGTCCGCACCGGCCTGCCGGACTCCGACGGCAAGCAGCCGGGCGACCCGGCGAAGGCCGCCGCGGCGATCCTGACCGCGCTGGCCGCCGAGCGGACCCCGCTGCGGCTGGCGCTCGGCACCGACGCGGTGGACGCCGTCCTCGGCAACCTGGACGGCGCCCGCCGGGAGGCCGAGGCCTGGGCGGCGGTCGGCCGCGGCACCGACTTCCCGGCCGGGGCCTGATCCCCGCCCCGGGCGCGCGCCCGCCCGGGCCGCGCGCCGGGTCTGGATCCCCGCCCCGGCGGCCCACCGGGGAAATCCGGGCGACGGCGGGCAGCCCGGCTGCCTAGGCTGCCCGCCATGTCCGACCGGATCAGCCTCGCCCGGCTCACCCCCGAGAACATCGACGCCGCCCTCGCCCTGCGGGTCCGCCCCGACCAGGAGGGCCTGGTCGCCCCGGTGGCGAAGTCGCTGGCCGAGGCGTACGTGTACGGGGACACGGCCTGGCCCCGGCTGATCGTGGACGGCGGCCGGCCGGTCGGCTTCGTGATGGCCTTCTTCGACCTCCGCTTCCACCCCGAGCGGCCCGACGACCTTCCCCGTTCCGGCCTGTGGCGCCTGCTGGTCGACGCCGGGCGGCAGGGCGGCGGCTACGGCCGGTTCGCGGTCGAGCAGGTCTGCGCGGAGATCCGTCGCCGCGGCGGCACCCGGGCGACGGTCACCTACCACCCGGGCCCGGACGGCCCCGCCGGGTTCTACGCCCGGCTGGGCTTCCGTCCGACCGGCGAGCAGAGCGGCGACCAGGCCGTGGCGGAGGTCGAGCTGTAGCCCCCTCGCCCGGGCCCCCTCGCCCGGGCCCCCTCGCCCAGGCCGGCTCGTCCGGGCCCCCTCGCCCGGGCCCCCTCGCCCAGGCCGGCTCGTCCGAGCCCCCTCGCCCGGGCCGGCTCAGTCGAGCAGCGCGGCCGCCTGCTCCCGGGCCTGCCGCAGCCATTCGGCGCGCTCGGTGGCGGGGGCGCCGGTGACGGTGCGGAACACCGTCCGTCGTACGTCGGTGACGCCGACGTACGGCAGCACGCAGGCCGCCCAGATCCGCTCCAGCGGGTCGCCGAACTCCTCGCGCTCCCGGGCTTCGGGGGTGTCCGAGGTGTTCAGCACCAGGGCCCGCCCGGCGCGTAGCAGTCCGGCGGGTTCGCCGTCCGCGGTGCCGAGCTTGTACGCGACGCCGGGGACCAGCACCCGCTGCACCCAGCCCGCCAGGACGGCGGGCGGCATGCCCCACCAGTTGGGGTGGATCAGCACCAGGGCGTCCAGGGTGGCCACCTCGGCGCGGTGCGCCGCGAGTTGCGGGTCGGCGGCGGCCCCGGCGTCGTCGACCGTGCCGGTCTCCCCGGCGGTGAGCAGCGGTGCGAAGCCGTCGGCGTACAGGTCGTGCGCCCGCACCTCGCAGCCGCGCCCGCGCAGTTCGTCCACCACGGCCTGGTACAGCGCGTGGTTGAAGCTGCCCGGCCGCGGATGCGCCAGGTAGACCCCGATGCGGTTCATGTTCCGCCCCCCTCAGGCTGGTTGGAGGCCGATGCTACTGGCCGGCCGGTCCGGTCGCGGCCTGCGGGGCGCCCTTTGCCCCCGGTACTGTGTGCACACGCACGCAATCTCGGTAGGATGAACGGCATGGACCGCGCCGATCTCTCCCTGGGCCCCCTGTCGGAGCAGGACCACGCCTTCTACGGCCTGGTCTGGGCCGGCACCACGCTGGCCGCCCGGGTGGACCGGGAGCTCGCCCGGGTGCACGGGCTGCCGCTGTCCTGGTTCGAGGTGATGCTCTGGCTGGCGGGGCAGCGGGAGCCGGTGGCGGCCTCCGACCTCGGCGCCAAGACCATGCTGAGCCGCAGCCAGGTCTCCCGGGTGGTGGACGCCCTGGCCGGGCGCGGGCTGGTGGACCGCACGCCCTCGGCCTCGGACGCGCGCTCGGTGCGGATCGAGCTGACCGAGCAGGGCCGGGCGCTCTTCGCCGAGGCGGACGCCACCCGGCGGGCCGCCCTGGCCCCGGTGTTCACCGACCGGCTGGACGCGGCGGACGTCGCCGCCCTGGAGACGGTCTGGCGCAAGCTCAAGGCCTGAGCCCCGCCGGGGGTGGGCGGCTACGCGGCGGCGGACCGCCCGGCGGCGCCGGCGATCACCTCGTCCAGCACCTCGCGGGAGCGCAGCAGATCGGTGATCATCCGGTCGATCCGGTCCCGCTCCGAGGCGAGCTCCTCGACCAGCAGCGGGGTGGCGATCTCGTTCGGGCCGCCGTCGGAGTCCCGCATGCAGGGGAGGATCTTCTGGATGGTGCGGCTGTTCAGCCCGGCGGCGAACAGCTCCTGGATGTGCACCACCCGGTCCACCGCCATCTCCGGGTACTCCCGGTGGCCGCCCGTGGTGCGCCGGGCCACCAGCAGGCCCTGCTGCTCGTAGTAGCGCAGCGAGCGCTCGCTGACGCCGGTGCGCCGGGCCAGTTCGCCGATCCGCATGCCGTCACCCCGCCGTTCCTGTCGAGGGCCTGAGAGCCGAAGCCTTGAACCTGACACCGATGTTAGCTTCTACCGTTCCGGCATGACGACGAACACGGAAACCAGCAGCCTCTTCCAGCCCACCCGCCTCGGCCCGCTGTCGCTCCCCAACCGCCTGGTGATGGCCCCGATGACCCGCACCCGGGCCGACGCCGACGGGGTTCCCGGCCCGCTGATGGCCACCTACTACCGGCAGCGCGCCGGCGCCGGGCTGATCA
Source organism: Kitasatospora sp. NPDC040550 (assembly GCF_055594965.1). Taxonomy (NCBI): domain Bacteria; kingdom Bacillati; phylum Actinomycetota; class Actinomycetes; order Kitasatosporales; family Streptomycetaceae; genus Kitasatospora; species Kitasatospora sp. NPDC040550. Next base: position 38,718 of record NZ_JBVIWC010000047.1, on the reverse strand, counting down.
TCGCCGAGGCCGCCACCCCGAACCCGGTCGGCCGGACCTACGCCAACATCCCCGCCGTGTACGCCCCCGAGCACGTCGCCGGCTGGCGCGGCGTGACCGGCGCGGTGGCCGGGGCCGGTGGCCGGATGTTCCTCCAGCTCCAGCACGGCGGCCGGATCGGCCACCCGGACAACAGCGGGCTGCACCCGGTGGCGCCCTCACCGGTCGCCCTGCCGGAGCCGATCCACACCCCGGGAGGGTCGCGCGAGTCCGTCGTCCCGAGGGAGCTCACCGTCGAGGAGATCCGGCAGACCGTGGCCGACTTCGCGGCCGCCGCCCGCAACGCCGTCGAGGCGGGCTTCGCCGGGGTCGAGGTGCACGGCGCCAACGGCTACCTGCTGCACCAGTTCCTCGCGCAGAACACCAACCGGCGCACCGACGCCTACGGCGGCCCGGTTCCGCACCGGATCCGCTTCGTCGCCGAGGTGGTCCGGGCGGTCGCCGCCGAGATCGGCCCCGAGCGGGTCGGCCTGCGGCTCTCGCCCGGCAGCACCCTCCAGGGCATCGCCGAGGGCGACACCGCCGAGCTCTACCGCGCCCTGGTCGGCGAACTCGCCGGGGACGGCCTGGCCTACCTGCACCTGGTCTTCGCCGACCCGGCGGACGCCGTCTTCCAGGAGATCCGCAAGACCTGGCCCGGTGTCCTGATCGCCAACCCCGCGCTCGGCTGGGGCGGGCCGCTGCCCGAGGACGGCGGCCGGGCCGCCGCCGAGGCGCTGCTCGCGGCCGGCGCCGACCTGATCTCCTTCGGCCGGGGCTTCCTGGCCAACCCCGACCTGGTCGAGCGCCTGCGCACCGGCGCCGCGCTCAACCCGCTCCGCGACGGGCTGATGTACTCCGGCGGCCCCGAGGGCTACACCGACTACCCCACGCTGGACGGACGAGCCGGATAACACGCCGCCGTGACCTCGCGCCCTACGGGGGTGGCGCGCGACGCGCGGCCGCTCGTGCCATGATCCCTGCATGGGTTCCAACGTTTTCTTCGACATCACCATCAACGACGAGCCGGCGGGCCGCATCGTCTTCAAGCTGTACGACGACGTCGTCCCGAAGACCGCCCGCAACTTCCGCGAGCTGGCCACCGGCCAGAACGGCTTCGGCTACGAGGGCTCCGGCTTCCACCGCGTGATCCCGGCCTTCATGCTGCAGGGCGGTGACTTCACCAACCACAACGGCACCGGTGGCAAGAGCATCTACGGCGAGAAGTTCGCGGACGAGAACTTCAACATCAAGCACACCCGCCCGGGCCTGCTGTCGATGGCCAACGCCGGCAAGAACACCAACGGCTCGCAGTTCTTCATCACCACCATCGTCACCGACTGGCTGGACGGCAAGCACGTCGTCTTCGGCGAGGTCGTCGAGGGCATGGACATCGTGAAGAAGATCGAGGGCCTCGGCTCGCAGAGCGGCCGCACCTCGGCCGCCATCAAGATCGCCAAGTCCGGCGAGGTCGAGTCCGTCTGACCGCAGCCCTCCTGGGCCCTGACGCACGCCACCGCCCCGGAGCGGGGAGTCGGATCTGCCGATCTCCCGCTCCGGGGCGGTGGTGTCTCCTGGGGGTGCGGCCGGGGACCGTCGGACACGTCCTAGGCCGAAGGACCGATGCCGGACGCCCGTCGACCGGGTGGAGAATGGGCGGGTGGATCATGAAAAGGCGTACGAGGGGCTGACCCCGGCCGCGCGAGCGGCCTACCTGGAGCGGATCGGGGTGCCGAATCCCGGGGCGCCGTCGGCGGCGGGCCTGGCGCGCTTGCAGGAGGCCCATCTGCGGGCCGTCCCGTTCGAGAACCTGAGCGTCCACCTCGGCGAGCCGATCGTGCTGGACCCGGCGGCGCTGGTGGCGAAGGTCGTGGACCGGCGGCGCGGCGGCTTCTGCTACGAACTCAACGGTGCCTTCGCCGAGTTGCTGCGCTCGATGGGGTACCGGGTGAGCCTGCTGGCCGCCCGGGTCTTCGGCGGGGAGCAGCCCGGGCCGCCGTTCGACCACCTGGCGCTGCGGGTCGACCTGGACGAACCCTGGCTGGTCGACGTGGGGTTCGGCCGGTTCACCCGGCTCCCGGTGCGCCTGGACAGGCGCGACGAGCAGTCCGACCCGCACGGCACGGCGCTGCTGCGGCCGTGCGGCGACGACGGCGACCTGGACGTCCTGCTGGACGGGGCGCCGCAGTACCGGATCGGCCGACGCCCGTACCCGCTGGCCGACTTCGTGCCGACCTGCTGGTGGCACGCCACCTCGCCGCAGTCCCCGTTCGCCCGGGGGACCACCTGCTCGATGCTCGCCGCGGACGGCGGCCGCACCACCCTCAACGGCACCCGGCTGGTCCGCACCGCCCCCGACGGCACCCGCACCGAGGAGCAACTCACCGACGCCGCCGCGCTGTCCGCGTACCGCGAGCACTTCGGCATCGCGCTCGACCGGCTGCCGGTGGCCGCCTCCGCCCGAACGGGCGGCAGCCCGACGGGCCCCGCCTGACGGCCGCAGGGGCCTGTCCGCCGGACAGGCCCCGGGCGGCTACTTGAACTCCGGCACCGCGGTGTCGTTCTTGAAGGCCTCGAAGACCTGCTTGGACTTGGCCGCATCCCACTGCACCGCCGACTCGCCGGTCTTGGTGTGGTAGTCGGCGTTGCCGATCGGGACGGTCATGCTCCTGCCGCCGCCGCCGTTGACGTCCTTCATGGCGAGGAAGAGCGAGCCCAGGTCGGTCAGTCCGCAGTCGTCGTCGACGATCAGGGTGCCGAGCGCCGAGTCGACCAGCGGGTAGAAGGTGAACGGGTTGAGCACGGTGCCCGGGGAGGCGGCCTGGTGGGCGAGGGCGCCGAGGAACTTCTGCTGGTTGCGCATCCGGCCGAGGTCCTGGTCGGCCATCTGGTGGCGCTGGCGGACGAAGGCCAGGGCCTGGGTGCCGTTGAGGGTCTGGTCGCCGGCCTTGAGGTCGAGGCCGGAGTCCTTGTCCTTGATGTCCTGGTCGATGTGCAGCTGGACGCCGCCGACGGAGTCGACGATGCCGGCGAACCCGGCGAAGCCGATCTCGGCGTAGTGGTCGATGCGGATCCCGGTGTTCAGCTCGACGGTCTGCACCAGGAGCCGGCCGTTGCCGGTGGCGAAGGCCGAGTTGATCTTCGAGGTGGTGGCCTTGACGGTCTTCCCGGCGCTCGTCCTGAACTCGGGGATCGGCACCCAGGAGTCGCGCGGGATGCTCATCAGCGTGTTCCCGTGGTCCCCGATGTGCAGGATCATCATCGAGTCGCTGCGCTTGCCCTCGACGTCGTGGCCGGTGTGCATGGTGTCCATCTGGGACTCGCTGAGGCCCTCGCGGCTGTCGGAGCCGACGATCAGCCAGTTGGTGCCCTTGCCGGCGGCCGGGCGGCCCGGGTAGTCGGCCAGCACGTTGTCGTGGTTGAGCTTGGAGTCCGCCCAGAACCAGGTGGAGACGCCGGTCACCATGACGGCGATCAGCAGGCCGAAGACCGTCCACTTGACGATCCGCCGCCGCGGCCAGCGCCGGGCCTGCGCACCGCCCGGCCGCGCACCGCCGGGGCCGCCCGGACCGCCGGGCCGACCCGGTCCGCCCGGTCCGCCGGGGCCCGGCCGTCCGGGACCGCCGGGGGCGCCCTGCGGCGGGACGCCGCCCAGGCGGTGCGGCGGTTCCGGCTGCCGGGGGGCGGGCGCGCCGGCCCCGCGCGGGTTGAGGGAGGCCGGCAGCGGTCGCTCGGACGCCGCGCCGCCGCCGTTGCCTCCGTAGGGGTTGCCTCCGCCGCCCGGGCGGCCCTCCTGCCACGTGTTCATGCCGTCGAGGATGCCCGACCCCGGTCCGGCTGACTCCCCCCGGGGTCCCGGCCAGGCCTCTTGTAGCAGTTTTGATGCACGTACCGGATCGTTCCGGTGTGAAACGCGCCCGTCACCGTCGTTCCGGCTGCTGAAACGATTCTTGACCGGTTCGAACGCACCGTGTTTGCATTTCGACATGGATCAGAGTTGGGCACTCACGCGTCGGCGCCACGTCGACCTCCAGCGTGTGTCCGGTTCGCTCTGTCGCCGCTGAAGCGCGCCCGTCGAGACCACCGACCCGCTTCCAGCCAGAGGTGAACCCATGGCCACCGTCTTGTCCGTTTCCGGCTCCCCGTCCGCCACCTCCCGCACCACCCGGCTGCTGCGCCACGTCGACGCGCGCCTGGTGGACCGCGGCCACCACGTCATCCCCTTCGAGGCCCGCAGCCTGCCCGCGCAGGCCCTGCTGTCCGGCGACTTCGACCACCCCGGGATCGTCGCCGTCACCGAGCTGTTCGCCCGCGCCGACGGCGTCGTCATCGGAACCCCCGTCTACAAGGCCGCCTACTCGGGCCTGCTCAAGGCCCTGCTCGACGTGCTCCCGCAGTACGCGCTGGCCGGCAAGGCCGTGCTGCCGCTGGCCACCGGCGGCTCGCCCGCGCACGTCCTCGCCGTGGACTACGCGCTGCGCCCGGTGCTCAGCTCGATGGGCGCCGGCCACATCACCCAGGGCTGGTTCGTGCTCGACCGCCACATCACCGCCGGGGAGGACGGCCGGACCCTCGTCGAGTGCGAGACCGACGCCCAACTCGTCCCCGTCGTGGAGGGGTTCGCCGACGCCCTGGAACGGCTGGCGGCACCGGTGCTGGCCGGCTGAGCCGCCGGCGGCCCGGCCCCGTACGGGGCGTCCCCGAGGCGGCCCGCGGCACCCCCTAGGGGGAGGGGGCGCCGCACCCGTAGAACCTTGGTTGCAGCGCTTCATTCCGACGGAGGACGAGCCGTCCGGGACCGGCTCCTAACGTGGTTCCTACATCCCCGCCCCACACAGCGCGGCCCGATCCGATCGGGTCCGCCGACCGACCGCGTCGGGAGGGTGGGGGTCGACGGGTGGGCCACTTCTTAGGAGACTCCAGTGACGACGGCAGCAGCCGTGTACGACCCCCAGCTTCCCGGCGGACCGTCCGCCGTCGCCGCCTCGGCCCGCCAGGTGACCAAGGCCTACGGTTCGGGCGAGACCAGGGTCACCGCGCTCGACGCGGTCGACGTGGACATCCAGCGCGGCCGCTTCACCGCGATCATGGGCCCCTCCGGCTCCGGCAAGTCGACCCTCATGCACTGCCTGGCCGGGCTGGACACGGTCACCAGCGGGCAGATCCGGATCGGCGACACCGAGATCACCGGCCTCAAGGACAAGCAGCTGACCCGCCTGCGCCGGGACAAGATCGGCTTCATCTTCCAGGCGTTCAACCTGCTGCCGACCCTGAACGCGCTGGAGAACATCACGCTGCCGATGGACATCGCCGGCCGCAGACCCGACCAGGCCTGGCTGGACCAGGTGGTGGAGACCGTCGGCCTGGCCGGCCGGCTCAAGCACCGCCCCACCCAGCTCTCCGGCGGCCAGCAGCAGCGCGTCGCGGTGGCCCGCGCCCTGGCCGCCCGCCCCGAGATCATCTTCGGCGACGAGCCCACCGGGAACCTGGACTCCCGGGCCGGCGCCGAGGTGCTGACCTTCCTGCGCCGCTCGGTGGACGAACTGGGCCAGACCATGGTCATGGTCACCCACGACCCGGTCGCCGCCGGCTACGCGGACCGCGTGCTCTTCCTCGCCGACGGCGTGATCGTCGACGAGATGCACGCGCCGACCGCCGACTCCGTCCTCGAACGCATGCGCCGTTTCGACGGCAAGCGCACCAGCTGAGCGGCGGGACGACGAAACCATGCTGCTCAAGACCTCACTGCGGAGCTTCTTCGCCCACAAGGGCCGGATGGCGCTCTCGCTGATCGCCGTCGTACTGTCGGTCGCCTTCGTCTCCGGCACCCTGGTGTTCTCCAACACCGCCACCAGCACCTTCTCCAAGCTGTTCGCCGCGACCGCCTCCGACGTCTCGGTCCAGCCGCCCAAGCCGGCCGACGACGAGGACCCGCAGGCCGGCGACAAGCCCGCCACCGTCCCGGCCGCGCTCGCCCAGCAGGTCGCCGCGCTGCCCGGGGTGAAGACCGCTGTCGGCCAGGTGATGGTCGGCAACGCGATCCTGGTCAACCCGGCCACCAACAAGCTGGTCGGCCCGACCAGCGGCGCACCCACCCTGGTCGGCAACTGGACCGACACCCCGCGCAACGCGGTGAAGCTCACCTCCGGGCACGTCCCGCAGAACTCCGGCGAACTGGTGCTGGACGCGGACACCGCCAAGAAGGCCGCCCTGGCCGTCGGCGACCGGATCCGGGTCGACAACGCGGGCGGGCAGCACCCGTACACGATCGTCGGCATCGCCACCTTCACCACCACCAACCCCGGTGCGGCGCTGGCCTTCCTGGACACCCCGACCGCCCAGCAGGTGCTGCTCGGCGAGCAGGCCTACACCTCCGTCGAGGCCTACGGCGACGGCAGCCGCACCGACGACCAGCTCAAGGCCGACGCCCTCGCCAAGGTCGGCGGCGGCTACCAGGTCAAGACCGCGACCGAGCAGAAGGACGAGAACACCAAGTCCATCGGCAGCGGCCTCGACTTCATGAAGTACGCGATGCTCGGCTTCGCCGGGATCTCGCTGATCGTCGGCGGCTTCCTGATCATCAACACCTTCTCGATGCTGGTCGCCCAGCGCACCCGTGAGATCGGCCTGCTGCGCGCCATCGGCGGCAGCCGCGCCCAGGTGAACGGCTCGGTGCTGGTCGAGGCGCTGATCCTGGGGGTGCTCGGCTCGACCCTCGGGGTGGCGGTCGGCCTCGGCGTCGCCGTCGGCCTGATCAAGCTGATGAACGCGATCGGCATGGACCTCAAGGCGAGCGACCTGGTGATCGGGCCCGACGTCTTCGCGGCCGGCTACGCGGTCGGCATCCTGATCACCGTGATCGCCGCCTGGATCCCGGCCCGCCGGGCCAGCCGGATCGCCCCGATGGCCGCCCTGCGCGACCACGGCACCCCGGCCGAGGCCCGCTCCAACGTCGTCCGGACGATCCTCGGCGTGCTGCTCACCGGCGGCGGCGCGGGCCTGCTGGTGCTCGCCGGCCAGGCGGACAAGGCGGGCACCGGCGGGCAGCTCCTGGGCCTGGGCCTGCTGCTCACCCTGATCGGCTTCGTGGTGCTCGGCCCGCTGCTGGCCACCGTCGTCATCAAGGTGCTCGGCGCCCTGCTCCCGGCCCTGTTCGGGCCCTCCGGCAAGCTCGCCCAGCGCAACGCGATGCGCAACCCGCGCCGGACCGGTGCCACCGCCGCCGCGCTGATGATCGGGCTGGCGCTGGTGATCGGCTCCTCGGTGTTCAGCGCCTCGGCGGTGACCTCGGCGAGTGAGCAGATCGACCGCTCGGTGGGCGTGGACTACATCATCTCCGGCGGTCCGACGGGCGTCACCGGGGAGATGATCGACGCGGTGAAGCGGACCCCGGGCATCGACCACGTCACCACCCAGGTCGGGTTCGACAACGGGCGGATCCGGCTGGCCGACGGGCAGAAGGCGCGGACCAGGCTGACCGCCGTGCCGGCCGGCTTCTTCGGCACCGACTTCCACGCCACGGCCGTCGCCGGCTCGGTGGACTCGATCGGGAACGGCTCGCTGGGCATCGGCGAGACCTTCGCCAAGGACCACGACCTGCGGCTCGGCGACCAGGTCACCGTCGACTACGGCGGCGGCCGCACCCAGCAGCTCCCGGTCGGCGTGGTCCTCAAGAAGGGCGGGCTGTTCGGGGACGGCTCCTTCGTCGGCCTTGACACCGTCACCAAGGTGGTCCCGGCCGCCGACCAGACGGTCGGAACCTTCTTCGCCAAGGCCACCCCGGGCACCGACGTCGCCAAGACGCTCACCGCCCTGGAGGACGCGCTGCGGCAGTACCCGCAGCTGACCGTCAAGGACCAGGCCGGCTACAAGGAGCTCGTGCAGTCCCAGGTCAACACCCTGCTCTACCTGATCTACGGCCTCGTCGGCCTGTCGATCACCGTCGCGGTGCTCGGCGTGGTCAACACCCTGGCCCTCTCGGTGGTGGAGCGGACCCGCGAGATCGGCCTGCTGCGGGCGATCGGGCTCTCCCGCCGCCAGCTGCGCCGGATGATCCGGCTGGAGTCCGTGGTGATCGCCCTGTTCGGCGCCGTGCTCGGCACCGGGCTGGGACTGGCCTGGGGTGTCACCGCCCAGCGGGTGCTGCGGGACCAGGGCCTCGGGACGCTCTCCGTCCCGACCACCACGGTCGTGGTGACGCTGGTCTCCTCGGTGGTGATCGGTCTGGTCGCCGCCCTCGTACCGGCCTTCCGGGCCGGACGCATGAACGTCCTCGCGGCCATCGCGACGGACTGACCCGGCGACGGGGGACGTCGGGTCACCCCACGGGGGAACGGGGGAACGGGGGAACGGGGGAACGGGGGAACGGGGGACGGGGGCCGGGTGCGCACGAGCACCCGGCCCCCGCGCCGTACGTGCCGTCCGTCGTTCACCTGGCCCGCCGAACCCACCCCGAATCTGCACGGTTCCCCCGCCGATTCGGGCCCGGGCGCCCGGGGCGGTACGGTGATCCCGATCACGGCACCGGTGTGGCCCTCCAGGGGTGCCCGGAGCCACCGGACCGGGACAAGACGGATATGCGTCGACACCGGTACGGTTGGCCCCGATGAACACCAAGGCTGCTGAGGAGCTGCCGGCTGTTTCCGTGATCATGCCGGTGCTCAACGAGGAACGACACCTGCGCACGGCGGTCCGGCGCATCCTGGACCAGGATTACCCCGGACCGATGGAAGTGGTGATCGCCCTCGGCCCCTCCACCGACCGCACCGCCGAGATCGCGGCCGAGCTGGTGGCCGAGGATCCGCGGGTGCGTACGGTGGAGAACCCCACCGGCCGCACTCCTGCGGGGCTGAACGCCGCGATCCGGGGCTCGCAGTACCCGATAGTGGTACGGGTGGACGGCCATGGGCTGCTCACGCCCGGCTACATCGCCACCGCGGTCCGGCTGCTCGGCGAGATGGACGCCGCCAACGTCGGCGGCATCATGCACGCCGAGGGCGAGACCGAGTGGGAGAACGCGGTCGCGGCCGCGATGACCTCCAAGATCGGTGTCGGCAACGCGGCCTTCCACACCGGCGGCCTGGCCGGCCCGGCGGACACCGTGTACCTCGGGGTGTTCCGGCGCGAGGTGCTGGAGCGGCTCGGCGGCTACAACGAGGAGTTCATCCGCGCCCAGGACTGGGAGCTGAACTACCGGATCCGCCAGGACGGCGGGCTGGTCTGGTTCACCCCGCAGTTGAAGGTGACGTACCGGCCGCGGCCGTCCGTCAAGGCGCTGGCCAAGCAGTACAAGGACTACGGCCGGTGGCGCCGGGTGGTCACCCGCTACCACCGGGGCTCGGTCAACCTGCGCTACCTGGCCCCACCGAGCGCGCTGCTCGCGGTGGTGCTCGGTCTGGTGCTGGGCGCCGCCGTCCACCCGGCCTTCCTCGCGGTGCCCGGCGTCTACCTGCTGGGCATCCTCGGCGGTGCCGCGGTCGAGGGGCGCGGCCTGTCGTTCCGGGCCAGGGCGCTGCTGCCGGTGGCGCTCGCGACCATGCACCTGAGCTGGGGCTTCGGCTTCATCACCTCACCCCGCTCGCTGGCCCGCCGGGTGATAAGGAGCGTCGGCCCGTCCTCGAAGGACGTGCTCTCCCGGGCACGTTGACGCCCGGACCGGCTACCGTCGGTCCGCATGGGGACAGTTGAGGACGGTGCGGGCACGGCCCGGATCGAGCCGGGCGCGGACGTCGACGAACGGGCCGCGCTCGGCGCCGGCACGCGGGTCTGGCACCTCGCCCAGGTCCGCGAGGACGCGGTGGTCGGCGCGGACTGCGTGATCGGCCGTGGCGCCTACCTCGGGCCGGGCGTGCGGATCGGGGACCGGGTCAAGGTCCAGAACCACGCGCTGGTGTACGAGCCGGCGGTGGTCGAGGACGGGGTGTTCATCGGCCCGGCCGCCGTGCTGACCAATGACCGCTACCCGCGCGCGGTCACCCCCGACGGCCGCCCCAAGGGCCAACTCGACTGGCGTGCCGAGCCGGTGACGCTCCGTCAGGGCTGCTCGATCGGCGGCCGCGCGGTGCTGGTCGCCGGGGTGACGGTCGGCCGCTGGGCGCTGGTCGCGGCCGGCGCCGTGGTGCACCGGGACGTCCCGGACTTCGCCCTGGTGGCCGGGGTGCCCGCCCGCCGGATCGGCTGGGTCGGCCGGGCCGGTGAGCCGCTCGGCCCGGCCGGGCCGGGGCTCTGGACCTGCCCGCGGACCGGCGAGCGGTACCGCGAGACGGACGGAACCCTCGCCCCGGTGTAGCTACTTGGCGCACACGTCGACGTCGTCCGCCTGTACCCGCTGGAGGTCCTTCGGGGCCTCGGTCGGCTGCTGCGCGGGGGCCGTCAGGGCGTCCTTGCCGAGGACCACCAGCAGCGGGTCCTTCGGGCCCGCCTTCGGGTTGGGCTTCACGGCGTCGGCGGGCAGCCCGAGGGCGGCGGCCAGCGCCGCGGCCTCGGCCTCCTGGCCGGCCGGGTGGGACACCGTGGTGGTCGCGGCCGGGGGCGCGTCGGAGCCGACCGCGGCCTTGGCGAAGCCCTTCCCCTTGAGCTTCTCCACCGTCGGCCCGGACTGTCCGCGGGTCCCGCTGCCGTTGCGCACCGTCACCTGGACGCCCTTGGTGTCCACCGCCGGGGCGGTGGTGGTCGGCGCGGCCGAGGCCTCCGGGGCGGCGGCCGGAGCGGCCGTCTCGGTCAGCGAGCGGTCGCCCGCGATCATCGAGAACACCTGTCCGGCGTCCGGCTGGTGCAGGACCAGCCGGTCCTTGTTGCTGGGGTCGTCCAGCACCGGGACGGTGGTGAAGGTGATGTTCTTGGTGTCCACCTTGCTGATGTCCTGCGCCAGGTTCTTGAGCTTGTCGACGCTGCCGATGCCGGAGTCCACGGTGAGCGCCTTGGTGGCGGCGTCCGCGAGCTGGTAGAGCTTGCTCGGGCTGGTCAGGGTGTCGTCGCTCTTGATCTTGCGGATCATCGAGCTGATGAACTGCTGCTGGAGCGGGATCCGGGTGAGGTCACCGCCGAAGCCGACCGCGTGCCGGGTGCGGACGAAGGCCAGCGCCTCCTCGCCCTGGACGACGTGGCGGCCCTTGGACATCTTGAGGTGCGAGTCCTTGTCGTCGATGTCCTTGGCCGCGCAGACCTCGACCCCGCCGACGGCGGTGGAGAGCGTCTTCACCGCCTCGAAGTTGACCTGCACGAAGTGGTCGACCCGGATGCCGGTCAGCTTCTCCACGGTCTTCCAGGTGCAGCCCGCGTCGCGGCCGTCCTGGCCGAGGCTGTTGTTGAACATGTCCCGTGCCGCGCCCGGGATCTTCCTGCCCTTGTCGTTCTGGCACTCGGGTATCGGCACCATCAGGTCGCGCGGGATGCTGACCACGGTCGCGTTGGAACGGTCCTTGGCGACGTGGAACAGCAGGGTGGTGTCGGCGTGCCCGGTGCTGCCCGCGTCGCCGTACTCGCGCCCGAGGCCCTGCCGGCTGTCGGTGCCGATCACCAGGATGTTCAGCGCGTCCCCGGCGGCCTTGGGCCGCTCCTCCTCGTTGCCCAGCTGGACCTTGACCGAGGTCAGGTTGTTGTTGAAGTGCTGGTACAGGTAGTAGGCCCCGCCGCAGCCGGCGACCATCACCAGGGCGCCCGTCCCCGCCGTCCACTTGAGCACCCGGCGCCGCCGCTGCCGCTTGGCGGCCTCGGCCCGGCGCTTGGCCTCCCGCCGGCTCCCCCCGCTGAACCGACCGGTGTTCGTTTCGTCCTGCTGCACGGGGATCCCCTACGTCCGGCCGGTCACGGAGGCCGACCCGCCGGGTGACGGGTCGATCCGGACACACTAGACGAGCCGAACGGGGGAATTGTTCCGAGTGTGATCTCAGTCATGTTTGAGCAATGAAAAAGCAAAGCCCAGCGGCGAGTTCAGTGCTGGGCGCAGGCGTCCACGTCGGCGGTACGTCCCTCGAAGGTGGGCGAGGCGCTCGCCGAGGGTGACGCCGTGGCCCCGTCGGAGCCCGCTGCCGCTCCAGGGCCCGACCCCGCGTCCGGCGCGGGCGCCGAACCGGGAGGCCGGAGGGCCAGCGGCCGGTCGGCCCGCAGCGCGTCGAACAGCTGGGTGGTCTGCGGCTGGACGAACTCGTCCCGGTCCGAGTCGTAGCGGTACGGGCGGCGCGGCGCCGTCAGGAAGACCACGTCCGCGGAGGGGATGCCGCGCAGGTCCTGGGTGAGGTCGTACAGCGCGCCGAGCGAGGACAGCCCGCCGTCCGCCTTCACCGAGGAGGTGGCCGCGTCCAGTACCGGCCACAGCTTGGCCGGGTTCAGCAGCACCCCCTGCGACTGCACCTTGCGGATCAGCGAGGCCAGGAACTGCTGCTGGCGGCCCATCCGCTGGGTGTCGCTGCCGTCGCCCAGGCTCTCCCGGGCCCGGACGTAGCCGAGCGCCTGCTCGCCGCGCAGCAGCTGACGGCCGGCCGGGAGGTCCAGCTTGGCGTCCTTGTCGTGGATCGGCTGCGGCACGCACACCTCGACCCCGCCGATCGCGTCCACCATCGTCTTGAAGCCGCTGAAATCGAGGATCACGTAGTGGTCGATCCGGATGCCGCTCAATTGCTCGACGGTGCGGATCGAGCAGGCCGGACCGCCCAGCTCGAACGCCCAGTTGAACTGCATCGTCCCCGGCTTGCTGCGGCTGCCGTCCGGCTTCTCGCAGGAGGGCACGGTGACCATCACGTCGCGCGGGACGGAGACCGCTGTCGCGCGCTTCCGGTCGGCGGCCAGGTGCAGCAGGATCGTGGTGTCCGAGCGCTGGGTGCCGGTCTCGCCGCCGTAGGAGGAGTTCGTGCCGGAGCGGTCGTCACTGCCGATCAGCAGGATGTTCTCGGCGCCCTTGGCCCCCGCCGCCCGGCTCGGGCGCTCGGCCTCCAGTTCGGCGAGCAGCCGGTCGGTGGCCGAGTCCGTCCTGATGTTGCCGTCCAGCTTGCGGTAGGCGATCCAGAGCAGCACGCCGGTGGCGACCAGGAGGAACGCGACGGCGCCGGCGGTGATCATCAGCCACCGCCGGCGCCGTCGCGGGCGTCCCGGTCCGCTCGGGGGAGCGTGCTCCGGGGGAGTCTGGTCGGTCGGGGGGTGCTCGGTGTCGTCCTCGGCCATGGCAGGGATCCCTACCCGCCGGGACCGTCCCGGGGTCAGCCGAGGCGGACAGTCACCCGTTCGGATTCGGAGCGCTTCTCCCACTGCCCGGCGTCCAGCCCCTGGGAGTTGCGGCACAGCACCACCGAGGCGCCGGCCGCCAGCGGGGCCAGCAGGCCGGCCTCCAGGCCCGCCCAGTCGTCGAAGGAGAGGGTGGACATCACCCGGTCCCCGGGCTTGAGGCCGATCCGCGCGGCGCCCTCCCGGGCCAGCGCGACGGTCTGCTCACCGGTCAGTTTCAGCGGCAGCCCGTCCACCGAGGTCTCCAGCGCCTGCCCGTCCGGGGCGACGGGGGAGTACGGCGCGAAGCGGTCGCCCTGGCCGGGCACCTCGGCGGCGTAGTCGAGGAAGCCGTCCGGGCGGTGCGGGAAGCGGCCGCCGAGCGGGCGCAGGGCGAGCGCGACCCGCTCGCCCCCGCAGGCCTGGGCGGCCTCCAGGCCGTCCGGGCCGCTCACCACCAGGTCGGCGTCGGCCGGGTCGCCGGCCGGCACCGCCGTCACACCGACGGACCAGCAGGCCAGCAGCCAGACGGCGCTCTGCCAGTGCGCGGGCAGCAGCAGCGCGGCGCGGTCGTCCGGACCGGCGTTCAGCTCGTCCTGGAGGAGGTTGGCGGTCTTGGCGACCCAGTTGTCGAAGGTCCGGGCGGACAGCTCCACCCGTTCGCCGGTGGCGTCGTCGTAGAAAGTGACCAGCGGGGCCGCGGGATCGACCGAAGGGGTGCCGCCGCGCAGGTATGCGTGCAGCAGCTCGACGGGGGTGCGGGCATCGGCAGCGAATGGCGCAGTCATGGTGCGCCCCAGCCTACGGCCTTCGGGTGGCAGGTCGGGAGGGGCGGCCGAGCGGGCGCGGGGCGGCGTGGCGGGCGGTCCGGTTTGCGGCGACGATCCCCCTTATGCACCTCTCGACCAAGGCCGCGCGCCTCCCGTTCCCGGCCGCGCTGCTCGCCGGCTGCACCGCCGCCCTGCTGCTCCAGCCCGCATCCGCGGCCTCCGCCGTGCCCCGTGCCCCCGGCGGCGAGCACCGTGACTTCCCCGGCGGCGGCCGCACCGTCTCGCTCCGGCTCCCCGACGGGCACGGGCTCCCGCCGAGCACGACCGGCCCCTTCGAACTCCTCGGCGTCGGCTGGGACGGACCGGCGGGAGCACTGGACGGCGGGAGCCTGCGGGTCCGCACCCGGGACGCGAGCACCGGCCGCTGGAGCGACTGGCACACCCTGGAGACCGACACCGACGACGGCCCCGACCGCGCCCCGCGCGGCGCCACCGCCCCGCTGTGGACCGGCCGCAGCGACGGCGTCGCCGTCGAGTTCCGGCCCGGCCCGGCCGGACCGCCGCCCGGACTGCGGCTCGACCTCGTCGACCCCGGCGCCGGCGCCCCCGCCCCGGCCGCCACCCGGACGGTGCCCGCGGCACCCGCCGCCGAGGACGGCCACCAGGCGCCGCGCCCGGCGATCGTCACCCGGGCCGGCTGGGGCGCCGACGAGTCCCTGCGCGACCCGGGCTCCGAGTACACCGGCCCGGTCCGCGAGGTGTTCATCCACCACACCGCGACCGCCACCGACTACGCCTGCTCCGACGCCCCCCGGGTGATCAGGGGCATCTACCAGTACCACGTCAAGACCAGCGGCTGGCGGGACATCGGCTACAACTTCCTGGTCGACCGCTGCGGCACCGTCTACGAGGGCCGGGCCGGCGGCGTCGACCGGCCCGTCCACGGCGCCCACACCCTCGGCTTCAACACCGACTCCTCCGGCGTCGCCGCGATCGGCACCTACGTCGACGCCACCCCGCCCCAGCCCCTCCTCGACGGCCTCGCCGCGATCGCCGCCTGGAAGCTCGGCCTCACCGACCGGCCCGCCGACGGCCGCACCAAACTCACCTCCGCCTCCGACGCCAGCCGCTACCCCAAGGGCACGGTCGTCGACTTCGACGCGATCTCCGGCCACCGCGACGCCTTCACCACCGAATGCCCCGGCAAGGCCCTCTACGCCCGGCTCCCCGAACTCCGCACGGCCGCCGCCCGGCTCCAGGCCTCCTAGCGTCCGCCCTCGAACTCCTGCCCCCGCCCCACGTATCGTTCATGGCCTCAGGCACCCCAGGAGGCGACAGCGGTGACGGGCGGCGAAGCGGTACGGCGCTGGCGGCCGGGCTTCCCGCTCGACCCGGTCCGGACCCTGCTGCCGCTGCGCCGGGGCCCCGCCGACCCCTCGTACCGCACCGCGGGCGACGGCGCCGTCTGGCGCGCCTCCCGCACCCCCGCCGGCGTCGGCACCCTGCGGGTGCTGCCGCACCCCGGCGCGGGCGAGGTGGAGGCGACCGCCTGGGGCCCGGGCGCCCAGTGGCTGCTCGACCGGCTGCCCGCCCTGCTCGGCGCCGAGGACCACCCGGAGGCGCTGGTGCTGCCCCCGGGCCCGCTCCGGGACGCCCAGCGCCGCACCATCGGGGTGCGGCTCACCCGGACCGACCTGGTCCTGGAGTCCCTCGTCCCCGCGATCCTGGAACAGAAGGTCACCACCGACGAGGCCTACCGCGCCTGGCGCACCCTGCTACGCGACTTCGGCACCCCGGCCCCCGGCCCGGCCGAGGGCATGCGGGTGGCCCCGTCGGCCCGCGAATGGGCGATGATCCCGAGCTGGGAGTGGCACCGGGCCGGCGTCGACCCCAAGCGCTCGGCCACGATCCAGCGCGCCGTCCGGCTGGCCCCCCGCCTGGAAGAGGCCTCCACCATGGCCCACGAGGAGTCCTTCGCCCGCCTGACGGCCGTCCCGGGCATCGGCACCTGGACCGCCGCCGAAACCCTCCAGCGCAGCAACGGCGACCCGGACGCCGTCTCGGTCGGCGACTTCCACCTCCCCAACCTGGTCGGCTGGGCCCTGGCCGGCCGCCCCCGCAGCGACGACACCCAGATGCTCGCCCTGCTGGAGCCCTACCGCCCCCACCGCCACCGCCTCTGCCGCCTCCTCCTCGCCACCGGCACCCACGCCCCCCGCTACGGCCCCCGACTCACCCCCAACGACCACCGAAACCGCTGACCCGAAGCCCGACCCGGTGTACGCAGTGATGTGTACGCTGGATTCATGGCTGACGCAATGAGCATCCGTGAGGCCCGTGCCCACCTTGCCGAGGTGGTCAGCCGGGCGGAGGACGGCGAGATCACCGTGATCACGCGCAAGGGCGAGCGCGTCGGGGCGTTCGTGCCGATCGAGATCCTCGACGCCATAGAGGAGGCGGAGGACGAGCTCCTCGCCCGGGAGGCGCGCAAGCACCTGGACGAGCCGACCGTCACCATGGCCGAGCTGATGGCGGACCTGTTCGGACCGCCCGCGGACTCCGCGGGGAGCGCTGCGTGAAGTACGCCTTCGGCTTCACCTCGCACGCCCGACGGCAGCTGCGCGCGATCGGCCGGCTCGAGGCGATGCGGATCCTCACGGCACTCACCGCGTTGGGGGACGACCCGTTCGCGGTCGGACCGGACGTCAAGAAGCTGACCGGTAACGACGGCCTCTACCGGCTCCGGGTCGGCGACGTCCGGGTGGTCTACCAGGTCCGCAGCGATGTGCTGCTGATCCTCGTCGTCCACGTCGGCAATCGCCGCGACGTCTACCGCGGGCTCTGACGCGTCACCGCACCGCGACGAACGCCTCGGCGCTCCGTTCCGCCCGGACCTTCGGCGCCTCCGCCGCCCGCCCGACCGCGACGGCCCCCATCGGGTCCCACCCCTCCGGCAGGTCCAGAGCCGCCCGAACGGTGTCGCGGCAGAACATCGTGGAGGAGACCCAGGCGGAGCCGTACCCCTCACCCGTGAGCGCGACCAGCAGGTTCTGCACGGCGGCCCCCACGGCCACCGTGAACATCTCCCGTTCGGCGGCGGCCCGCCGCGGGTCCGGGTAGTCGTGCGAGCCGTCCATCACCAGGCACGGCACCACCAGGTACGGCGCGTCGCGCAGCACGTTCCCGCGGGCGGTGCGGCGGGCGATCCGGGCCTCGTCCCAGCCGTCGAGCTCGCGGAGGTCGCGCTGCCAGGCGCCGAGCATCGCGTCCAGCAGCCGCACCCGGGTCTCGGCGGACTCCAGCAGCACGAACCGCCAGGGCGTGGTGTGGTGCGGGGCGGGCGCGGTGACGGCGGCGGCCACCGCGCGCCGGACGGCGGCCGGGTCGACCGGGTCGGCGGTGAAGGACCGGACGGTGCGCCGCAGGGTGACGGCCTGGCGCAGCGCCTCGGAGGTGCCGAGCCGGAACATGTCGTCGGCGGCGGGCCGTACCAGCGGCCGGGTGCCGGCGCCGTCCTCGGCGGTGACCAGGTGGCCGAGTCCGCGGACGACGGCGACCGGGACGCCGCCGGCCTTGCCCTTGACGAGGTCGCCGGCGGCCGCGAGTTCGTCGGCGGTCGCGGTGACGGTGAGCACCAGTTCGTTGCCGTGGCTGTCGGTGCGCCCCCGGTGGTCCTCCAGGACGGACAGTCCGGCGGCGCCGATCGCGACGTCGGTGAGCCCGTTGCGCCAGGGCCGGCCGAAGGTGTCGGTGACGACGACGGCGATCCGGTGGCCGGTGAGCTGCTGGAGCCGGGCGCGCAGCGCGCGGGCCGAGGCGTCCGGGTCCTCGGGCAGCAGCAGGACGGTGCCGGGGGCGGTGTTGGAGGCGTCGACCCCGGCGGCGGCCATCACGAAGCCGTTGCGGTTCTCGACGATCCGGGCCGGTCCGCGCCGGGCGACCACCCGGACGGTCTCGGCGTCGATCGCGGCGTCCCGGTCGGCGGCGTGCAGCAGCCGGCCCTCGGCCTTGCTGACGATCTTCGAGGTGACCAGCAGGATGTCGCCGTCGCGGTAGGTCCCGGCCTTGGCGATCAGCCCGGCGAGGTCGGCCCCGGCCTCGACCTCGGGGATGCCCCGGACCGGAAGGATCTCGATCGTCACGTGCGGACCTGCTCGGCCAGCGCCAGCGCCGCGCGGGCCATCTCGGCGGTGGCCTCGACGTCGGTCATCAGCAGCGGGACGGCCCGGCAGGCGATCCCGGCCGCCTCGACGGCGGCCACCGCGCCCTGGTCGGCGGTGTCGACGAGCCAGCCGTCGATGAGTTCGGAGCCGTAGTTCAGCGCGACCGCCTCGGCGGTGGCCTCGACGCCGACGGCGGCGAGCACCTTGTCGGCCATGCCCCGTACCGGCGCCCCGCCGATGATCGGGGAGAGCCCGACCACCGGCGCCGGGGCGGCGGCGACGGCGTCCCGGATGCCGGGGACGGCGAGGATGGTGCCGATCGAGACGACCGGGTTGGACGGCGGGAAGAGGATGACGTCGGCCTCGGCGAGGGCCTCCAGCACGCCGGGCGCGGGCTTGGCGGTGTCCGCGCCGACCGGGATGATCGCCTCGGCGTCGACGGCGGCGTGCAGCCGGACCCAGTACTCCTGGAAGTGGACGGCCCGGGTGCCCTGTTCGTCGGTGATCCGCACGTGGGTCTCGACCCGGTCGTCGCTCATCGGCAGCAGCCGCACGCCGGGCTTCCAGCGCACGCACAGCGCCTCGGTGACCTGGCTGAGGCTGTACCCGGCGGTGAGCATCTGGCTGCGCACGAGGTGGGTGGCGAAGTCCCGGTCGCCGAGCCCGAACCACTCGGGGCCGACGCCGTACTCCTTCATCTCGGCCTTGATCGACCAGGTCTCGTCGGTCCGGCCCCAGCCCTGTTCCTCGTGGATGCCGCCGCCGAGGGTGTACATCACGGTGTCGAGGTCGGGGCAGACCTTGAGTCCGTAGAGGTGGATGTCGTCGCCGGTGTTGCCGATGACGGTGATCTCGTCCTGCGGTCCGACCGCCGCGAGGAGTCCGCGCAGGAAGCGCGCCCCGCCGATCCCGCCTGCCAGTGCCACGATGCGCATGGGGTCATCCTGCCACGGTCGGACTCTTCGTCAGGCCTCGGTCAACGCCGCTCGGACTCCGCCGCGTGCGCGTGCTGCTCCGGGACGGCGGTGGCGGTGCCGTACTGGTTCATCGCGGTCAGGCCCGGGGCGTAGAGGTGGATGGAGACGGCGGGTTCGAGTGCGCCGTTGACCACCTCGTGCAGGTAGCCGGAGGAGAACACCCGCTGCCCGCCGGGGCGCAGGGTGCGGGCGGCCGAGCCGCTGGGGGTCCCCCCGGCCGAAGGCTGGGGGAGGGTGAGCGAGCGTTCGGTCAGTTCGCCCCGGACGACGGTCATCACGCCGGAGGACTCGCCGTGGTCGTGGAAGCCGCTGCTCTGGCCGGGCAGCCAGCTGAGCAGCCAGACCTCGTAGCCGGGGCCGGTCTCCAGGCGGGCGTACCAGCGGGTGAGCGCGTCGTAGCGGACCAGCGGTTCCCAGCGGGAGCGGTCGGCGGCGATCTCGCGGACCAGCCGGGCGTACCCGGCGACGGTGGTGGGGTGGCCGGGCAGGTCGGTGCGGGCGAGGTGCGGGAAGGCGAGCGGGTCGCCGGCGATGGAGACGTCGCTGAGGCCGTCGGCCCAGCGGTGCCGGTGGTCGCGGCGGGGGGCGTGGGTGGCGGCGAGGCCGCGGCGGGCGTGCTTGTTGCGGTCGCGGTTCCGCTTGCGGATGCGGATCATGCGCACGGGAGTCGTCCTCGGATGGCTCGGCTGGTCGGGGAGCAGCCGGATCCGGGATGTCCTGGGGCGGGAGTCGCGGGCGGCCTCTGTGCTTCCTGGGCGGCGCGCGGTGGGACGCGGGCGCCTAGATACAGCAGGAACAGAGGCGACAACAGGAGTTCACGGCACGGCGGAGCGTGGAACCGCTCCGGGGGCTGGCGAACTCTGACATGGGGGAAAGGAGACCGCATCGCCTGGGGCGGTGTCAAACCGAAGGATGCGGCATTCGAGTGGATTAGGTCCGGATCTTGCCCGGATGGGGTGATTCATCACTCTCTATGTTTCGATGGGAAGATCGCCGGGAAGGCAGGCCGATGACCGGCCTGTCACGGTGACCGAGCGTCATTCCGCGAGTGATTGCGGGCGTTTCGATGTCGCCCGGGGCTTTCGGATCGAAAGTCTGATGTGTCCGGATATGTACACTATTCGTAACGGCTTGGTGCCAGGGAGTGAATCCCGGCCTCAATACCAGAGCTCGGCTTGACTGGGCCAGAGTGACGCAACTGTAATTTCACTCGTGTCGTCAGCCGCACGAGGCAACGGCAACCACGGGGACGCCAAGTAGGGGCAGAGGAGGCGCGCCACATGAGCGAGCTCTTTGAGCTGTTGATCGGGGACGGCATCGCGGAGGAAGAGGAGGAACTCGGCTGGCAGGAGCGCGCGTTGTGCGCCCAGACCGACCCGGAGTCCTTCTTTCCCGAGAAGGGCGGCTCGACCCGCGAGGCGAAGAAGGTCTGCCTCGCCTGCGAGGTCCGCTCGGAGTGCCTGGAGTACGCCCTCGCCAATGACGAGCGTTTCGGCATCTGGGGCGGCCTCTCCGAGCGCGAGCGCCGCCGGCTCAAGAAGAGCGCCGTCTGACCGGGGCGGCCCCGACCGATTCCGCTGACCCTCCGCCACCGGCGGACGGCCGCACAGCTGTACGAGCGCCTCACCGCGACGGTGGGGCGCTTTCGTGTTCCCGGAGCGGTTCTTGCCGATCCCGGGTCCCCTTCTTCACCGCCTCCGCACCGGCACCGGGCACGAAGCGGCCATCCGGAGCCGTTAGTGTGGTGCGCCATCCGGTTGCCGTTCACCGGCTGTGTCCACCGAGAACTGGGGCCCGCGCACTCGATGACCGTCTACAGCCACCAGAGCGGCTTCACCGCTTCCAGGCCGCCCGCCTACCCGCGCCACCTGGTCACCGCGGTGATCGTCTCGCACGACGGCGCCCGCTGGCTGCCGCAGGCCCTGGCCGGACTGCTCGGCCAGGACCGCCAGGTCCAGCGGATCCTCGCGGTCGACACCGGATCCACCGACAACTCCCCGCAGCTGCTCGCCGACACCCTGGCCGACTGGCTGCCCGACAGCGGCCCGCTGATGCTCGGCCGCCGGGCCGGCTTCGGCACCGCCGTCGCCGAGGCCGTCGCGAGCAGCGCGCCCCTGCGCCCGGAGGACCTCCCGTACCGGCTCGACCCCTCCGGCTACGACCCGGTCACCGGCGGCTGGGACGACTACGGCGACCCGCTCGCCCAGGAGGACGACCTCGGCCGCGGCGGCCCGCGCGAGACCCAGCCGGTCGAGTGGCTCTGGCTGCTGCACGACGACTGCGAGCCGCAGACCGACGCGCTGCGCCGGCTCCTCCAGGTCGCCGACTCCACCCCCAGCGCCGGCGTCGTCGGCCCCAAGCTGCGCAGCTGGTACGACCGCCGCCAGCTGCTGGAGATCGGCGTCACCATCGCCCGCTCCGGCCGCCGCTGGACCGGCCTCGACCGCCGCGAGCAGGACCAGGGCCAGCACGACCAGGTCCGCCCGGTGCTCGCCGTCTCCAGTGCGGGCATGCTGGTGCGCCGGGACGTCTTCGAGGAGCTCGGCGGCTTCGACCGGGCCCTCCCGCTGATGCGGGACGACACCGACTTCTGCTGGCGGGTCAACGCCGCCGGCCACCGCGTGGTGGTCGCCCCCGACGCCGTGCTGCGGCACGCCGAGGCGGCCAGCCGCGAGCGCCGCGCGATCGACTGCGGCCCCTCCCACCCGCACCGGGTGGACAAGTCCGGCGCCGTCTACACCCTGCTCGCCAACTGCAAGGGCGCGCTCTTCCCGTACGTGCTGCTGCGCCTGGTGCTCGGCACCCTGGTGCGGGCCGTCACCAACCTGCTCGGCAAGGACCCGCGCCAGGCGGTCGACGAACTGGCCGGCCTCGGCCACGAACTCGTCCGCTTCCCACGGCTGTTGGCCGCGCGCAAACACCGTGCCCGGACCCGCGCCGCGGACGCCCTGGACGACCGCACGCTCTTCCCGGCGCCCGGCGCCACCACCCGGCTGGCCGTCGAGGGCGTCATCGGCTCGCTCGGGATAGGGGGCGGCGACGACACCGGCAGCCGGCACGGCTCGGTCGAGGCCGGCGGCGACGAGGACGGCGAGGACCTCGTCGTCGAGCAGTTCGCGCTGATCAAGAAGCTGGCCCGGCGCCCCGCGCCGGTGCTGTTCGCCGCCCTGCTGGTGTTCGCCCTGGTCGCCTGCCGCAGCCTGTTCGGCAGCGGTGAGCTGTTCGGCGGCGCCCTGCTGCCCGCCTCCGACGGCGCGGGCGGCCTGTGGGCGATGTACGCGGACGCCTGGCACCCGGTCGGCACCGGCTCGGCCGCCGCCGCACCGCCGTACCTCGGCGTGCTCTCGGTGCTCTCCTGGCTGCTGTTCGGCCACGCCGACCTCGCGCTCACCCTGCTGGTCGTGCTCACCGTCCCGCTCGCCGCGGTCAGCGCCTACCTGGTCTCCCGGCCGCTGCTGGACTCCAAGCTGGTCCGCGCCTGGGCCAGCGCCACCTACGCGCTGCTGCCCGCCGCCACCGGCGCGCTCGCCCAGGGCCGGATCGGCACCGCCGTCCTCGCCGTGCTGCTGCCGCCGCTGGCCCGCGCCGCCGCGATCGCGGCCGGCCTGGGCATCCGCCAGGAGAGCGCCGCCAAGGGCGCCCGCCCCGGCTGGCGGCCGGTCTGGATGACCGTCCTGCTGCTCACCCTGGCCACCGCCTTCGTCCCGCTGACCTGGGCGCTCGCGGTACCGCTCTGCCTGGCCGTGCTGGTCTTCGCGGTGCTGCGCGGCGGCGCCCTCGGCTCCGGCGGCACGGCGCTGCGGCTGCTCGGCCTGCGCGTCCTGGTGATCCTCGCGGTGCCGGTCGCGGTGCTCGCCCCCTGGTCGTTGAAGGTGCTGTCGCACCCGCAGTGGCTGCTGCTGGAGGCCGGGCTGCCCGGACTGCACGGCGCCGGGGCGAGCGCGGCCGGCCTGCTGCTGGTCAACCCCGGCGGCGCCGGGGTGCCGCCGGTCTGGCTCTCCACCGGTGTCGTCCTGGCCGCGCTGGCCGCGCTGCTGCGCGCCGACCGCCGCCGCGCGGTGCTCGCCGCCTGGGGCGCGGCCGGTGCCGGGCTGGTCTTCGCGGTCGCGGTGGCGGGCACCTCCGTCACCCCGGCCTCCGGCGGCCAGCCGGTGCCCGCCTGGGCCGGCCCGGCCACCCTGATCGCCGGGATCGCCCTGCTCGCCGCCGCCGCGATCGGCGCCGACGGCGCCAACACCCGGGTCGCCGGGATCGCCTTCGGCTGGCGCCAGCCGGTGGCCGCCCTGGTGGTGGCCGCCGCCGTGCTGGCCCCGCTGGGCACCGGCCTGTGGTGGGCGCTGACCGGCGCCGGCGGCCCGCTGCACCGGGCCGCGGCCGGCCAGGTGCCCGCCTTCATCGCCGAGGAGGCCGGTACCAGCGACCGCTCCCGCACCCTCGTGGTCACCGGCCAGAAGGGCGCCGTCCGCTACACCGTGGTGCGCGGCGCCGGCCTGACCCTCGGCCAGGCCGAGTCCACCGTCGACCCGGCCACCGGCACCCAGGGCGGCCTGGACCGGATGGTCGGCAGCCTGCTGGCCGGCTCCGGTGCCGACCAGGCGAACGCCCTGGCCGGCTACGGCATCGCCTACGTGCTGGTCGAGCGGCAGGCCGTGGACGCGTTCAAGGACGTCCTGGACACCACCCCCGGCCTGGTGAAGGCCAACCAGGACGGCGACGCCGCGCTCTGGCAGGTCAACGGCGCGCCCGCGGTGCGCGCGGTGATCACCGCCCCGGGTGCCAACCCGGTGGTCGTCCCGTCCGGCGAGCGCGACCTCGCCACCACCGTCCCGGCCGGCCCGGACGGCCGGGTGCTGCGACTGGCCGAGGCCGCCGCCCCCGAGTGGAAGGCCACCGTGGACGGCACCGCCCTGGAGCCCACCACGGTCGACGGCTGGGCGCAGGGCTTCAAGCTCCCGGCCGCCGGCGGCAAGCTGAGCGTCACCCGCGAGGGCAGCCTCGTCCACACCGGCTGGATCTGGGCCCAGGTCCTGGTCGGCCTCACCATCCTGGTGCTGGCCCTGCCCGGCCGCCGCAGCCACAAGGACGACGACCTGCCCGAGGAGGTGGTCGCCGCCGCCGCGCTGGCCGCCGCCCAGGCGCAGACCCCCGCCCCCGGCAGCCGCCGGGCCCGCCGGATGGCCGAGCGGGGCGAGGGCGGCGAGCCCGGCGCCGAGGAGCCCGGGGTGTACGACGGCCCGCCGGGCGCGATCCCGGCGCAGCCCACCGGCGTGCCGGTGACCGGGGCGGTCCAGGCGGCCGCCGCCGTCCAGGAGGCCGAGCCGTACACCGACCCGTACCAGACGTACCAGCAGGCCGACCCGTACAGCTACGACCAGTACGCGGCCCAGCAGCCGGTGGCCGGGCCGTACACCACCCAGGGCTACGAGGGCCACGGGTACGACGGCCACCAGCAGGGCTACCCGCAGCAGGGGTACGACCAGCAGGGGTACGAGCAGTACCCGCAGGAGCAGTACGGCTACGACCCCTACCAGCAGCAGCCCGGGCAGCCCCAGCAGACCTGGCTGCCGGGCCAGCAGCAGGGCGAGCCGTACTACGACCCCAACGAACCGGGCGGCACCGGTCACCCTTCCGGGAACTACAGCCCCCACCAGCACGGATCGGGGAGCTGACCCGCCATGAAGAAGCCCGCATTCGGGAAGAAGTCCGCCGCCCGGGCCGAGCAGCCCGTCGAGCCCGCCGCCGCTCCGGCCGGGGCCGCGGAGCCCGCCGGCGCGCCGGGGACGGCCCCCGGCCGGTCCGCGGGGAAGACCACCCAGTCCCTGCTGGCCGCGGCCGTGGTGCTGGCGGCCGTGTTCGGGATCGCCGAGGTGCGCCCGCCGGCCGGCCCGGCCAAGGCGGACGGCGGGGCCGCCCCGAGCACCGCGCAGGTCGAGCGGACGGCGGCGGTCTGCCCGCAGCCCTTCCAGGGCCTGACCGGTTCGACCACGCTCACCGCCTACACCCCGCCCGGCACCGGCTCGGCCACCGGCGGCGCCGGCTGGCTCTCCGAGCAGGCGGCCCCGGCCACCCCGCCGAGCGCGGCCCCGGCGCCCAGCGGATCGCCGACCGCCGCGCCGAGCGCGGCCCCGAGCGGCTCCGGCGCCCCGGCCACCCCGGTCCCGGACAAGAACGCCGCGCCCGCAGACGCCAAGCTGACCCTGAGCAAGCCCGGCACCCCGGCCACCGGCCCGGCCAGCAACGGCGACGCCGCGCCCGGCACCGGGGCGGTCGCCACCGGCGCGCTCGCCCCCGGCTTCACCGTCACCCAGACCACCGTGGTCACCGAGCAGCGCGGCACCGGCCTGTCCGGCCTGACCTGCACCCCGGAGAGCACCAGCTTCTGGTTCGCCGGGGCCAGCACGGCCGGCGACCGGGTCGACTACGTCAGCCTGGTCAACCCCGAGTCCTCCGCCGCGGTGGTCGACATCAAGCTGTACGGAGACAAGGGCCTGATCGACAACGACGCCGCCAACGGCATCACCGTCGCCCCCGGCAGCTCGCAGTCCGTCCTGCTGTCGACGATCAGCAAGGGCGCCGTCACCGACCTCGCCGTGCACGTGGTGGTGCGCTCCGGGCGGATCAGCGCCGCGCTGCACGCCGCCGACGGCGCCAAGGGTGCCGACTGGGTCCCCGCCTCGGCCGAGCCGGCCGCCACCCAGGTGCTGCCCGGCCTGCCCGCCGACACCACCGCGGCCCGGCTGGTGGTCTGGGCGCCGCCGGAGGACGACGCCGACCTCAAGATCCAGCTGTCCGGCAAGAACGGCTGGTTCACCCCGGCCGGCAACGAGTCGATCCACGTCAAGGCGGGCATGGTGGCCGCCGTCGACCTCGGCAAGGTCACCCGGGAGGAGGTCGCCGGGCTGCGGCTGTCGCCCACCGACGACCGGCACCCCACCAAGATCGTGGCCGGCCTGCGGGTCGACCGCACGGGCGGCAACGGCAAGAGCGACGCGGCCTGGCTCACCGGCAGCGCCCCGGTCGGCGCCCGCGCCACCGTCGCCGACAACCGGGCCGGCGCCTCGACGATCTTCCTGACCTCCGCCGGCGACGCGGCCACCGTCAAGGTCACCGGCTCGGCCGGCAGCGGCGGCGGCACCCCGGCGACCAAGGAGGTCCAGCTCCCGGCCGGCGGGACGGTCGCCATCCCGGCACCCGAGCCCGCCGGGCTGAACGGCGTCTTCGCGGTCACCGTGGAGACCGAGTCCGGCGGCCCGGTGGTCGCCGCCCGGATGCTCTCGCTGCCCGCCAAGGACGTGCCGATGTTCACCGTCCAGGCACTGCGGGACGACCACAGCACCGTGCAGGTCCCGCAGGCCACCCAGGACCCGGGCGTGGTGCTGCGCTGAACAACCCTTCCGGGGCCCCGCGGGGCCCCGGAAGGTCAATCCTCGTCGTAGCGCGGGTCGATCGCGTCCGGCGACAGCCCCAGCAGCTCGGCCACCTGCTCGATCAGGATCTCGTGCACCAGCGCCGCCCGGTCCTCCCGGGTCTTCGCCCGGATCTCCACCGGCCGCCGGTACACCACGATCTGGCTCTTGTGGCCCTTCTGGCCCGGCGACACCCGGCCCAGCGGCACGCCGTCCTCGGTGTCGGCGCCGTCCGGCTCGTGCAGCGGCACCTCCTGCACGGCGAACTCCACCTCGATCAGCTGCGGCCACCGCCGCTCCAGCCGTTCCACCGACTCGCGCACGTAGTCGTCGAACAGTTCGGAGCGGGTGAGCGAGATCGGCACCTGGGGCGGGGCCAGCGGGCCGCGCAGCCCCCTGCCGTGCCGGTCGCGGTGCCGGGGGCGGCGCGAGGGGCCTGTCGATGACTGCGGTGCGGAGCTGTCCATATCACTGCCGAGAGTAGTCCTTGGCGGGTCGGAAGTGGACCACTCCGACGGGGGAATCGCCGGTGCGACGGCGCGTGCCCGAGCGGCCGGAGCGAGCCGCGCGACAGGAGCCGGGCGGCGCGCCCGGGGCGCCCCCACGGCCCGGCGGAGCCCCGGTGAGCGGGCGCCGGCGGGCACCCGGACCGCGACACGGCACCCCCGCCGGACAGGCGGTCTTCGCTCCCCGGCGGGGAGTGCGGTACCGTCCACCCTCGTGAGCTCTGTACGTCGTTGTTCGCGGACCGCGTGCGGCCGACCGGCCGTCGCGACGCTGACGTACGTCTACGCGGACTCCACCGCCGTACTGGGCCCGCTCGCCACCTACGCCGAGCCGCACTGCTACGACCTGTGCGCCGAGCACGCCGAGCGGCTCACCGCCCCGCGCGGCTGGGAGGTCGTCCGGCTCGCCGCCGAGGCCGGACCGCTGCGCCGCAGCAGCGACGACCTGGAGGCCCTCGCCAACGCCGTCCGCGAGGCCGCCCGCCCGCAGACCCCCCGTCAAGGCCGCGGCCCCGAGGGCGAGTCCACCGAGGGCGGCCGCCGCGGCCACCTCCGGGTCCTGCGCTCGCCGGACAACTAGGACCTCGCCCCGCACGGTGCGTCCGCCCGGCCCGGGTACGCTGCCCGTCTGACACCACCGCGATCCGTCGACCGGACGCGTCGGTGGCCCGACGTATCGATCAGCACAGAACCAGGGTGGAGCCGCAGTGCGCGACCTCAAGCAGCTCGTGAAGGCGTACGACGTCCGAGGTGTCGTCCCGGACCAGTGGGACGAGAGCCTGTCCCGGGCCTTCGGCGCCGCGTTCGTGCAGGTCACCGGGGCGACCGCGATCGTGGTCGGGCACGACATGCGCCCCTCCTCGCCGTCGCTGAGCCGGGCCTTCGCCGAGGGCGCCGCGGCCTACGGCGCCGACGTGGTCGAGATCGGCCTCTGCTCGACCGACCAGCTCTACTACGCCAGCGGCAAGCTCGACCTGCCCGGCGCGATGTTCACCGCCAGCCACAACCCGGCCCAGTACAACGGCATCAAGCTGTGCCGGGCCGGCGCCGCCCCGGTCGGCCAGGACACCGGCCTGTCCGAGATCCGCGAGCTGGTCGAGTCCTGGACCGCCGAGGACGACACCGTCACCGTCCCGGCCAAGGACGTGAAGCCCGGCGGGCTCTCCGCCCAGGACACCCTGCGCGGCTACGCCGACCACCTGCTGGGCCTGGTCGACCTCAGCGCGATCCGCCCGCTGAAGGTCGCCGTGGACGCCGGCAACGGCATGGGCGGCCACACCGTGCCGACCGTCTTCGACGGCCTGCCGATCGAGCTCGTCCCGATGTACTTCGAGCTGGACGGCACCTTCCCCAACCACGAGGCCAACCCGCTCGACCCGAAGAACCTGGTCGACCTCCAGGCCGAGGTCCGCAAGGTCGGCGCCGACATCGGCCTGGCCTTCGACGGCGACGCCGACCGCTGCTTCGTCGTCGACGAGCGCGGCGAGCCGGTCTCCCCGTCCGCGATCACCGCCCTGGTCGCCGCCCGCGAGATCGCCCGCGCCCAGGCTGCCGGCGAGGCCGAGCCGACCGTCATCCACAACCTGATCACCTCCTGGACCGTCCCCGAGGTGGTCCGCGAGCTCGGCGCCACCCCGGTGCGCACCCGGGTCGGCCACTCCTTCATCAAGCAGGAGATGGCCGTCACCGACGCCGTCTTCGGCGGCGAGCACTCCGCCCACTACTACTTCCGCGACTTCTGGCGCGCCGACACCGGCATGCTGGCCGCGCTGCACGTGCTGGCCGCGCTCGGCGGGCAGCCGGGCACCCTCTCCGAGCTGACCGCCGAGTACGACCGCTACGCCGCCTCCGGCGAGATCAACAGCACCGTCGCCGACCAGGCCGCCAGCACCGCCGCCGTCCGCGCCGCCTACGCCGGCCTGGAGGGCACCACGGTGGACGAGCTGGACGGCCTCACCGTGGCCGGCCCGGACTGGTGGTTCAACCTGCGCGCCTCCAACACCGAGCCGCTGCTGCGCCTGAACGTCGAGGCCAAGGACCCGGCGCGGATGGCCGAACTGCGCGACGGCGTGCTGGCCCTCGTGCGCGCCTGACCGGACCGCGCCTGACCGGAGCGCACCGTGCCCCGGCCGGTAGGGTTGCCTATCGGCCGGGGCACCTCCGTGCCACCACCGAACTTTGGAGAGCCCCCATGAAGCTCGAATCCTTCCTGCTGGAGATCCTGGTCTGCCCGCAGTGCCGGGCCGCGCTCGCCGAGGGCGGCACCGAGGAGCAGCCCGAGCTGATCTGCACCGGCGCGGACTGCGGCCTCGCGTACCCGGTCCGCGAGGGCATTCCGGTCCTCCTGGTGGACGAGGCCCGCCGCCCGGCCTGATCCTGGGGGGCGGGTCCACCCGCCCCGGGGCCGACGCCCCACCCGCGCCCGCCGACCACAGGACAGCCGGAGGCCCGCCGCATGCTCGACGACACCCTGCTCGACGACCCGGCCGCCCTCCAGCGCGCCGACCACGACCGCGCCCTGCTGGCCCTGGCCGGCGCCGGCGCCCGGGTCCGCACCGCGCTGCGGCAGGCCGACGCGGCCGGCCTCGACCGGCTGCGCCCCGACGGCCGCCCGCGCGCCGTCCTGGTCGCCGGGCACGGCAGCGCCCTGACCGCCGCCGAGATCCTCGCCGCGCTGGCCGGGACCGCCACCCTCGTCGTCCCGCTGCCGCCGACCGAGGCCGTCGCCCCGCGCGCCGACCGGGCCGGCGCCCCGCCCGCCTTCACAGCCGGGCTCGGCTGGCAGCTGCCCGGCTGGGCCGGACCGCTCGACCTGCTGGTGATCAGCTCCGCCGACGGCGGCGAGCAGGGCCTGATCGGCCTCGCCGAGCAGGCCTACGCCCGCGGCTGCTCCGTCGTCGTCACCGCCCCGCCCGGCAGCCCGCTGGCCGAGGCCGCGCTGCAGGTGCGCGCGCTGCCGCTGCCCTACATCGGCACGGTGCTGCCCGACGAGGGCCTGCCCGCCGCACCGGCCGCCGAGCCGGACCTGCCGGCCGAGGACCCGGCCGCGCTGTGGTCCCACCTGACCCCGCTGCTGGCGCTCGCCCAGAAGCTCGGCCTCACCCAGCTGCCCTACGACGCGCTGCCGGCCGTCGCCGACCTGCTGGACACCGCCGCCGTGCGCTGCCGCCCGGACGCCGCCGCGTACACCAACCCGGCCAAGGGCCTGGCCGCGCGGCTGGCCGGGACGGTCCCGCTGCTGTGGGCCGAGGGCCCGGTCGCCGGCGCCGCCGCCGGCCGGTTCGCCGCCCAGCTCGCCGAGCGGGCCGGCCGCCCGGCCCTGACCGGCCTGCTGCCGCAGGCGCTCACCGTCCACCGCGGCATGTTCACCGGCCAGTTGGGCGCGGGCGCTGACCCGGACGACTTCTTCCGCGACCGGGTCGAGGAGCCCGACCCGCTGCACCTCCAGGTGCTGCTGCTGCGGCACGTCCCCGGGACGGGCACGCCGGACCCGGCGCAGGAGCAGGACGGCCCCGCCGAGGTGCCCGAGGACGACGAACGACCGCGCAGCTTCGGCGTGCGCCGCGCCCACCGGCTGGCCGCCGCCCACGACGTACGGCTCACCGAGTACGCGAGCACCCTCGCGGACCCGCTGCACGCGCTGGCCGACCTGATCGCGCTGACCGACTTCGCCGCCGTCTACCTGGGGCTGGCCGCCGCGCAGTCCTGAGGCCGCTAGTCTCTGCCCATGAGCACAGAGGGCGGGACGAAGGCACTGGTCGCGGCGCTGTCCGCCAACCTGGCGATCGCGGCGGCCAAGTTCACCGCCTTCGGCTTCACCGGCTCCTCCTCGATGCTGGCCGAGGGCGTGCACTCGGTGGCCGACTCCGGCAACCAGGTGCTGCTGCTGATCGGCGGCAAGCGGGCGCGCCGGGCGGCGGACGAGGAGCACCCGTTCGGGTACGGGCGCGAGCGCTACGTGTACGGCTTCCTGGTGGCGATCGTGCTGTTCAGCGTCGGCGGCCTGTTCGCGGTCTACGAGGGCTGGCACAAGGTCAACCACCCCGAGGCGCTGGACTCCTGGGGCTGGGCGGTGGGCGTGCTGGTCTTCGCCGTCGCGATGGAGGGCTGGTCCTTCCTGACCGCGGTGCGCGAGTCCGCCAAGGCCAAGGGCGGCCAGGGCTGGGTGCAGTACATCCGCACCGCCAAGGCGCCGGAGCTGCCCGTGGTGCTGCTAGAGGACACCGGCGCACTGATCGGCCTGGTGCTCGCGCTGCTCGGCGTCTCGCTCACCGTGATCACCGGCGACGGCGTCTGGGACGGCGTCGGCACCCTGTGCATCGGCGTGCTGCTGGTGGTGATCGCGGTGGTGCTCGCGCTGGAGACCAAGTCGCTGCTGCTCGGCGAGTCCGCCGACAAGGACTCGGTGCGGCGGATCCGCGCCGCCCTGGTGGACGGCGAGGCGGTCACCGGGGTGATCCACATGCGCACCCTGCACCTCGGCCCGGAGGAGCTGCTGGTCGCCGCCAAGATCGCTGTCAACGCGGAGGACAGCGCCGACCGGGTGGCGCGGGCCATCGACGCGGCCGAGGAGCGGGTCCGCGCCGCCGTCCCGATCGCCCGCGCGATCTACCTGGAACCGGACGTCTACAGCGCCGAGAAGGCCGCCGCGGGCGAGGACCCGGCGGCCACCCCGGGCGGCCC
This sequence comes from Kitasatospora sp. NPDC040550, assembly GCF_055594965.1. Taxonomy (NCBI): domain Bacteria; kingdom Bacillati; phylum Actinomycetota; class Actinomycetes; order Kitasatosporales; family Streptomycetaceae; genus Kitasatospora; species Kitasatospora sp. NPDC040550. Next base: position 6,998 of record NZ_JBVIWC010000047.1, on the reverse strand, counting down.
CGGGCCGGGCGCCGCGCACTGACGGGCGTCCGGCGGGGCGGTCGGGCGACGGCCGGATCCGGCGGCCCAAATCAGTCATCCGCGGACGCCCGATGGGGCCATCGGTGTAGATTCGTCACCAGAGCCAGAACGTCGCTGCTGATGGCGGTCGATCGGCGGTCCGCGCCCGTAGGGTGTGCGCCGGTCGAGGGAGAGAGGTCCTCCGACGGTTTGTGCTGCGCAGCAGGGAGCCGGTCCGCCACCGCGGGATCCGGTGGCTCCGGCGTAGCCGTGCACCCGTACGGCCCGCCATGCGCATCGCACATCCGGACCTCGGCCCGTGCCCCACCCCATCAGCGAGGAGCAGACGCATGTCGACCGACATCACCGGTGACTTCAAGGTCGCCGACCTTTCCCTGGCGCCGTTCGGCCGCAAGGAGATCCAGCTGGCCGAGCACGAGATGCCCGGCCTCATGTCCATCCGCGCCGAGTACGCCGCCGCGCAGCCGCTGGCCGGCGCCCGGATCACCGGCTCGCTGCACATGACCGTCCAGACCGCGGTGCTGATCGAGACCCTGACGGCGCTCGGTGCCGAGGTCCGCTGGTGCTCCTGCAACATCTTCTCCACCCAGGACCACGCGGCCGCCGCCATCGCGGTCGGCCCGGAGGGCACCCCGGAGAACCCCCAGGGCGTGCCGGTCTTCGCCTGGAAGGGCGAGACCCTGGAGGAGTACTGGTGGTGCACCGAGCAGGCGCTGACCTGGCCCGACGGCAAGACCCCGAACATGATCCTGGACGACGGCGGTGACGCCACCCTGCTGATCCACAAGGGTGTCGAGTTCGAGAAGGCCGGTGCCGCTCCGGACCCGTCCACCGCGGACAACGACGAGTTCCGGATCATCCTGGAGCTGCTCAACCGCACCCTTAAGGACACCCCGAACAAGTGGACCGAGGTCGCCGCCACCATCAAGGGCGTGACCGAGGAGACCACCACCGGTGTCCACCGCCTGTACGAGATGCACCGTGACGGCCAGCTGCTGTTCCCGGCGATCAACGTCAACGACTCGGTCACCAAGTCGAAGTTCGACAACAAGTACGGCTGCCGCCACTCGCTCATCGACGGCATCAACCGCGCCACCGACGTCCTGATCGGCGGCAAGGTCGCCGTCGTCTGCGGCTACGGCGACGTCGGCAAGGGCTGCGCCGAGTCGCTGCGCGGCCAGGGCGCCCGCGTCATCGTCACCGAGATCGACCCGATCTGCGCGCTCCAGGCGGCGATGGACGGCTACCAGGTCGCCACCCTGGACGACGTGGTCGAGACCGCCGACATCTTCATCACCACCACGGGTAACAAGGACATCATCATGGCCTCGCACATGGCCCGGATGAAGCACCAGGCCATCGTGGGCAACATCGGCCACTTCGACAACGAGATCGACATGGCCGGTCTGGCCAAGCTCGACGGCGTCGTGAAGACCGAGGTCAAGCCGCAGGTCCACGAGTGGCGCAAGGCCGACGGCCGCACCATCATCGTCCTCTCCGAGGGCCGCCTGCTGAACCTGGGCAACGCGACCGGCCACCCGTCCTTCGTGATGTCCAACTCCTTCGCGAACCAGACGATCGCCCAGATCGAGCTGTTCACGAAGACCGAGGAGTACCCGATCGGCGTCTACGTGCTGCCGAAGCACCTGGACGAGAAGGTCGCGCGCCTGCACCTCGACGCGCTGGGCGTGAAGCTGACCACCCTGAGCCAGGAGCAGGCCGACTACATCGGCGTCCCGGTCGAGGGCCCGTACAAGTCGGAGCAGTACCGCTACTGATGCGGTGAGTTCCGCGACGCGGGAGAGTTCCCGCTGACGCCGGTGGCCGGCACCCCCGTGGGTGCCGGCCACCGGCGCGTCCGGGCTCAGCGCAGGTTGCTGGTCGTCCAGGTGCTCTCGTCCGCACCGGTGACGTGCGCCAGCTTCAACAGGCCCGCCAGGCCGCCGATCGGGTCGAGTCGGGGCAGGATGTCGGGCCCCGTGGACGCGCAGACCTGCAGGCCGCCTTCGTGCCGGCACTGGGCGAGGGGCGGGAGGTCCCTCAGCTCTCCCTCCGGGGCCGCGGTGACGGTGACGATCTTGCCGTCGACCGCGAGGGCGATCCGCGCCTCCCAGGGGACCGACCCCGTGTAGCGGAGCACGGAGGCGGAGTCCGGCCGGATCCACACCGGAAGCCCGCTCAGCCAGAGCGGCATCGGGACGTCCCGGCTGCCGCCCGTGACGGACTCCGCGATCCGGATCAGGTCCCCGTCCGGGATGACCTTGTTCTCGAGGTGCGTCGCCCTGACCACCGCCCACCGGCCGTCGGCGGTCTGCCAGCGGAGGACCCGGTCGCTGCTGTCGTAGCGGGGCTCGGACGGGTGCTCGACCCAGTACGCCGTCCGTCCGTTGATCGGGGGAGCAGGGACCTTGGCCTCGTCCGGAAGGGTCCCGAGGGCCGGTTCGGGGCCGGGGGCGAGGAGGACGATGAAGAGACGCCGGTAGGCCGGCTTCGGTTCGACGGCGGTGAGGTTGGAACCGAAGGTGCCCGCGGAGTAGCCGATACCGTGCTCGCGGTCCACCCAGTCGGGCAGCCAGCCGACCTTGAGCTCGGAGGTCAGTGCGGGGATACCGTCGACGGCCTTGTCGGCGGGGGACGGGTCCGGGTCGGCCGCAGTCGTGGCGGAGGCCGGGGACACGGCGGGTGTCGTGTTCCCGGTCCGGGGCGCCATCGCCGTGATGCCGATGGTGAGCGCCGTCGCGACGGCCACCGCACCGATCGCCGCCCCCTGCCGGGCGCGCAGCCGGGCGCGGCCCCGGGCGATGGACACGGTGGCGTCGAAGGCCGGAGGCGGGGCCGACTCCTCGGCCAAGTCACGGAGCTGGAAGGCAAGTTCAGCATTCTCGAGGATGCTCATGAGGTCCTCTCCACGGTCGTGGGAACGGGGACGAGACTGCTGCGCAGGGTCTCCAGGGCCCGTGAGCTCTGGCTCTTCACGTTGCCCGCCGAACAGCCCAGGGCCTCGGCGGCCTGGTCGATCGACAGGTCGCAGTAGTAGCGCAGGACGACGGTGGCCCGCTGCCGGGGCGGCAGGGCCGCGAGCGCCCGGCGCAGGTCGAGCGAGGCGTCCAGGTCGAGGACCGCGGCCGCGGTGTCCGGGTCGAGGTCCGTCCGCACCGTGCGGCGCCACCAGGAGGTGCGCTGCTCGGCGAGGAAGGTGTTGACCAGTGTGCGGCGGGCGTAGCCGTCCCGGTTGTCCGCCCGGCTCGCCTTGGACCAGTGCACGTACAGCTTGGTGATGGTCTCCTGCACCAGGTCGTCGGCCCGGTGCCAGTCCCCGCACAGCAGATAGGCGACCTTCCGCAGCCAGCCGCCCCTGGAGGCCACGTACTCCGTGAACTCCTCGTCGCGCGTCTGCTTCGCCATCCGCACCCCCTCTCGTCGTCCTGCTCCCGTGGTCCGGCTTTCGTGGTCGGGGCGGCGTCTCCCGCGCCGCCCGACCCTCTGATGCGGGCACCGGCCCGGAACGTTGCAGCGGACGCCGGTGCGTAGGCTTCGGGCATGCCCAACGGTCGGTACTCGCTCCATGACACCCATGACCACGTGCTGCTCGGCGAGGAGCGGTTCAGCTGCGCGCCCGGGGCGGCCGGGTGGCGGTACGTCTCCAAGACCTACGCGCCGGACGGGCGGGTGATCGGCAGCGTCGACCTGACGCTGGACTCGCGGGCCCGGCCGCTGCGGATGGAGCTGCGGGCCGGCGGCTGGCAGGTGCGCGGCGGTGCGGTGGACGGGGTGGCCTGGGTCCGCACCGACGCGGCCGACCCGGGCGGCGAGCACGCGGCGGAGGGGCACGACCGGGCGCACGGCTTCGCCGGGCGCTCGCCGGGCTTCCTGGTCGCCACCGCCCGGATGCTGCGGCTGCGGGAGGGGGCGAGTGCGCGGGTGCGGCTGGTGGCGTTCACCGAGCCGGTGCTGGCGCCGCGCACCTTCGACCAGGGGTGGCTGCTGGAGGGCGTGGACACCCACGGGACGGACTCGGGGCCGCTGCTGGTCGAGCGGTACCAGGTGGCGGACCTGGAGACGGGGGAGCAGCAGGTGGTGCACCTCGCCGGGGACGTGGTGCTGGCGGCGGCGGGGATCGAGCTGGAGGAGCTCCAGTCGCCGCCGAACACCTGGTCGGCGGGGGAGTAGCGGCGGGGCCTGGGCTCGGCTCGGGCCGGCGCAGCTCAGGCGCGCGCGGTTCGGGCGGGCGGGCTCAGGGGGGGGTGGGCCCAGGCGGGCGGGCTCAGGCGGGCGGGGCGAAGCCTGCGTCGGGGGCGGGCGGGGTCGGCTGAGAGGGCTTGACGAAGGACGGGGCGGCGGGGGCGGCCGGCGTCGGGACCGGGACCGGGGGCGTCGGTACGGGCGCGGGTGCGTACGCCGCGGGCACGCCGAGGACGCGGTGGGGGCGGCCGTCGGCCGTGGGGACGGGGGCGGCGGCCGGGTGCGGGGCGGGTGCCTGGACGGGGGCCGCGGCCGCGAACCGCTGCTGGGCGCGCATCCACTCCCGGCGCTGCCGTTCGGTGAGCACCGCGCCCAGGTAGGCGGCCGGGTGCAGCCCCGGCGGGATCGGGTTCCCGATCCGGGCGGCCAGGTCCTCGGCCAGCCCGGTGGCCATCCGGAAGGTCACGCTGGGCTCCAACTGGCCGACCCGGACGAGAAGTTGACGGATCGCCAGCCAGAGCGGCTCGGGCACCGCGGACAGGTCCATCGCGACCAGCTCACGACCCATGTCGTGCAGCAGCTGCGGGTGCACCGGGGGCATCGGGCCGGCGGCCCCGGCTCCGGCCGGGGTGCGCTCGCGGACCACGACCGTCCCGGCGAAGATGTCGCCGAGCCGCTTGCCGTCCGAGTTCAGCGTGGAGGTGATCACGGCCGGGGCGCCGGTTATCGCGATCAGCTCGAAGAAGCCCACCAGCCCCCGCACCAGCGAGTGCCGGAACCGGACCGGGCCGCCGTCGGTGCGCACCACCCGCAGGCCGAGCGCGGCCTTGCCGACCGAGCGACCGTGGCTGAACGTCTCGATCATCACCGGCAGGGCGACCAGGAAGAAGACCGTCATCCCGAGCATCGTCGCGGCCAGCGCCGCGCTGTCCAGGTCGGACAGGGCCACGCTCAGCACCAGCGTCGACACGAACAGGGCGGCGAACTCGATGAGCAGGTCGAGCACGATCGCCAACGCCCTGCTCGGAAGCTTCGCCGTCTGCAGGTCGAGGACGACCGCCTCACCCGTCACCAGGTCGCTCAAGACACCTGTCCGTTCACGCTCATGCGAGCAGGTGGGAGCGCGGTTGGACCGGCCCCCACTGCCCGCTCTCCGCAGTCTGATCCGCAGCGGCCAACATACGGCGCCCGGTGGTCGCACGGGAAGTGAGATCCCGGCGGCCGGGGCGGCGACGGCTCCTGGCATGCTGGGCCCGCACGTGTCCGCACGTACCCGCCCGACCCGCGCACGCGCGCCTCGCGCCATCGCCGACCATGGAGCCGCCGAATGGACCTGGACGTCTTCGTCGCAACCCACCAGGGGGAGTGGGCCCGGCTGGACGCCCTCGCCCGTAGGCGCCGGCTCAACGGGGACGAGGCCGACGAGCTGGTCACCCTCTACCAGCGCGCCACCGGCCACCTGGCCAAGGTGCAGGCCGCCGCACCGGACCCGGCCCTGATCGGCCGGCTGACCGGCCTGGTGTCGCGGGGCCGCAGCGCGGTGACCGGTGCCCGCACCAACGGCTGGCAGGACGTCGCCCGCTACTACACGGTGAGCTTCCCGGCCGCGCTGTACCGCGCGCGCCGCTGGTGGATGCCGGTCGCGGCGGTGTCGATGGTCCTCACCGTGCTGATCGCCTGGTGGATGGCCACCCACCCCGAGGTCCGGAACAGCCTGATCGCGCCGGACGAGCTGCGCGAGCTGACCCGCCCCGGCGGACAGTACGAGGCGTACTACTCGGACCGGCCGGCCAGCTCCTTCGCCGCCCAGGTCTGGACGAACAACGCCTGGATCGCCGTGCAGTGCCTGCTCTTCGGTATCGCGCTGGGCATACCGGTGCTCGTCGTGATGTGGGTCAACGTGGTCAACCTCGGCCTCGGCGTCGGACTGATGGCCTCGGCCGGACGGCTCGACATCTTCCTGGGCCTGCTCATCCCGCACGGCCTGCTGGAGCTGACCACGGTCTTCGTGTCCGGCGGCCTCGGCCTGCGCCTCGGCTGGACCCTCATCGACCCCGGCCCGCGCACCCGCGGGGTGGCGCTGGCGGAACAGGGCCGCTCGATCATCGGCATGGGAATCGGGCTGGCGACCGTGCTGGCGGTGGCCGGAGTGCTCGAAGCCTTCGTGACCCCGTCCGGCCTGCCGACCTGGGCCCGGATCTCCATCGGTGTCGTGGCGGAGGCGGCGTTCCTCACCTATGCGCTGGTACTGGGCCGGAAGGCCGCGGCGAGCGGGGAGTTCGGCGATGTGGATGCGGCCGACCGGGCGGACCTGCAGCCCGTCGCGGCCTGAGTCGATGTGATCGACAGGCCGCTGACCTGCTAGTCTTCTCGCATCCCGACCAAACCATTGACGTGGTGTGGGTGGGCTAGTAGGTTTGAACGGTTGGGACCGACTGGACAACGGTCGGCCCCGGGCGTTAGTGTCTACGACACCGCCGAAATCGAGGCGAGCGCGTTTCACGAAATGCGCGCCCTCCGACGAAGCAAATCCCACGGACGGAACGCTCCGAAAGCTTTGATAGGCTTCGGAACGAAGTTCGCAGGAAATCCCGCCAGTGGGAATCGGATGAATGAAACTCCGGAAAACGGAGCGGAAAACATCTGGTAAGCTGGAAACACGAAAGAACGAAGCGCCCGGAGGGCCCGCTGGAAGGCGGCCCGAAGGAAGCGTCCGTTCCTTGAGAACTCAACAGCGTGCCAAAAGTCAACGCCAGATATGTTGACATCCCCGGCCTCGATCGTCCGATCGGGGT